>JBASRQ010000093.1:0-39703 GCA_049273895.1 Thermoplasmata archaeon
TGGAGACTGAACAGACTCTCCTGCTGATATTTGTCGCCTTTCTTGCGGCCAAGCTCGGCGGCGAGGTCATGGAGAGGCTGAAGCTTCCGGCAGTTACCGGAGAGCTGATTGCAGGCATCATCCTAGGTCCGACCTTCCTGAACCTGATAACCTCCGAGGACAACTTCTTCGACGTCCTGGCTCAGCTTGGTGCGACATTCCTGCTGTTCTCGGTCGGGATGGAGACGAAGCTCTCAGAGCTGAAGAAGGTCGGCCTCATAGCGACCAGCGTGGCCACGCTGGGAGTCGTTGCGCCGTTCGTCCTCGGCTACTTCGTCTCGATCTTCCTCTTCGCCTCGTCGATAGAGGCGATGTTCGTTGCCACAGCTTTGGTCGCAACCAGCGTTGGAATCACAGCCAGGCTGCTCGACGACATGGGCATGATCAACACTCTCGAGGCGAAGATCATCCTGGGGGCGGCTGTGATAGACGACATTCTCGGAATGATAGTCCTCACCCTCGTGAGCGGCGTGGCTGTCGGGGACTTGACTGCTCTGAATGTTGCGGTAGTCGTTGCGGAGGCGATATGCTTTGTTGCGATAGTTACCATCATCGGAACCCGCGTGGTGAAGTATGCTTCCGGCAAGCGGGATGTCAAGTTCGACAAGACGGTCAACGGCACCTGGGCCGTGCATTACACCACTCGCGCATTCAAGAGAGATAGTTGGTTCGACAAGCTGAAACAGAAGCAGGCGCCGTTTGTCATAATCCTGATGGTGATATTCGGGCTCTCGGCCCTTGCTTCATTCGTCGGGCTCGCAGCGATCATCGGGGCCTTCTTTGCAGGACTGATCTTCTCCGACACGAAGGAGACCTATGAGTTGGAACAGAAGTTCGAGCCGCTCAACATCTTCCTGGTGCCATTCTTCTTCGTCGTCATGGGCGCCAGGGTCGACTTCGCCAATTTCTCGAGCGTGATCCCGGTGGCAATCGTAATATCAGTAGTTGCCATACTGGGCAAGCTTGGCGGTTGCTCCCTGGGTGCGATTACAAGGGGCGAGAGGACCGCGCTGATAGTCGGTGCGGGAATGGTTCCGAGGGGCGAGGTGGGGATAGTGGTCGCAATGATTGGCCTGAACATGGGAACGATCGGGCAGGCGACGTACTCTGTCATCGTCTTGGTCTCGGTTGTGACGACCCTATACGCTCCTTTCCTGCTGAGGACAGTGATCAAGGCGGAGTCGAAGAACAAGCGCGGGCCTAACTTCGTCACTCCTGGCTTTCACCCATAATCCTCAGAAAATCCTCTATATGTTTAGACAGAGCTTCGTTGTCTGTGTAGCCGCAAGCTGAGAGATCGGGCGCGGCGAGCAGAGCAGTCTTGCCGTCGCTGACGACGTCTGTGGCTATCAACGCCTTCCTTCGGATGACTCTGACCCCACGAGGCGCCTTGACGAATGGACTCGTGATTACCGTGACGTTCACGCCTCTAGAGACGGCGCTTGAGAACATCTTGCCCAGCCTCGTTCGTATCAAGGACATCGAGGGTGACGATATCACGAAGATGCTCTCCGACTTGTCAAGCATTTCCCTGATCTTGTCCAGCACGCGGTCTTTGCCCATTATGGTGTAAACTAGCTGCGGTACGCCGCGCTCCGAAAGAAGGTTCTTGAGAGCAGACACCTTGCTAAAGGACTCTTCTATCTGCGACGCGAGTCTCTTCGACAGCTCGGAAGGCTCGACAGGCGAGAATGAACGCGGCCTTCCCTGCAACTTCCTCACGAACCCCTTCTGCTCGAGGCTCCTCATCACCTTATAAGAAGACGTTCGCGGAATCTGTGCAATCTCAGCTACAAGATTCGCCGAACCTGATCCGAGGGCGACAAGCGCAATGTAGGCCCTGGACTCGTAGTCGGAAAGCCCTAGCTTCAAGAATATGCTGGATACCTTCAGGTACTCATTCATTAGTTCGTCATAGTTCCTTCCTAGGGATTCGACCATCTTCTTCAGGTCCATTTGTAGCTAGATAAGCTACATAACATTTAAATGATTCCCTCGGGATAGCGCCTTGGGGTGCGGTCACATGCTGACTAGAAAGAGCGCTATACCGCCCGGATTACCGAAGACCACAGAGAGCTTGTGCCCTGAATGTCTGAAGATCATTCCTGCGACGTTGAGAGAGGACAAGGGCAAGGTCGTGATGGAGAAATCGTGCCCGAAGCACGGCGCCTTCAGGGACGTCGTATGGTCCGACGCTGAGATGTACAAGCGAGTTGAAAGATGGGCAAAGGACGGTATCGGAGTCGAGAACCCAGCCATCCCCAAGGCCAAGCAATGCCCCTTCGACTGTGGTCTTTGCGACCTGCACCTGAGCCACACTGGGCTGGCGAACGTGGACCTCACGAACAGGTGCAATCTGAAATGCCCGATATGTTTCGCAAACGCGAACTCTGCCGGCTATGTGTTTGAGCCCGACTTCGACACCGTCGTCAAGATGCTGAAAGTTCTCAGAGCCCAGAGGCCCGTTCCAACGCCAGCGGTTCAGTTCTCCGGCGGTGAACCGACGATCCACCCGAGGTTCCTGGACATAATCAAGGCCGCAAAGGAGCTGGGCTTCGCGCAGATCCAGGTTGCCACCAACGGGATCAAGTTCGCGGATAGCGTCGATTTCTGTCAGAAGGCCAGCGACGCTGGCATGAACACTGTCTATCTTCAGTTCGACGGACTGAGATCCGAGATATACAAACGCGCCAGAGGCGTGGACCTGCTCGAGACCAAGAAGAAGGTGATCGAGAACTTCCGGAAGGTCGAGCATCACTCATCCATCGTCTTCGTGCCCACCATCGTCAAAGGACTGAACGACGACCAGATCTGGCCGATCCTACACTACGCGCTCGAGAACATGGATGTCGTTCGGGGTGTGAACTTCCAGCCCGTCGCTTTCACTGGTAGGATCACCAACGAGGATCTCGAGAAGGGGAGGTACACTCTTCCTGATCTGGCGAAGGACATGGAGAGACAGTCTGGGGGGAAGATCAAGACTGCGGATTGGTACCCTGTTCCCACGGTCGCCGCGGTGTCTGAGCTTTGGACGGCGCTGTACGGCGACCCCAAGGTGACTCTGACGACGCATTCGCATTGTGGGATTGCCACCTACATGTTCGTGAAAGATGCGGACAACGTGGTCCCCGTCACGAGGTTCGTGGATGTGGAGCATCTCTTCGATGAGCTGTATGGCCTCGCACAGAAGGCATCCGGAAAGAGGATAAAGGCACCGTCGAAGCTCAAAGCGTTCAACCTGCTGAGGAAGTACCTCAAGAAGGACGAACTCCCGGATGGAATGAGTGCGACCCAGTTCCTGAGAGCGCTTCGAGGTGTTCTCTCGGAGGAGACCAAGAGCGAGCTGGCCAAATTCTCCTGGCAGATGATGTATGTCGGTGCGATGCACTTCATGGACTCGTACAACTACGACATCGAGCGCGTCAAGAGGTGCATGATCCACTACACCACGCCCGACGGTAAGATCATTCCATTCTGCGCTTACAACTCGGGCCCCGTCTACAGAACGGAGGTCGAGAAGAGGTTCTCGGTGCCTCTGGCAGAGTGGAGAAAGAAACACGGCGAGGAATACACGTGAGTTGATCCTCATGGGAAAGGAATTAGACGAGTTCGACGTCGACATCACAAGATGCATGCACTGCGGCGCGTGTGTCGGCTCGTGCCCTGTGAACGCGATCTACCTCAACGAGGTCGTGCTCGAATTCAACGACGACTGCACGATGTGCAAACGCTGCATCAAGGTCTGCCCTGTCGGGGCGATCAGGCTGGCCGGAGGGAAGTAGATGCCCGAATACGATGTTGTTGTTGTAGGCGCTGGCCCGGCCGGGTCGATGACGGCGAAATGGGCGGCCAAGGGTGGCGCCCGGGTGCTCATTGTCGAGAAGAGACAGGAGATCGGCTCTCCCGTCAGATGCGGCGAGGGAATATCGAGATCATGGCTCGATTCCGTGGGCATCACGCTGGACGCGAAGAGTGTGGCGCGACAGGTCAAAGGGGCGAAGATAGTGGCTCCGAACGGTTCTTCGTTCTACCTCTCCGAGAAAATGGCTGGGAACGAGGTCGGCTTGGTGCTGGACAGGGTCTTCTTCGACAAGCTTCTTGCCAGGGACGCCGTGAAGGTCGGCGCGGACCTGATGCTCAAGACCTCTGCGGTCAAGCTGCTCAAGACCGGCGATAAGGTGACTGGAGTGAGGATCAAGTCCTGGGGCGAGACTAAGGACATCAAGTGCGGCTGTGTGGTCGGCGCTGACGGTTACGAGTCCCAGGTCGGGAGATGGGCTGGCATCAACACAAGCCTTGCACCAAGAGACATCACGAGCTGCTTCCAGTACAGGCTCACGAACATCAATCACGAGGCGGACTACTGCGAGTTCGTACTGGGAAGCAAGGCTCCGGGCGGGTACATATGGATCTTTCCCAAGAACGAGGACACCGCCAACGTCGGGATAGGGATGCAGCTCACGAAGCTCAAGGATCCTGCAGATGTGAAGAAGTACCTCGACAGATACATCCAGAACGACTCGAGGCTCAAGAAGGGCAAGCCGCTTGAACTGGTCAGCGGGGCGGTCTCGATATGCGCGCCCATCGACAAGGCAATCGGGAGCGGGATACTCCTTGTGGGCGACGCTGCCAGACAAATCGATCCGATAACGGGTGGGGGCATCTCGAACAGCTGCAAGGCGGCCAAGGTCGCTGGCGAGGTTCTCGCGAAAGCGACGAAGGAGAAGGACTTCGGCGAGAGGTCTCTGCAGAGATACGAGAAGGGCTGGAGAGACCTACTCGAGAACCACCTCTACAGGAACTGGATGGCCAAGGAGAAGCTCGTGACGCTGTCAGATGACACCTTCAACAAGGTCATCGCGACGCTGAACGAAGTGGGCGTCGAGAAGATGTCGACATTCGCCATCCTCAAGGCAATCGAGACCAAGTACCCTGAACTCGTCAAGGAGTTCCAGGAATTCCTCTGAGAGAGACATCGAATGCGTTAGCCTCAATAGCATCCAAAGCTTATCGAGCGACGCAGAAGGAAGGGAAATGAGCCTTCTCAGGGACGTGACCACGGACCGCCGGAAGCTGGCGTTCGCTGTTCTGCTCGTGCTATTGCTTGCGGGTTTCGTGAGGTTCTACCACATAGGCTGGAGCTTCTCCAACAACGCCATAGATGAAGGGATAATGCTCGAGAGATCGCTCATGGTGAACAAGGGGTACGACGTGTACTCCGAGCTGCCCGTCGACCAATCGCCGCTGGGGTTCATCGTCGGGGGACTGCTGTGGGGGGATGTCGTAACCCTGAGAATCTTCTCGGCGACGATGTCCCTTCTGGCGCTCGCCGCTTGCATGGAGATGGCACGCAGAATCAGGGGCAACTTCGCGATGCTCGTGACCGGCCTGCTGATAGCACTGGACTTCGCCTTCCTCAGGGAGTCGAGGACCTTCTCCCTGAACGGAATCTCCACCTCTCTCCTTGCGATATCTGCACTCTTCTTCGTCATCTATGTCCAGAAAAGCGATAGGGCCGCGCTCGTGGCATCTGGCCTGCTGATCGGCATATCGGCTTCGATGAAGTTGTTCGGAGTGCTGGGCTTCATCGGAATGCTCGCATTCATGTCAGTGGAGCTCATGCGCGACGGCAAGGGACGAGCAAGAAGGTTCGGAGACACAGTTCTACTTGCTGTCTCAGCCGCAACGCCTATTTGCGTACTGCTGCTCGCTCTTGGCCCTTCCCAGATGATTCAGGGGATGCTCTTCGACCAAGGCCATCGAGAGTATCAACTGTATGTGAAACTGGGGATGCTGGCGTACTTCGGGACCAACCTCGCTTACCTGCTGCCCCTTGCGTATGCGCGCACGCTCTGGAAATCGGGTCCGGAGGAGAGGTTTCTGGTCTGCGCTTCCGTGGCGGTCATAGGTTTCATGGTCCTGCAACCTCTGACATTCTACGGACACATGGTCATCGCGACCCCGTTGCTCGCTCCTCTTGCAGGGATATTCCTCTCCGGTCTGATTGATGATAAAAAAGATTCTCAGAATGTGGTTTCAAGGAAGTTTGATGCGAAAAAGTGGCTAACATTTAGGAGCGCAGCGCTTGCTCTTCTCTGCGTCGGCCTCTTGGTCTCTACGGGGCTCGCGGCATATGGACTCGCGGTCCAAGGCAAACCGGCACAGGAAGTCTATTCTGAGAAACTTCGCGCCTTCACGGGACCCGGAGACTGGGTTGTATGCGGTGACCCGATCGTCGCGGCCTATGCCGAAAGGCAGACACCTCCGTCCCTGGTCAACGTTGCATTCAGGATGTTCCCCGATCTGACTCTGTCGGCCCTCGAGTCTGCTGTGCTCGACTACAATGTGTCGGTCGTCGTGCTGTCATATAGGCTGAACTCGATGGAAGGTTTCGAGGAATTCCTGCAACAGCACAACTACTCCATGATTGCGCGGGACTTCATTGGGCACGGGGCAGAACCCGCGATAAACGTCTTCGAGCCGCCGCTCGAGCCGACCACATTCTACGTGAGAAACGATATCGTCCAGAGACTGGGGCTTCCGACCGAGCACTGAGTCCTGAGTCACTTGATTCCGCGCATCTCGTCTCTGAACGTCCAGAGAGAGTTCGCGAAGAAGTTGAACACGCTCACCGAGAATATCGCCACTACCTGGGCCAGCACGAGAATGAGGCTGGACTTGCTGTCACCGATCCCGAGCGACGGTAGAACGCTGGAGACCATAGTTTCGAGGAGGATCAGGTTCAGCATGTACCCGTTGATACTCACGATGAGGAACTGGGAGTACTGGACGTGCAAGCGCCCTTTCGACTTGAAGGTCCAGAACCTGTTGAGCGCATAGTTGCTGGTCGCCGCCACCACGAATGCCAGCGTCGCAGCCCAAAGATAGTGCACGCCAAAGAATTCGATCGCAGCCCAGTAGAGGATCACATTGATCACCGTGCCGATCCCGCCCACAAGGGCGAATTTGATATACCTGGCCAGCCAGGGGCGCTTGTGCTCGTATAGCTGGGTCACATGGTCTATGTACTTCATCATCTCCGACCCGCCGAACTTGCTCTTCCCGGACTTGCGATCGACGAAGCCGATTGGCAGTTCGATGACCTTGCTGTATTTGCCCTTGACCAGTATCTCGAGCCCTATCTTGTAGCCGATTGGGCTGAGGGCGACGCCCTCTATGACTGAGGGTTTCAGAGCGAAGAACCCGGACATCGGGTCCTTGACCTTCGTTAGACCCCTTGCCAGCAGTTTTGCGCCCTTTGAAATGAGCCTCCTGCGCACAGACCAGTTCTCGATGCTCCCTCCCTTCACATGCCTGCTCCCCACAACCAAGTCCGCTTCTCCTGTTTCCAGCTTGGCAACCATCTCCGGGATCTTCTCCGGCGGATGGCTCAGGTCAGCATCCATGACCACAAGGATCGACCCGCTCGCCATCTTGAATCCATCTATCACTGCAGATGAGAGGCCGAGCTTGCCGGTTCTGTGGACTACTTTGATCCTGTGAGACTTGGCGAGCTCCTCTGCGCGAGTTCCAGTACCATCGGGGCTGTTGTCATCGACAACCACCGTCTCGACCTCGATACCCGCCTCGGAGCATGCTCTGCCAATTCTGGCAACGAGCTCGTCGATGTTGTTCCTCTCGTTGTACGTCGGGACAATCACGGAGATCGTTGCAGTTCACCCCTTGCCTTCTCCTTTCGCCTGTAGAGCAGAGACGTGATTATGCTTGCCGTGATAACGATGGCGACGACGCCCAAGGAGATCCAAGGCGCCACCTGTTCCTTGAGATTCTCGAAGCTGAGCCAGAAGATGAGTATGTACGCTGAGAACTTGGCTATCGCGCTACCGAAGATATAGATCGCTGATCTTCTGACATTCCAGTTGCAGACGGCGATGAACGCACCAGTGTACGGGATGAGGGGTGCAAACCTGTTCAATATCAGAAGCCGCTCGTCTTTGAGGACCAACCAGTTAGTGTATCGCTTCATTCCTCTCTGCATCCAGCCCGGCAACTTCGCGATCTTCACCAGGCCATAGAGAGTGAAGTTGCCAGCCAGACTTGCGACGCTAGCCACAAGCACCAGAAGGGCACCCCACGCAAACGACTGCGCATGCGTGCCGAATATGAATACCATCCATGCCTCTGGAAGCGTCGGAAAGGCGGTTCCATCGATCCAGATGATGACTATCATCGCGAGGAGCATGCCGGCATCTCCCAGATCTGAGAAGTGGTCGATTATCGTGCGGCCAACATCGATCACCGGCTCATCCCTCCCGCGACCAGAGACTCGTAGAGCTCCTTAAGCATAACAGCGGTCTTCTTGATGTCGTGTTCGCCCGCCAGCCGTCTCGCACCGTCGACGAGATTCCTCCTGAGATCGACATCATCGAGCATCATCTGAAGCTTGGTTGCGAATTCCTCGTCGCTCTTGGCCTTCATGCAGTGAATGCCGTCGTGCACCCATTCCTCGAACACCGGGATATCCCTTATCAACAACGGGCAGCCGCAGCTCGCAGCCTCGAGCATCGCATTGCCGTAGCTCTCCGCCTTAGTCGGAAAGACAAAGACATCGGCAGCAGAGTAGACGCCGACAATGTCCTGGAACGGGACATGGCCTGGGAAGATAACGTTACTCTCCGGAATCTTGTCGAGGGCATCCTCGAGGAGCGCCTCTGAAGCGCCGACCCAGACGAACTTCACATCCGCTCGTCCTCTCAATCTCTCTGACATTCTGACGAAGGTGTCCACTCCCTTCCTAGGAATCCTAAGACCGACGCTCACCACTAGCTTGTCTGTCTTGGAGATCCCGAGCCGATCCCGAAACTTGGCCCCCATGGCCTCGTTTCTGACGAACACCTCTCTGTTGATGCCGTTAGGGATCACCCTGAACGGACCTCGGACACCGTCCCTCGCAAGAGATTTCACCACGTAGGGCGTTGCCCCGACTACAACCGTGCCGAGGTTGTAGAACCTGACGGAGTAGTTCCTGGCAAATGGATAGGCGAATGAACCGCCTATGAACCCTCCCCTGATCAGCTCGGGCAGATGCCTGCCGTGGACGACGAGAGGCTTTCCGGATCTCCGCCTCCTCAATGCCCACAGAAACGAGTCCGGAAGCGGGCTGTGGACGTGGAGAACGTCGTATTGGCCTTTCGGCTCGTTCATCAGGACCCTGCAGCCGATTCGTTCGAGCTCATTGGCGACCATCGGAACGTTCGTTCCCATGCCCCCGGGGTTCTTGAAGGGGATGATGCGCCTGTACTTCTCAAGCTCCGTGAGCATGCATATCGAAACCAAGCGATCACCCAAGCTCTGCCCTCCGCGAAATCACTGCGGGAGGATGCTCGAACTTTCTGCGAGCAATAGTCTTGTGAGATATATACATAATCCATCTTCTGGAACGTTCCCACGCAACCCATCAGAAGGAAGTCACCATTCCAATTGAGTCGCCGCGAAATCGGGCTCCTCTACCTTCCAGACAGCGCTCCCTTGCTTGACATTTCGCGAGGATTCCGAATCCATCCGTTCGTATGACGTTCGACTGTGAAAACGCCAAGGTTAAGTACATTAGTGCAACTCACCGCTGACAATGCTGGTGAACAATGGTAACAACTAGCTGCGGCATGTGTTACGGGACCTGCACGATAAACGCCCGTGTCGAGGATGGCGTCGTCGTGGGAATCGAAGGGGAGCCCGATTCACCGCAGGGCTACGGGAACGTCTGCGCGAAAGGACTCTCGAGCCCGATGATGCTTTACGACCCGAGCAGGCTCAACTACCCGTTGCTCCGCACGAATCCTGAGAAGGGTATCGGGGTCGATCCCAAGTGGAAGAGGATAAGTTGGGACGAGGCGTTGGACCTCCTAACCGCGAAACTTCGGGAATGCATGAAAATAGATCCGAGAGGACTGTACACAGTCGGCAGCCCGACATTCCCTGCTGAGAGGGCCTTCAATATCCTCTGCTTCAGGAAGGCCTTCGGGACCCCGAACTACTACACGGGCGGAGGAGGGCTGCACTGCGGAAACGGAGCGCACATGATAGGAGGGATCTACCATGCCTCCTGGTCTGTGATCCCAGATTTCAAGTACTGCAACTACGCGATATACTGGGGCTGCTCGAAGGGGCACGGCGCAGGCCACGCAGCCAATGTCGCCGCGAAGCAGGCTGCGGATGCCAAGGCGAGAGGGATGCGCCTCATAGTATTCGACCCGTTCCTGAGCACACAGGCGTCAACTGCAGAGGAATGGGTACCCATAAAGGCCGGGACGGACGCTGCAGCGGCGCTTGCCATGACGAACCTACTGGTCAACGAATACAAACTCTATGATGACTGGTATCTCAAGTGGAAGACCAATGGCGCGTATCTCATCGGCCCCGACGGCCTCTACTCGAGGGACGCAAAAACGGGCGTTCCGCTTGTGTGGAACGCGAGCAACAACAGGCCAGAGCCGTTCACGAGCAAGACCCTGAAAGACTGCGCCATCCTGGGGGAGTTCGAGGCGAACGGAGCCAGATGCAAGCCCTCCTTCCAGATCCTGAAAGACCACCTCAAGAAGTACACTCCTGAGCATGCCTCCGAGATCTGCGGCGTCTCAGCCTCGACGCTCAGGCGGATCGCGAAGGAATTCGGCGAGGAGGCGAGAATCGGGAGCACGATAGTGATTGATGGGAAAGCGCTCCCGTACAGGCCTGTCGCTTCGATCTACTTCAGGGGCTCCCAGGGGCATTACAACCAGGCCTGGGACTGCATGTCCCTCGTCCTTCTGAACCACATCGTCGGCGCCGCCGACGTCCCGGGAGGTGCTCTCGCATTCGGGCCGCCCGTGCACTTGGGATATCCCGGCACAGGGAAGCTCAAGTACACCGTGGAGCCGGACAAGGACGGTTTGCTTGTCGCGAAAAACTGGCCATACGCCCATCTTCCTTACCCGCCGCCGGAGCCGAAGGACCCGCCTGAGCGACTGGACCTGCAGGACATGTTCTACATACCAACGTACACGACGATCATGGCATGGGACAACAACGAAGAGCTATGGTCCAAGTTCAAGATCCCCTACAGGCCCGATGTGATGATCAGCTTCGCCACGAATCAGCTCATGTCCGTTGGAAACCCACGGACGCTTCTCAAGAACTTCCTGAGCAAGTTCAGATTCATCACTTCGTTCAACATCTACTCCACGGAGTTCGAAGAGGCCGCGGCGGACCTCGTGTTGCCCGACACATGCTTCCTGGAGCGATACGCGAGCGCGACGACATTCCCCACCGTGGGAGTCTCATGTCACGCGACCGGCCTCGGAGAATGGGTCTGGGCGATCAGGCAGCCCGTCATCAAGCCCATGTACGAGAGGAGGCCGATGATCGATGTCATACTCGAGCTCTCTGAGAGGCTCGGCCTCAGGGACAGATACATAGAGGCTGTGAGGGAATGGGTCAACAGGGCATACGGAGGAGACATCGACCTCAAGAAGATGCTCGACAAGAACGAGAAGTTGAACTTCGAGAAGATCCTGGATGTGATCATGAAGGACAGGTTCGGGCCGGAAAAGGGACTCGAATGGTTCAAGGAGCACGGCTATCTCAAGTGGGACAAGAAGGTCGAGGAGGTCTACTGGAGAGCCTTCTTCGATGTCAGAGTGCCCGTCTACTTGGAATGGATTATCAGGGCCGGGAGGAAGAGCAAGGCGATAGCGGAGAAGTACGGCGTCCCGGATCTGGTGGACTGGAGCGCGCACAACGCGCTGCCCGAATGGAGGCCGTGCCCGACTCACACCGAGAAGAACCCCGAATACGATCTTGAGGCGTTCTATTGGCGCTCCGCGCTTCACACCTATTCGATGACGATGCAGAACCCGTGGCTGAGCGAGGTGTCGCAGAACGACCCGTACACATACACGATCCAGCTGAACCCAGACACCGCGAAGAGCAAGGGCGTTCAGGAGGGAGACACGGTCTGGCTTGAGAACTCCAAGGGCTCGAAGACGAAAGGAAGGGTCCACCTCACAGACGGCATAAGACCCGACCATGTCGCGATCGCTGCCAACGCGGGCCATTGGGCCAAAGGACAGCCGATCGCCAAGGACAAGGGAGTGTTCTTCAACGAGCTCATAGAGGTGGACAAGGAACACACTTGTCCCGTATCTCTTGGCCAGGATATCTGCGTGAAGGTGAAGCTGTACAAGGATGGGGGTGCTCAACACGGCTAGATGGGGCATGGTCATAGACCTCAAGAGGTGCATGAGCTGCCACTCGTGCACCGTTGCCTGCAAGGCCGAGAACCACACCCCTCCGGGCGTTTTCTGGGCGAAGGTCATCAGGACGGAGACAGGCAAGTACCCGACCGTGACGAGACAAGCGGTACCCGTCCTATGCATGCACTGCAAGGAGCCCGAATGCGAGAAGGTCTGTCCTACCGGCGCCACGAAGAAGAGGGAAGATGGCATTGTCTACGTTGATCCCAAGCTGTGCGTGGGCTGTAGGTACTGCGCAGTCGCCTGCCCTTATGGCGCGAGGTACTTCGTGGAGAAGTGGAAGGATTACTTCACGGGCGATGGCAATCCCTCGTCGCAGTATGCCGAGTACTCGAAGAAGCAGTGGCTCGAGAAGAGCGACCGAGGGGTTGTGACGAAGTGCAACTTCTGCATGGACAGGGTCGACAAAGGCAGGAAGCCGGCGTGCGTCGACTCTTGTCCTTGCGAGGCGAGGGTGTTCGGCGACCTGGATGACCCGGAATCTGAGGTCTCCCAGCTGATCAAGAAGAGGCGGGGTGTGCAGCTCCACCCGGAATTCGGGACGGACGCCTGCGTCTACTATCTTCCCGCGAGGTGATGTCATGCGATCAGAGTGTTCAATCTGTGGCCACGGATGTGGTATGAGATGAGCGTCCTGCAATACGAGGATTTTAAGCCTGGCGCGCGAACTCAGACCGAATGGGGGCTCGGCGGCAAGAGAAAGTGGCGGGACGGTGCCCTGCTGATGGCGCTATTCTTTGGCGGAATAGGCGCGGGACAGTTCGTCGTCTCTACATGGTTCCTCGAGTCCACGACAAGCGCTCTCGTCGGGGTCCTGATTGTGGCAATAGGAAAGACCGCAGCGCACCTGGTCTATCTCGGGAGGCCCTCGCGGTTCTACCGACTATTCCTAAGGCCGCGGACCTCCTGGATCAGCAGGGGCTTGATATTCATGGTCGTCTTCGTCATATTCGCAGCTGCGTACCTAGCGCCCGAATACGGATTCGACTGGCTCCCCTGGACGATCGGGAGCGCCGGAGGCCAGGTCATCTGGCTGTTCGCGGTAATGTCGGCATTCCTGGTGATGGTATACGACGGCTTCGTCTTGGCATCGTGCAAGTCGATCACGGCGTGGCACACCGCGCTGATGCCGCCCCTGTTCTTCACATACGCCTTGGCAGGTGGAGTGGCAATGACCTCCATCACGCAGCTGGCCACTGTAGGAGAGGTTCTGGACACTGGTACGCTCACCACACTCGATGCAATCTTGCTCACAACGATGTTCTCTCTTGTGATCATCTACATCATCAACATGGCGGCCTCGACGTCCACAGCGCGGGAGTCGCTGAAGAAGCTGACCACGACGAGAATTGCTGTCGCCTTCATCGGCGTCGCAATAGTCGCGGGCCTGCTTGCGCCCCTCTTCTTGACCTACTATCATCAGGTGGCGGCAGCGAGCGTGGCATCTGGGCTTCTGGCGGTCTCGGGAATCCTGGAGCTGGCTGGCGACCTCTCGGTCAGGCACTCGATTCTGAGGGCAGGCCTCCACACCCCGATCTTCGCGACCTCGTGAGGAAGCGTCTGGATTTCAACAACATGAGAGGGCGCGCGGCCAAGACAGAATGCCGTTGTGCAGCCCGGACGTCCGCAACGAACGGCCAAACAATCAAATACCGACCCGGGAGTGTTTCGACGTATCGAGGAAAACTGTGCCGATGAGATTGCTGAGAGTCGATCTGAGAAGACGCAGAGCGGTAGATGAGCTGGTGCCCGAAGATGATTTGCTCAAGTACGTCGGAGGGAGAGGACTCGCTGCGAAGATACTCTACGATGAGAACACTCCTGGAGTCAACCCCTTTGCTCCTGGCAATAGGCTCGTCTTCATGACGGGCCCCTACACAGGCACGCTAGGGTCCTTCACAGCGTTCTACAATGTCACGACGAAGTCCCCCTTGACTGGGGCAATCCTGTCCGCACATTCCGGTGGTACCTGGGGTCCGATGCTGAGAAGAACCGGGTACGACGGCATCATTTTCGTAGGGAGGTCGCCGAAGCCAGCTTATCTGTTGATAACCGACAGAGGTCCCGAGCTGAGGGACGCGTCTGATCTGTGGGGAAAGGATGCCTATCTCACGACACAGCTTCTGAGCAGGAGACACAAGGGAGCGAAGGTGACCGTGATCGGTCCCGCTGGCGAGAACCTCGTCAGATTCGCGGCTATCATCAACGACAAGCACAGGGCGGCCGGAAGAGGCGGCGCCGGCGCGGTCATGGGATCGAAGAATCTCAAGGCAGTGGTCGTTCACGGCACAGGGGCCGTTCATGGAGCGCGGCCGGAGATACTCAGGAGGACCTTCGACATCGCCTCTGAGAAAGTGAGGAAGCATTCAACCGCCTTTTCCAAGTTCGGCACCTCGATGGTGGTGGGCATCACCGGCGTCACGGGGACGATACCGACTCGCAACTTCCAGTCCGGCAACTTTCCTGAGTACGAGAAGATCGGTGGCGACACACTGGTCAAGAACCACGTGTCCAAGAGCACGGCGTGCTTCCAGTGCCCGATCCGTTGCGGAAAGGAGTCGAGTGCGTCGAAGGATTATCGCGCACGGACAAGGGGTCCTGAGTACGAGACCCTCGCGATGTTCGGAGCCAACCTGGGGAACTCGAACATCGAGTCGATCATCAAGGCAAACGATCTGTGCAACAGGTTCGGCATGGATACAATCTCCTGTGCGGACACGATCGCGTGCGCCATCGAGCTCTTCGAGAGAGGCATCATTTCTGAGAAGGATACACGTGGCCTGAAGCTCTCCTGGGGCGACCACCGAACCATCGTGAAGCTGGTGGAAAGTACCGGCAAAAGAGAAGGCTTTGGCGAGCGACTCAGCGAAGGATCCAAGAGGCTCGCGCAGGGATACGGTCCGGAGGCGAGCAAGTACGCCATGAATGTGAAAGGCCTGGAGTTTCCGGGGTACGATCCGAGAGGGATCCAGGGCATGGCTCTCGCATTCGCAACCTCTTCGAGGGGCGCATGCCACCTGAGAGGGCCCATGTATGTTCCCGAGCTGTTCCAGGGCAAGTACGACAGATTCACCGTGAAAGGCAAAGCCGCTCTGCTCAAGGATCTCGAGGAGCTTTCGGCGGTTTATGACTGCATGATCATCTGCAAGTTCGGCGCGAAGAATGCGTTTGGCAACTCCTGGGAGGAGGTCAGAGCCCTCGTGAATGCCGCAACTGGTCACGAATACGACCTCGCAGAGCTAAGGAAGGTCGGCAGCAGGGTGTGGACCGTGGAGCGTCTGTTCAACATCAGAGAAGGATTCACCAGAAAAGATGACACTCTCCCGGAAAGGCTGTTCACACTCCCGATCCCCGACGGCCCATCGAAGGGTGCGGTCGTCAACAAGGCCGACTTCAACAAGGAGCTGCAAGAGTACTACAGGCTCTGGGGATGGGACAAGGAAGGCGTCCCGACCGAGAAGACGCTCACCAGATTGGGACTTGGAAGTTTATGATCTCCAATGAGTATTCGAGGACCGGTCCGACATCACTAGAAGTCGTGGATTTCTTTCTCCCAGACTGGCTTTCCGTCTTTGAGAACGACCGAACATAGGTTCGTTCCAAACCTGTAGGGAAGATGCGCGTGAGTTGGGACATCCAACACAATCAAGTCCGCCCTCTTTCCGCGCTCTATTGTGCCGATCTTCTTGTCTAGACCTAGTGCGGCCGCCGCGTTTATCGTGGCTGCCGTCACGGCTTCTGCCGGTGTCATCCGCATCTTATGGCAGGCGAGGCTGATGGTGAACTGCATCGACTCATTCCAGCAGTTCGGGTTGAGATCGGTCCCCAGCGCGATTGGCACGCCGAGGTCTATCAAACGCCTTCCGTCGGCATACTCCTTGGACATAGAAGAATAGGGCGCTGCTGGGAGGAGCACGCCGATGACATCCTTCCGAGCCATCGCCATTATCCCGTCATCCGAGGGTTTCGCGAGATGATCCGCAGAGATGGCTCCGACTTCCGAGGCCAGCTCTGCACCGCCCGAGGAGCGTATCTCGTCAGCGTGGACCTTCAGCTTGAACCCCAACGCCTTGGCGGCAAGGAGCACCTTCCTGCACCGATCGACCTCGAACACTCCCTTCTCGCAGAAGACGTCACAGAATTCGGCGAGCTTCCGCTTGGCCACTTCTGGAATCACTTCGCCCACGATGAAATCAACGTAATCATCGGCCCTCCCGGCAAACTCCGGGGGGACGGCATGAGCTCCCATATATGTCGGGACGACAGTCACCGGGTAATCGTTTCCGAGCTTCCGAACGGTCTCGAGTATCCTCAGTTCAACTGTCTTGTCCAGGCCATAACCGGATTTTGCCTCGACGGTGGTCGTCCCGTGGGCGATCATCGATTCCAGCCGTTTGGCAGATTCTCTGAATAGGACCTCAGGAGATGCGGCCCTTGTATCCTTCACGGTCCTGAGGATTCCGCCACCCTCCTGGAGTATCTCGAGATACCCTTTGCCCTTGGCCTTGAGCTCGAGCTCGAATTCGCGGGATCCAGCATACACGAGATGCGTGTGGGGATCGACGAACCCCGGCATGACAGTTCTGTCCGCCGCGTCTACGATCTCCATCCCGCTCGCATCGTGCTGCCTCAGAATCGACTCCGTCCTCCCGACATCGACGATCACGCCGCCGGAGATTGCCACAGCTCCGTCTCTGATGATGGCTAGGTCGGACATCTCGGCCTTCGCCCTCGCCCTTCTCGGGCCCTTGAGCGTGATGAGCTCGGATGCGTGGATTATCAGCAGATCGTCCGTCATCTATGTTCCGCGATGTAATCCGACTAGGTGTCTATAAACGATTCCGGCCAACTATTGTCCTCTCTTTCCCAAAAGCTCATGCACGACATACTGTAGAGTGTCCTGAGGATTCAGCATGGATTTGAAGTACCTGTAGTCCGACGCCTCCAGCTCCCCCATCAGATATGCCGTCACCGCATAAGCGATCATGCCGACCACTGCCAATGCCATTAAGGCGATGCCATCTATTGTGGGGATGAACACCCAATCCACCGTGTACATCACACCGACCATGACGATGGCGCTCACCAGATGTTTGAAGGACCTCGAGTTGGGGACTATTTTCGCCGTCTTCCAGGCCATGTAGCGGAGCACGAAGAAGTAGTAGATGGACAGGATCAACAACGATGATGCCGCGCCGAAGCCCTTCAGGCCGAGCATCTTGATCCCGTTGACCCTGTCCGGAACAAGGATGATCAGAGCAACGAGCTGAATTGCGAATCCTCCGAACCCTATCATTGCCAGCGTCCCATGCTTTCCAACTCCTACAATAGCAGACCGAAGCGGAAGCACAAGCGCCACAATCGTGCTGCTGATGACCAGGACATCCATCGTCTGAACAGCGGAAGAGAACTGATCGCTCAGAAACACCGTCACGATCTGCTGGCCGAAAGTGAGGTAGAAAGCAGCTGTGGGAATGACTATCAGGGAGACATAACGCTCCGCCTGGTTGACGACATCCCAGCTGGCAGCGACGTCCCTTCGCCAGAAGTATGTCGTCACCGAAGGGAGTATCAGCGTGGCGACAGAGAGGGAGAACACGCTCACGAATATCGCCATCTTCTGAACGCCGAAGTAGAGTCCCAGCTCATGGTAGCCCCAGAAGTTGCCGATGAGGACCTTGTCGAGATAGAGGTCAAGTATGATCATCGCAGACACGGCGAAGACGGGGGCTAGGGAGCGGATGTATTTCTTCAGAATCATACGATCGGGTCTAGAAATCTTCACCTGGCTCATCAGAAGCGCGACCAAGATAGTGGAGGCGATTATCCCAGCAGCGTACGATGCCGAGAGGAGAGCCGGCCCGTCAGGGGAAGACCTGTGTGAGGAACTCGCGATATATATGATGAAAGACACCCGCACGACCAACTCGAGTAGAGCGGGCACGTGCACCTTCGCGACCGCACCCTGAGCGTCGAATGTGTGCGTCGCGATCTGGCTTATCCCAAGTAGGATGTAGTAGATGAGAAATCCCATCATCGAATCGAGCACGGTCTCGCTTGATGGCATCGCGCCGCCGAGCTGACCCCGCCTCCACAATTCGATGAGGGCGAAGGTGACGGCTGTGAAAACAACGAGCAGGACGATTCGAATCGTCGCGTATGCGCCAACGCATTTCCCGAGGTTTTCGCCACTTCTGATATGATTCGCATGCACGGAGCCTACGCCGAAATCAGACAGAAAACTGAGAACGCCAACAGAGGCCATGGCGAAACCCATGACGCCGAGCACGTTGGGGCCCATGTTCTGGGCGATGAAAACGAGAGCGGCCGTGCCGAGAATAGCCCCGAAGACGCCGTTTGCGACAGAAATGGCAGCTTTGGGGCTCATCAGCCTATGGTCGGCACCCGCACCGTGCACGCCCTCCTCGGGCATAATCCCTTAAGATATGGCACGCAACATAAATCTGCTGGTCGAAGCGACCTCAGAGCCTGGCCGCAAGCGCCTTCACGATCTCCAGACCCTTCGAGATGTTCTCCCTGGAATTGGCATACGAGAACCTGAGGTGCCCTTCGCCGAGGGAACCGAAGGATGCGCCTGCCGCACAGATGACGCCCAGGTCGAGGATCTTCAATGCGAACTCATCCGAGGTGATGTCCTGTTCGTACTTCGGGAAGACATAGAACGCACCGCTGACGGGGGAGGTCGTGAAGGACGGGATCTCGGCGAGCTTCTCCATCGCGACACCCCTCCTCTTCCTGAACTCGTCCAGGACGTATGCCTGGAACTCGTCCAGTACCTTCAGCCCTTCCAGCACGCCATACTGAGTCGCCGTGGGAGGGCACGCGAGAGTGTAGTACTGGACCTTGGAAAGCTGCTGGACGATCTCCTTTGAGGTCGCGACATAGCCTATTCTCCACCCAGTGGCTGCCAAGGACTTCGAGAACGAGTTAACGATTATCGTGTCGTTATGGAACCGCGCGAACGACCAGTGCTCGCCCTCGTAGACGTAGTTGTTGTAGACCTCGTCCGACAGAATGTACATCTTGTGATCCTCTGCAACGTCACTCAGAGCCTTGACGGTCTCCTTTGGGAATACTGTCCCCGTTGGGTTCGAGGGGCTGTTGACTATGATGGCCTTTGTCCGTGGGGTGATGAGCGACTTGATCTCCTCGATGTCTGGTAAGTACCCGTTCTCAATCCTCAGTGAATACTCGAGCGGTTTGCCACCCGCCAACTTCACGTCCGGACCGTAGACGATGAAGCCCGGATTTGGCACAAGAGCCTCGTCGCCCTCGCCCAGAATGGTCTCGCAGGCGATCCGCATGCCCTCGGTAGCGCCTGCGGTCACAATCACATTCTCGAAGGACACGTCCTTCCGATACATTCTCAGGTTCTCTGCTATCGCCTCGCGAAGCTCCATGATGCCGGCGCTCGGGCCGTACTTGTTGTATCCATTCTCCAGGGCTTTGGCGAAGGCACGGATCATCTCCTTGGGAGGCTGGATATCTGGTTCACCCAGGCCTAGGTTGATGGCGCTCGGAGGAGCCGCTTCGAACAGCTTCCTTATGCCAGACACCTTCAGGGATGACACGCGCTCTGGGAACATCGAGCAGCTAACGTACATTTCCGTACATTAAGCGTTCGACTGTACATTGAGAAGACGAGCACCGTGCTAACAGCATGCATAGGTAGATGGCGTTACCGCGCTCAAGACAGGAGATATCATGGCGAATAGATCTAAGACTGCGGACGCATGTGATGATACGCCGCACAGTTCGAAGAGAGGATTCGGTTGACAACAAGAACCATAGCCATCATCGGAGCAGGGCTAGCAGGTCTTGCGACTGGATGCTACGCCCAGATGAATGGGTACTCGACGCACATCTATGAACACAACTTGAAACCGGGCGGTGTTGCAGCTGCTTGGCGTCGGGACGGATACCTCATCGACGGAGGAATCCACTTCCTCATGGGGCACAGACCGGGAACGGCGACCTACAGACTGTACAGCGAGCTTGGAATCGCGCAGGAAAACAACTTCCCGGACATGGTGACTTACGGTCGGTTCGTCGATGAGAGCAGCGGGGCGAGAATCGACTTCACCTGTCACCTGGAGAAATTGGAGAGGGACTTGAAGAGAATCGCGCCCGTCGATGAGAAGGCGATTGGAAAGCTGATCTCGGATGTCAGGAGGATGCAGCGGGCGGACCTCGTAGGCATGATGCTGACTGAGAAACCTCCCGAGCTGATGAGTCTCCTGGACAAGCTCAAGATGTTCTGGACCATGCGCAAGGTTTTGAGGTTCTTCGGCGGAAGATATTCGAAGCCGATGAAGGACAACCCTCTTCGCGTCCAGGATCCGCTGCTGCGCAAGATCCTTGACAACTTGTTCCTGCCGGATGTGCCAGCATGGTTTGTGATAATGCTCATTGCCCTTGTCGCGAAAAGGCAAATGGGCCTGCTAGAAGGAGGGTGCCCGGATTTCGTGAACCCTCTCGAGAAGAGATACCTGAGCCTGGGCGGACAAGTGACGTACGATGCGAGGGTCGAAAAGATCCTTGTGGAAAACGACAAGGCGGTAGGTATCAGGTTGACAGATGGCACCGAGCACAGGGCAGATATCATCGTATCGGCGGCTGATGGCCACAGCACGATTTTCAGGATGCTAGATGGGCGTTATATTGATGATGCGATCAGAGAGAGGTACGAGCGCTGGAAGCTCTGCAAACCACTCGTCATAGTCAGCTTTGGCGTCTCCCGCACGTTTCCTGATGAGCCGCCTTTCAGCTCAATCATGGTTAATGAACCAATGAAGGTCGGCAACGAGAACATCCCGGGTTTCGGCATTCGCATCCTTAACTACAGCACGAAGTTCGCCCCGCCTGGCAAGACAGTTATTCAGGCCCTTATGGAGACCGATTGGGAATTCTGGAACGATCTGAGGAAGGACTCCAAAAGCTATCATGCTGAGAAGGAGAGGATTGCGGCAGAGGTTCTTAGGAGACTCGAGAAACACTATCCTGGCATCTCGTCGAAGGTGGAGGTCACAGATGTCGCGACTCCGTACACTATGTGGCGCTACACACTGAACAACAAAGGGGCGTACATGGGATGGATTCCGGCTGCGGACAAGATTCTTGAACCCATCCCGAGGACTCTCCCAGGCTTGATGAATTTCTACATGGCAGGACAGTGGGTCACACCTGGAGGATCGGTCCCGACCAGTCTCTACTCTGGTCGTCAGCTGGTCCAGGTCCTCTGCGCGAAAGAAGGCAATAGCTTTTCAACGACGGGATAGAAGGAAAAGAAGCCCGCACACAAAGCCTGTCCTAGAAGAGGAGAGAGGATATCGCGCTAGCCACTCTGCGGATCGGTGATGCGAACCGAGGTGCGGACCTTATGAGATCAATTGCTCCTCTTGCCCTTTGGGCTGTCGACACGGAATAGAGCCATCGCGGGTTGCTGTCGCGGTACTCGAGCCTGACATATCGGGCTATTTCGCCGCAGGGAGCCTTGGGACCTAGTGCTCTGCCGGGGATTGTGAACGCTGGAATCATCGTACAGAACCTCCGTTGACTTCGCTCCTGACCTCGTCTAGCATGGGCGAATCGAATTGACGCCTAGCGCCGACGGGCAGAACCACAGTTAGGTGGTTGTGTTTCTTCTGCATGGGTCTCGGACCGTTATACCTCATGTTTGTCATACTCCAATGTGCATTTGGGTAATACACATCTTAGTTAATAAAACCTTCGTTTTAATCGGCAAAACTGTTATATCATGGGCAAACTATACATTTTCCTGATGGTGAACTCGTGAAGGCAATCAAAGTTATCAGTGACCCCGAGGCCTTTCAGCTGATGGCCGATGACACAAGACGAAGACTGATCCACCTCCTGAGGGCGAAGGAGATGACGGTGAGCCAAATCGCGGAGGAATTGCATCTGACTCCTCAGGCTATATACCATCATGTCAGGAAGCTCAAGGACGCTGGCTTGATCGAGATTGCCAGGGAGGAACGAGTTGAGCACTTCATCGAGACCTACTACAGTGCAACTGCAGAGGTGTTCCATCTGTCCCATGGCGAAGGCAAGAGCCGCAAGATCGAGGAGCAGCAGGTGCTTGAGGGGCTCCAGAATCTGCCGAAGATTGGGATTGAATTGAAGGCGGACGAGACAGTTGCCTCGAGGCTCGTCGGCATCCAAAGAAGAATGCACGCTCTGGGTAGCAAACCGGAATGGACTGACAAGGTCTCAGCGCTTGAAGATATCGACTTCTTTGGCAGGCAGACTCTTCTCGAATACGCAGGATATCTGTCCATGAGCGACGAGGAGTTCAAGGAGTACTGCGAGCTCAACAGAGAGATTAGGCGACTCCTAAAATGCAAGCTAGCGTCAGCCCCGCGTGCAAAGCGGAAATCCTGAAATTGGGCTACATGGCACGAACCGCTGCATTGCCAATTGAAAACCGAAGGACAATCAAAGGGCCAAACGTGTTGGGCCCGCCGACGTAATAGTGTTATATCGTGGACGCGATACCACACGAACGCTGAGAGGACGGTCTGCCGTCGCTGCGATTCATGAGACGGAACATGGGAACCAATCCGCAACTCGCGAGAATCCGTGGAATTCAATTGAACGGGATTGAACACAATGCCTGATGACACGAAGCAGAAATCCAAGACCCGGAAGGGGGTTGCCGTCTATCTGTGTACGTGCAGAAACGAGATCGGACATCACGTCGATCTTCAGGCAGTCGCGGATGAGATCAAGAAGGACCCAAGAGTCGTCACAGTAGGCATTCACGAGGCCCTTTGCTCGCGAGAAGGCCAGAAGTTTCTCAAGGATGAATCGTGCAGCAAGGACTTCGAGCGCGTTGCAGTAGGAGCCTGCTCCCCGAACATCCAGGGCCTGATAGTCAGCAGGGCGCTCGAGGACGAAGGCCTGAACAAGTACCTGTTCGAGCAGGTCAACATCCGCGAGCAGTGCGCCTGGGTTCATTCCGACAAGAAGGCCGCCACGAAAAAGGCCAAGAGCCTGGTCAAAGGGGCTGTGGCGAAGGTCGAGAAACTCGTGCCACTGGAAGATATCGTGATACCGATAAGGGACTCCGTTCTGGTCATCGGAGGCGGCGTGGCTGGCATGCAGGCCGCGCTTGACATCGCCAACGCAGGTTTCAAGGCCTACCTTGTCGAACGCACGTCAGAACTGGGAGGGAGGACCTACAAGTTGAGCATGACGTTCCCGACTCACAACTGCGGCATCTGTTGCATGCAGTACTGCAGGGAGTGCGTGTTCACTCCGAAGATCGAGGATGTGCTCCAGAACAAGAACATTGAGGTGATGCTGAGCTCGGAGGTCGAGGAGGCAACCGGAGGCTTCGGGGCCAGGCACATCAAGATAAGGACCCCGGTGGGCCCAAAGGAAATCGATGTGGGAACGATCATCGTGGCTACAGGGTCGAAGACCTTCGACCCGAAGCGGATCCCGGAACTGCGGTACGGAAACCCGAACGTAATCACGACGGTGGAACTGGAGCAGCTCCTCGTGGCCCAACGCGAGAAGGGAGGAGGACTGAGGCGCCCGTCCGACGGAAAGATCCCGAAAACAGTCAACTTCATCCAGTGCGTCGGCTCAAGAGACAAAACGAAGGGAAACCTACACTGCTCGCTCGTCTGCTGCACCTACGCCATAGGCCAGGCGAGAGAGATCAAGAAGATAAACCCCGAGGCGAGCGTCTACATCCACTACATCGACTTGCGGGGGCCGTACAGAGGTTTCGAGGAGTTCTATCAAGCCGCCAGGGAAGAGGGAATCAACTTCGTCCGAGGACGTATCTCCGAGATTGTCGAAGACAAGGGGAAGGTCTTCGTGAGGGCGGCGGACACCGACTCTGACACTCTTCTGAACATCGACTCGGACCTCGTTGTGCTCGCAGTAGGCCAGGAACCTGCGGACGGCAGCGACAAGATCGCCAAGATGCTGCACATCCAGACTGACGTTGACAAGTTCATGAAGGACATCAACCCGATGTTCCCGTCGGAATTCAGAAGAGGGATCTATGTAGCAGGGACGGCGCAGGGCGCGAAGGGGATCAGGTACTCGATCGAGGATGCGAAAGCAGCTGCTGCGAGCGCTATCGAGCTCATGAGAGAGGGAAAGGCGAGGTTTCCGAGAATCGTGGCATTCGTCGACGAGGACAGATGTAGGGGCTGCGGCAGGTGTGAAGAAACATGCGAGTACGAAGCAATACAAACCGTTCAAGACGCGAAAAAGGGCACGATGGTGTCCAAGATTGATGAGGTGAGGTGCGAGGGATGCGGCGCCTGCGCCGTCGTCTGCTGCAACAAGGCAATCACTGTCAACAACTTCACGCAGGAACAGGTCGAAGCGATGATTCGGGCCATCGCTCAGGAGGACGAGACGAATGGGTGAGAAGTTCGAGCCGAGCATCATCGCGTTCACCTGCACCTGGTGTGGCTATCCTTCGGCCAACCTGGCTGGCGTGAACAAGATAGAGTATCCGCCCAACGTCAGGATCGTCAGGGTCATGTGCAGCGGAAGCGTGGAACCTGGAGTGGTGATGGACGCCTTCGAACAGGGCGCCGATGGAGTAATGGTCATCGGATGCCTGATAGATAGTTGCCACTACGTCTCTGGCAACAAGAAGGCCCAGGACCGCATAGATGCGCTGAAGAAGCTCTTCGATCTGATGGGCCTCGATTCGAGAAGGCTCAGGACCGAGTGGATTAACGCATCGGAGAGAGTCAAGTTCGCTAAGACGGCAAGGGAGTTCGTTGAAGAGGTCAGAGCGCTGGGACCGATTCCGCTGTCAAAGGAGAAGAAGGCCGGCAAGGCCAGGACGAAGGAGCAGACCGTCGCCTCGGTGAAGCGATTGATCGAGGACACGGGCGCTTTCGACTGCGTGGAGTGCGGCAAGTGCACCACGGTCTGTCCTGTCGCCAAGTTCGATACGAACTTCGCGCCCAGAACAATCGTCCTCAGGGCGATGGAAGGCATCGTTGACAACATAGCGAAGGACCGCGACATATGGACATGCACGACATGCGAGCAATGCAACTCGATGTGTCCGTACAAAGTGGACTACTCGGGGTTCATCAGAGGAATGAGGGAGGAGGCTGCTGAGTATGGCGCTGCGCCGCTCTGCTCCCAAGGAGGGCTCATCCACTCCGTTCAGAGGATGATGGCCAAAGGCAATCTGAAGCAGGACAGACTCGGCTGGGTGAAAAAGGACATGAAGATCGCCGAGAAGGGCGATGTTTTCTATTTCACGGGATGCCTGCCCCATTACGACGCCATCTTCTATGACAGGCAAGGTCTCAGGCTGCAGAACATCTGCGAGAGCGCAGTCAGGATCATGAACAAGGCGGGAATAGTGCCCGTGGTGAGCAACGAGGAGAAATGCTGCGGCCACGACCTGAACTGGACGGGGGACGAGACCAACTTCGAGAAGCTCATGGAGCACAACGTCGATCTGATCAAGAGGTCGGGCGCCAAGAAGGTCGTCTTCACATGTCCCGAGTGTTACCGGACCTTCAAGAGCGATTACCAGGACCTGGCAGGCGACCTTGAGTTCGAGCTGGTGCACTTTGCAGACTTCGCGAAACAGCTTGCCGACTCAGGAGCATTGAAGCTCGAGGCTGTCACGAAGCCATCATTCACATTCAGCTATCACGATTCCTGCAGGCTCGGGAGACATTCAGGCATCTACGATTCGCCGAGGGAGCTGGTCAAGGCGTTCTCGGGGGCAAAGTTCGTGGAGATGGAGAACACAAGAGACAAGGCGATATGCTGCGGCGTTAGCGCGTGGTCCAACTGTAATGCAAATGCGAAGAGAATACAGGTGGACCGCGTGGCGGAAGCGAAGAAGGTTGGCGCCGACAGGTTGCTCATGTTCTGCCCGAAGTGCCAGATACACCTGAAGTGCGCAATCCAGGACAAGATACCCGTTGACCCGTCGATGGTCGACGTCAAGCTGGAGGACTTCACGGTCGCACTTGCAAGGTTGCTGGGTCTCATGCCAGAAGAGAGTTAGTATCAATTCCCAACTGCGACTTTCCCGACGACACTCTATCCATATCGTTCTTGTGTGGAAGCTCCGCGAGAAGCTGGCGAGAGGAGCGGGATCCCCTGGCCAAGACCACCACTTTCGCCCATCCGCCGTAATCATATATCCCGCAGATTGAGTCTTCCGGCCGATAATGCGCGAGGAGAATGACATCGACAACTGCTGGTGAGACTCATGCGAAAAGAAGACATCAGAACAGAGGAGGATTTGCTGCGATATCTGACCGAATCGTCCGACTTCGAAAGAGCTGTCTACGCGGCGACCTTCAAGATACCAGAGGGAAAGGTCTGCACGTACCAGAGGATCGCGAGAATTATCGGAAGACCGAAGGCGACCAGAGCTGTGGCAAATGCTTTGCACAACAATCCTCTGTATCCTATCGTGCCGTGCTGGCGTGTGGTGAAATCTGACGGGGGCTTCGGAGGAGACAGGGGTGCGGCTGCCGGAAGGAGAAAGCGCGTGGAAGAAGAAGGTGTCCCCACAAGGAACGGCAGAGTTGTGATGAGCGAGGAAGTTCTTTTCTGATGCAGCTGAATGCGCGACGCGCAACGCAGCCGCCGACAAGAACGCAAGGCGCCATGGCCGGAATCTGATCCTCGGGCATTGTCAGCGAACGGACCGGGTCTAGTTCCGATAGCTGAGTTGCTCACACTCTCTCAGCGATTCCCAAATAAAGAGGAAAGTCATCTCTGGTTACGCCGACGCGCATTATCTGCAGGGAAACAACATGAAGATCATTCTGTCAACTCCCCCTGGTAAGACGACGGAGCTTTGGCCACCTCTGGGGCTTCTCTACATCGCCTCGTCATGCCGGGTCAGACGCGCAGATGACATCAAGGTCATCGACGCCTTCTGCGAGAACCTCACAGAGGGGCAGCTCGTTGAGCGAGTCGTGAGGGATGATCCAGAAGTCTTCGGTATCAACTGCTCAACGGAAACTTTCCTGAGCGCAATCGGCACGCTAAGGAAGTTGAGGGAGGTCCTGCCGAACACGAGACTTGTCCTAGGTGGATTCCACTCCACTTTCGCAGCAGATCGCATCCTCAGGGAGTACCCGTTTGTCGATTACATCCTGAAGGGTGAGGCTGAGGTGTCTTTCCCCAAGCTTCTGGACAACCTCGAACAGCAAAGCTCGCTAGCTGGTGTGGAGGGAATCAGCTTCGCAGAGAATGGTAAGGTCACCAACAATCCGGCAGTCCTGGTCGAAGACCTCGATTCACTGCCATTTCCCGCAAGAGAGCTGGCCCAGAAAGTGGAGTACGGATACTACCACAAGAATATCCGGCTCACCTTCGGTAAGTTCACCACTATCTCAAGCTCGCGTGGGTGCCCGTTTCAATGTGCGTATTGCTCGTGTGCTGCGTTCTCACAGAGGAAGTGGAGACCCCGAAGCCCTGAGAACGTCGTGGACGAGCTGGAACAGCTCTACGGTGAAGGCTACGAATGTTGCGTCTTCGTGGACGACAACCTCACGCACGACAGGTCCAGGATAGAGAGGATATGCGACCTGATCCGGAAGAGGGGAATAAGGATGCAGTTCTACTGCGAGAGCAGAGCGGACAGCGCTCCGTATCAGCTAATGAGAACGATGAAGGAAGCGGGCTTCACCGTGATCTACTTCGGAGTGGAGAGCACTCAGAAGCACGTCCTGGAATACTACAGGAAGACGATCACCACGGAGCAGGCCGAAAAGGCGATAGTGGACGCGAAGCGAGCTGGGATGATCGTCGTGACTTCCTACATTTTCGGCGCCCCCGTGGAATCAATCGAAGACATGAGAAAGACCATTGAATTCATCCGAAGGGTGCGTTCTCATGCAGTGCAGATCAACATACTCGATTGTCTGATTGGAACTGAGATATGGGAAAGGTTAGAGAACGAAGGCGTCATCGGCCCGAACGACTGGGTGACAAATCACCGGATCTATGAGTACAGTCGCAACGGAATCACGAGAGCAGACCTCGAGGGACTTGTGAACGACGGATATGCCGCGCATCTCGATTCCTGGAAGAACAAAGAGGGCGTGCTCGAGATTCTTGGGGCGATGATCGGCAACAAGACTGCGAGAACGATCATCCTGAGAAACCTATTCAATGCCGACGCAAGGAAAAGGATATCAGACGGAAGGAGATTCTGAAGCAGGTGTTCAGGCGACAGGGCCAACCAAGCCGATCTGCGCGAAGAAGACGCCCGATCATTTGACGTTAGCCATGAACCGGTGAGTGAAGTCCCTCGCCATGTCGAGCGCGTCCGAGGCAAGCGGTCCCTTGAAGCCAGTGACGGCGACATGCAACACCTCTGGACAAGCGCCAAGGCCGCGCTTTCTTGCCAGCTCCTGCATTCTCGTGGCAGCACTCTTCGTCACCCGGCTGAGCCATTTCTTGCGCTTCTCCTCGTCCTCCGAAAAGGGACCTACCGTGTCGAAGGCCACGATTTGCCTGCTCTTCCAGTACTCCCTGTCCAGTCCCTCCAAGAAGCCTTTGGCCTTCTGAGTCATGCGCCCCATCCTCGTGGGGGAGCCGACGAACAGGAAGTCCCCTTCGATTGCTGTTCCGCCTTCGTCCCTAAGAGCTATCAATTCGATCTCGTGCCCCTCGGACTTGATCTGCTCAGCGATGGCCTCAGCCACCTGCTTGGTGTTCCCGTACACGCTGTCATAGACAACGACTCCCTTCATGACATCGACCTCATTGTTCTGCTGGCATTCAGTCCGTTCCGTCTCAGTTCTATGCGGACTTCATGACCTCGCTGGGGGCATTTGTCCTTTCGCAGCATAAGATTGTCGCCTGCAATGGTCCCGTGTTCGTACAGATGACCATAGTCAACCAAGTCTCGCTCTGTACATCAATCGCCTGATCGAAGAATAGCTGGATGTTAAAGTCCATACAGAACCCTCCTCGGCCATTGAACACTTTCACGCCAGCAGGTACCCGGGATTTCCTCACAACGCTTATCTCGGCGTACTGCTATCGGCAGGGTCGGGAGGCAGTTGGCCTCGGTGGTAACATGATTGTCGGACTGATGCTGATATTGTGTGGACTGGTACTGCTTGCAGGATCGTTGTACCTAATACCTGCGATGGGCAAGTACCTCGAGAAGATGGCGAAGTTCCTCGGCGGCTTCCAGGCGCTGATTGGTGTGATCGCAATCATCGTAGCGGCTTTGAACATTAGTCACGTCGCAGGCGTCGTGCTGCTGATAGTGGGTCTGATACTTGCAGCGAGCGTGATGTCGATGCTTCCAGCCGTGGGCAAGTACATCGCGAAGTTCACGAAGGCGATGGGTGCCTTCCAGACCTTGATAGGTGTAATCGCGTTGATAGTCGGCATATGGGACCTGCTTTGAAGGCGCGTGGAATCCGCGCCTCGAAATCATTTCGCTGATTACAACACAATCGAGAGGGCTAGGCGGCTGACTAGACCCGGGAATAGAAGGCAAAGAGACCGACTCGGTACAAGAGTCCTCTGATAGATAGGGAGCTAGATGTTCGAGATTTTGCACAGCTCGATCCGCCAATTGTAGTTCGAGAGTCCGGATATTGGCCAGGAATCTACCGATGATTAGAGCTGGATGCTATAATCGTCAAACACGAAAGAGGTTTGTCCTCCCTCGATTTCTCTACTGGCAGATGATTCCTAGGTCGCCTTTCCTCCCCTAAGGGCTTTTCCAGCGTTGAACCGTATTCAATGAGCCAAACATAGACGGAAACATCTGGTCATTCTTGATTCAGAGGGCTATCGCAGCGACCAAGGCGCGTCCGATTGCCATGGCTCAGGTCTGAGATTCATCACCTCCCAGTTCACCACTCGAGGCTCTTGACAGAAATAGTTTAGCTTGAGAATAGTTAAATAAGAGAACTAATCTTGGCGGACCTCATGACCGTTTCGGACCGAAAGAAACTCGAGGACATCGCGGACGACTTCATGGACTTGCTTCCGACCTTCTTCCGCAGGATCTCACGGGAAGAGGCACGTCCAGGCGCGAGGAAATTCGACCCGAGCCACTTCGTGCTCAGAGCGGCTCTGAAGCACGGTCCGATTCGTATGTCTGAGATCGGTCGGCACATAGGGGTCTCGAAGCCCTACATGACCGCTTTGGTCAACAAACTCATAAGCGAAGGCTTGGTCGAGAGAGTGCCGGACCCGGGCGACAGGAGGGTGGTCAATGTCAGGATCACAGATGCTGGCAGAGATGCCGTCAAGCAGCTCACGCGAAGAACCAGGGAGACCGTCATAAAGAACCTCTCCTCGCTAGACCCAGAGGACATCTCGACTCTACACGAGTTGATGAAGAATATCAGAGGCATCGTCTCCAAATTGGAACAGGACGAAACTAGCAAGTGCAGGATAGATAGGATGTGAATACATGTCGGATGTTGCGATCAGCGCCACCAACTTGACGAAGAAGTTCGGGGACTTCACCGCGGTCGACCATGTCTCCTTCCAGGTGAAGAAGGGTGAGATACTCGGCCTATTGGGCCCGAACGGGGCGGGAAAATCAACCGTCATCAGGATGCTCTCCACGCTCAGCGTCCCGACCGAGGGCTCCGCGTCCGTCGCAGGCTTCGACGTCGCGAAGGAGGACGCCAAGGTCAGGGAACACATAGGCCTCGTGTCAGAGAAGTTGATCATGTACGACGAGCTGACGGCCAGGGAAAACCTGAAGCTCTTCGGGAAGCTGTACGACATCCCCAGCGATGCCCTCGAAAAGAGAATCGGCAAGCTCCTCGAATTCGTGCGCATGGAGCAATGGGCGGACCACAGGATCGACACATTCTCCACCGGCATGAAGCAGCGGATCAACGTCATACGCGCCCTGGTGAACCAGCCCGAGATACTGTTCCTGGACGAGCCCACGCTCGGCCTCGATCCGCAGTCAACGGCGGAGATCAGAGAGCTCGTCCGAAGGATCAACATCGAGAACAGGACCACCATCATCCTCACGACGCACATGATGATGGAGGCGGACATGCTCTGCGACAGGATCGGGATCATGGACCATGGGAAGATCGTGGCACTCGACACCTCGGCCAACCTGAAGAAGACCATCTCCGGGACCGACACGACCCTGTTCGAGTTCGAGATAGCGAACCTCGATTCGGGCATAGTGTCCTCCGTCAAATCCCTGGAATCCGTCAGCTCAGTCGTCCAAGATGATCCGACGCATGTCAAGGTCAGCTCCGTCGGAAGCGATTCGTTCGATGTCCTGGTCGACGTCCTTAGGAAGAGCGGCGCCCAGATACGGACCGTGAGGAATCTCGAGCCGACCCTCGAGGATGTTTTCCTCCACATAACTGGACACGAAGTGAGGGATTCGGTGACGAAATCGGCTACTCCGGCGCACAGGGGCGGCCCCAAAGGGTTTCGCCCCAACAGGAGGGTGAGGTGAGCCCATGGGCGTGAGACGGGTTCTGAGGCATAGTACATGGATCTGCTGGAAGGACTTGCTCGAGTTCAGCAGGAGCAAGCTCCGGGTGATTATGCTGGTGCTCATGCCACTCTTCATGATGATGATGGTCGGATTCATATTCCCGACCGGGAACAGCCTGAGCCTCCAGCCCGTGGCTTTGGCGAACCAGGACGTGGCAGTCAATGGCACTTCCCTGGGCGACAGTTTCGTGGCCCAGCTGAAGGCCGTGAACAACCAGACGGGCATGCTCGACCTGCGCAATGCCTCCGGCTTCGACGACATCAAGTCGATGATCCAGGACGGAAAGGTCAGCGGGGGCATAATTGTGCCTGAGACATTTACGTCAGATATCTTGGCTGGAAAGCAGGGGAACATCACAATTATGACAGATCAGTCGAACCCGCAGATGTCGACGATGATACAGAGCGTTATGACGAAGGTCATCGAGCAGCTTGGCCTCCAGCTGGCGGAGCACAACCTCAACCAGACATACAACATATCACTCGAGCAGGTCCCTGCGGTCCTGAATCCGTACAACGTCCAGCTGAAGGGCATCGTGCCCGGGAACCCGAACTACTTCGAGTTCGTCGCGCCCGGGATAATGGCCATGGTCGTCATGATGTCGCTCATGACAGGCCTGCCGCACGCGATCTCCTACGAGAAGGATATGGGAACGCTGGACGGCATGCTGGTGGCGCCCACGAGCCGATGGGCGATCATATTCGGCAAGGTGATGGCGCAGACGACCAGGGGCCTGATCCAAGGGTTCATCATACTCTTGCTGTCAGTGGTGCTCTTCGGCGTTGTCATCCACGGGAGCATCCTGCTCGTGGTGCTGCTGATATTCCTGACCGTGTTCGGTTTCGTCGGGCTGGGGATCCTGATAACCTCGTTCGCCGACAAGGAGGAGACGGCCACGATGGTGATGATGACACTCATGTTCCCCATGATGTTCCTGAGTGGGGTCTTCTTCCCAATCCAGCAGATGCCATCATTCATGCAGACCCTGGCGAACTTCCTGCCGCTCACCTACGCTGCGAGCGCGATGAGGAAGGTTATAGTGCTGGGTGCAGGGACCACGGCGATAGCCACTGATGTAATCGTCCTTGCCGTGTTCGGCAGCATCTTGCTTGCCATCGCCGTTCCGCTGTTCAAGAGGGCCATGAGCAGGTAAGTGGGGTCCGGGATGGGCATCGGAGGTGCGAACGAGCCTTTGCGATGAGCTGTGGCGGCTGCTCTTGACTCTGGCTCGCTGTCAACAACGGGATTAATACGCCGAGCTGGACGAGTCCCCTTGCGCTTTTCGCCCTTCATCCCCTAAGGTCTTTTCTCAGGAAAGAGTTCGAACACGAGAAAGCCGCCGCCGTGACGAGTCTGCCAGATTGCCTATTGATTGAAAACGGTGAGACGTTTTTTGCTGGCAAGGAAATCGCTCTCAGGGCGAAAGAGGTTGGATTCGGATCATAACACTGGGTAGCGCTGAGTCAACAATTCGAGATCTTGTTTCAAGCATTATTCATTGTCGGCTTTCTTTCTACATAATGATAAAAGGACCGCATGCAATTAGGCAAGAATAGGAAGGGACCATTCTTGGTTAGTATTGATCGGTCTCAAATAAGAGGATTGCAGGAGAAAGAAGAAAAGCGGTTCGAGGAAGCAAGACCGAAGTCGAGTGCTTTGTTTCAAAGAGCGAAGAAGTCGCTTCTCGCCGGCGTTCCAATGAACTGGATGGTTAGATGGGCCGGGCCTTTCCCTGTCTTTGTCGCAAGAGCCAAGGGGGCTCATATCACAGATATCGATGGCCATCAATACGTTGATTTCTGCCTTGGAGACACGGGCGCGATGTTCGGTCATTCTCCCAAAGCCGTCACTGATGCCGTCAAGAATCATATAGACAATGGAATTACGACAATGCTACCCACAGAGGATTCTGTCTGGGTGGGGGAAGAGCTAGCACGAAGATTCGGCCTTCCCTATTGGCAGATCGTGATGACTGCCACGGACGCAAACAGGTTCTCAATCCGCCTTGCACGGGTGATTACCGGGCGCAAGAAGATATTGGTTTTCAACGGATGCTACCATGGCAGCGTCGATGAAGCCTTGATATGGATAAAAGACGGCAAGGCAATACCTGGCCCAAGCAATACTGGGCCCGCAATCGATCCTGCTACGACAACTAGAGTAATCGAGTTCAATGACATCCCTGCGCTCGAAGAAGCTTTGAGTCATGAGGATGTCGCATGCGTCCTTTGCGAGCCCGCGATGACCAACATCGGGATTATTCTTCCTGAAGAAGGCTACCATGACGCGCTTCGTGAAATCACCAAGCGTCACGAAACTCTTTTGATCTTTGACGAAACGCACACGATTTGCACAGGCCCTGGGGGATATACGCGTGAGCATCGATTGAAACCGGATATGATGACGATCGGAAAACCAATAGCAGGTGGAATACCGGCTGCAGCGTATGGAATAAGTGAAGAGGTAGCCGAAAGGATTCAAGCTCGAGTTGCAGAGACGATGAAGAAGGACGCATCTAGCAGCGGAGTTGGAGGCACTCTATCCGGCAATGCCCTAGCAGTAGCTGCTATGAGAACGAACCTGGAGAAGGTCATGACTGAAGAGGCTTACGACAGGATGATTACATTGGCAGAACGCCTCGCGAACGGCATTAAGGAAGTGATAAAATCCAGGGGGCTACCGTGGCATGTAATACGCCTGGGGGCCAGAGTAGAGTATGGGTATAGTTTCCAACCTCATCCTCCTTGCAATGGTACAGAAGCCCAGGCTGGTGAGGATCTAGAACTAGATAGACTGATGCACTTGATGGCATTGAATCGAGGGATTCTGCTCACTCCATTCCATTACATGGCGCTCGTCTCTCCGGAGACAACTGAGAATGATGTTGATCGATACAACGAAGTATTCGCCGAATGTGTGGATCTGTTGATTGGGCAGAAGTAAGATTTGAACGGTCCAAAGCCCTGGTCTGAACATCACAGAGAAGACCCGGAGAGAAGGCGGCCGGAGAGGGGATCATCTGATGATCTTCAACGGCCTGTTCTCCCTGACCTTCACTCCTTTGTGCGGAGCAGTCTTTCCCCAGAAGAAGGCTCCGGGAATATTCCCGGTGTTCTTGACCATGTATTTCCACCCGGGCGGATAAGAGGCGACATCGCCACCGTTCAGCACCAGACTCGAAGCCTTCTTCTTCCTCAGATTGTTCGCGTCCTTCGCGAACCAGACTGTGAACTGACCAGTGACGATGTAGTAGAACTCGAACGCGGACCCGTACCACTCCTCAGCTGTCCCGTCATCCTTCTCCTCCGTGGAGAAGACGATCGTGGTCATCCCTGGCTCCATGAAGTACATGCCCAGGTCCCACGCGCTGTTCGAGACGAACTTCGTGTCGAGCCCGTCCTTGAAAACCACCGTGCTCACATCCGACAGCCTCTTCACGCTCGGCCTCATGTTTCCACCTTACTTACTATCTGATCTCTATCAGGCCAAGGGGCAACCTCGAAAGACGCTTCCCGCCTGACCTGGTCACCACGAACTCCTCTTCGAACTGAAGATACCCGAACTCCTTCAAATAGACCTGCGGCTCCACGGAGATCACCATATTCTCCTTCAACTCGCGGTCTCTGTATACAGGGTCGTTCAGGACGTAATCATACCCGATGAACGGCCACTCGTGGACCTCAAGGCCAACACCATGTCCTATGCCCGAGAAGTCTCCCTCGAAGCGTTTGTTCAATACCGCCTCCGCAGCCCTGTTGACCTCTGAGGCCATCTCGCCCGGAACAGCTGACTCCATGGCCGCTTCGAAGGCCATGATGAGCTGCTCGTAAGCCTGATGATGTCTTCTCGTCGCCCTGCCTAGGCAGAGAGACCTTGCGATGTCACAACAATAGCCACCGAACATGGTGCCGAGGTCGATGTTCCAGGGGTCGTTCTTCCTCAGCTTTCTGTCGCCACAGTACCACCACCACTCAAGATGCTTCTCGTCCGTGCCACTGGTGACCATCGTGATGTGAGGGAACCCTTCTGAGCCAGCCAGACGGCATTGGCGCTCGATCTCTCCGGCGACCATCCTCTCAGAGAAGCTGGGCTTGGCGTACACGGCACCCGCGTCTATTCCTTTCTTCGCGATGTCGAGGGCTTTCTTGATGCAGGATATCTCATACTCTGATTTGAGAGCTCTCTGATCTTCGAGTATGTCAGACACAAGCATGACCTTCGAATCCCGCAGTCTCCTTCTGAGCCTCCCGAGCAGCTGGGGAGGAACAGAATACTCTCCGACGAGGCCGATCCTCGCCCCCTCGAGCCTCTCTTCTCTCATGTAATCGGCGATCGTACTGGCGGGGTCTTGTGCAGAGACGACCTTATCGATCCAAGTGCACTCCGACGGGAAGTAGTCCGCGGAGTCCGTCTGGAGAAGCGAGTCCGTACCCTTCTCGACAGGAACGATGACCATGGCGTTCCCGAAATAGGGCTCGTAGCCTGACAGATACATAACGTGGCCTCTCTGTCCGTATCTCATGCTCCCTGGAGACGAGAACACGGCCAGAAGATCGATGCCGCGTCGCTCCATGGTCTTCCTGATTCGACCCACCCTGCGGGCGGTCTCCTCTTTCGGGAATCTCAAGCCCCTCATGCGGCCTCCGTATGCATCACTCGCATTATGTTCCTTCGCCGTCCGAGACCGTCGATCATGTTCTTGCCAAGAAAGAGCTCGTGCTGTGAGAACGTCTAGGCCCGGATTTCAGCCCGGAATCCACCGGTGATTAAAGCTGGATGCTATACTTGCCGATACCAAATGAATGTGGTTCGGACTCCATTTTCTTGCCGGTAGAAAATCAGGTGCCCTTCCTCCCCTATGGCCTTTTCCGAGGCTGCACACACCTGTTGAACGGAATACTTGCAGGATCTGGCAGTCAACACCAATATCACGATGTCTGGAACCGCAAAGCGATGAACCGTCGGTGTCAGCAAGTTGGGCTTCTAGGGCTGGAAAACTTTTTCAGTCGGGAAAACATAGAGGGCTCCGTGCGACGGCCAAACAAATTCGAGAGAATTTCGCTCGCTCAAGTTCCATCACCCTGCTACGTCATTGACGAACAGGCAATTGAGGAGAACTGCCAAATCCTAGATGAAGTCCAAAGACGGACAGGGTGCAAGATTCTCCTGGCGATGAAGGGCTTTTCTGTGTTCTGTATGTTTCCCATAATCAGAAAGTACTTGCATGGCACTTGCGCAAGCGGGTTATTCGAAGCGCGTCTCGCAAAGGAGAAGTTCGGAAAGGAACTTCATGTGTTCGCCCCGGCATATAGCGATCATGAGTTTGCGCAACTGCTCCAGATTTCCGACCACATTGTGTTCAATTCCCTCGACCAATGGGAACGGCGGCGCCCGCTTGTGGAGAAGAGTCGACGTAAGATTAGTTGTGGCATTCGCATCAACCCCGAGTACTCTGAGATCACAATGGACATATGGAATTCCTGCGCAAGATACAGTCGCTTCGGGGTGAAAGCTAGTGATTTCCACTCCGTTCCGGAAGGAATTGAGGGGCTCCACTTCCATGCTTTGTGCGAGCAGAATTCTGACACTCTGGAGCGAGTGCTCGCCGTGATTGAGAAGAAGTTCGGCAATCACCTGTCCAAGGTCAAGTGGGTCAACTTCGGCGGGGGACATCACATCACTAGGCCAGACTACGACATCGACAGGTTATGCCGCATCATCGCAGATTTCAGAAGGAAACACGGAGTAGATGTCTACATGGAACCAGGAGAGGCCGTCGGATTGAATGCAGGGATATTGCTCGCTAGGGTGCTTGATATCGTCCGCAATGAAGTTGAGATTGCCATCCTAGACGTTTCAGCTTGGGCTCACATTCCTGACATACTGGCCGCATCGTATCGACCAGATATCATTAGAGGCGGCAAGCCCGGCGAACTAGAGTATACGTATAGGTTGGCAAGTCGAAGTTGTATGTCAGGAGACATCATTGGAGACTACTCATTTCCGCGGCCACTGCATCGTGGATCACGTATCATGTTCTCTGATATGGTCAAATATGCCGTCGTGAGCAACAACGTATTCAACGGTATGCCTCTCCCCTCGATAGCGATACTCAAGAAATCCAACAAGATCAGAATTGTCCGCCAGTTTGGGTATGAAGATTACGAGGGGCGGCTGTCGTAATTCCGCACTGTAGTTCTTGTTTTGAACATCACAGAGCAGATCCAAAGAGAAGGCGGACAGAGTGTGAGTCGGCATGGAGAGCTAGATCATTCTTTGCTGGCGAAGATCCCGTTTCTTGCCGCCTTTCCTCCCCTATGGCTTTTCTCAAGCGCTGCCAACACTGCGTCAACGAGAAACGCCTAATCCTTGTCGAGTGGAATCGGGACTCCTGAGATAGCGACCAATGCAAACCTGCACGTGTCATATCTACTCCTGTGACAAGGCGCAAAGCGATGCTATTAGAGCCTTTCAGTCGAAATCAATGCGAGCACCGCTGGACGAGACCATAAAAACAATAACCTCGTCAACGAATATTCCAATTGCGCAATTCAATGCGCCCCCCGAGAATATAGAAATGGTGGTATCGAATGAAACGATCATTGGCAATCGCTGTGAGCTTGGTCCTGAGCATCGTGCTTGTTGGTAGCGCAAGCGCATTCCCGCCAGCTACTTGGCAGAAAGGGGATGAAGAGGCCATCTTTGGCCATACTTTCGATGAAGAGTATTGGACGAATGAATCTGTCGAAGCGAAGAGCCCTTCAGGCGACAATGTGACATTCTCTGCATCGTATGTCAACTATCAGGATGTCCAAGCATTCCTCCTCTCGCTCAACATGGTCGAGAACGCGAACGGTACAGGAACGGTGCCCTTCCAGCTCTTCGGTCTGCACTATCGCACTCCTGAGAACAGGGAAGTCTTCATAGGCGCGGTCTTCGCGTTCCTCATGGCCTTCGACGACACTTACAACGGAACCGGCCCAGGACAAAACGGGCTCCCGGATCCGGGTCATGAGACAGTCTACTACGTGATACCTTTCGGTGTGGGCAAGGCGTTGAACGGAACCTATCTACCCGAAGCGAATGTCCTTCCGGTGCAGAAGCTCGGTACAGGGCACTACAGATTCGGCATGCAGTACCTGAACCTGTACGCCTTCGTCACGAACAACTTCCTTGCCAGCCTCGCGTACAGGACCGGCTGGATAGCCAAGTTCAGCGAGCTCACGATAAACTACGAGATCACGATGGACAATGCCACGGGAGAGGTGAAGGCAGAGTCATGGTACACGATCGGCCAGGTGAGCGAACTCTGGGTCATTATCCTAGGAATACCGTTCCAGGCTAACCCTCATGCGCTTCCTGCGACCATGGGCATCAGCGTCGTTCATTTCGTGTCGGTCTTCACGTCTAGATACCAAGGGCCGTCAGGCAACACCACTGGCAATACGATCAACCCGAACATCACCGCTCCGCTGGGAGAGGACATTGTGCTCAAGGTGGGGGACAATGGGGAACGAGCCATGAAGATCGGGACCCGCGGAACCTTCGACTTGATCAACGAGAGTTCAGGCGACGTGTTGAAGAGAGATCAGCCGGCAGTGAATGCGATTGTAAGCGCACATGCCGTTGACCTGCTACTAGTAGCATGGCAGCTCGGGTTTGCTGGAGGAGCGATGAGCGTGTTCGCCTATGCCCTGAGCGACTATGTCAAAACCAAGTATACCGGTCCGCTCGACCTTGCCCAACGCAGCCTTGTCCCGGGCAATGCGGATGGCTTCAACGCCTATCCCCTCTGGTATGCGGTGTCGTTCCCTCAATGGAACGGGTACAGAGTCGTGCACGATCCTGTGTACACGGCCTACACAAACATGAATGCTCAGACAGAGGAGGTCAACCC
>JBASRQ010000095.1:0-5018 GCA_049273895.1 Thermoplasmata archaeon
GATAATCATTGGTATCGCACTGGCGGTCTATGTCGCCACGTCCGAAGACGATTCTGTTCTGATTGCCCTTGTGCCCGCATACATTGGTGTCATTGTCATCATTGCTGCTCTACGTGGGAAGGTGCTCAGAACCTAGTGCAGCCTCTTCTGAGGAAAAGCCCATAGGGGAGGAAAGGCGAGACGATTATCTACCGGTAAGAAATCGGAGGATTGGATCGACGAATTTGGTACCGGTAAGTAAAGCATCCAGCTTTAATCACCGGTAGATTCCGGGCCATAATCCGGGCCCTCGCACTTCATGTTGATGCCAACTAGAGAGAGATGGGCGACGGGAGGAGCTAGAGGCGCTCTGGAATTCTCTTCTTGGCCTCGTCTAGGGGTATCCCGAGTATCCTGATCCTGCTCAGATCACAGACCCCAACTCCCCTCCGCGCAGCCTCATTGATCGACTTCACCTTCCTTGCGTCGAGGCCTGCTAGCTTCGCCCCAACAGTCTCAACTGCCACAGCATCTCTCCCGACCACCAGCAGGTTCGTCCTTGTCCGGTTCTTCGTGTCCTCGGGTCTTGCGTGAGGGTTATCGCCCGTACCCTTGTACGCATAGCTCGCGTCGAGAACTGCGAGGTCTATGCCTCCGACTGCCTCGAACATGTCCAACAGGGCGATCTCAAGATTCTTGTGGAACCTGGCCTTCCTTCGGTCGGGCACTAGTCCCAGAAGGTTCTTGATTACGCTCCCTTTGTCGAAGCCACGAAGTATGTGGGTGCTCACCAGGACGCTAGGCTTGAAGAGCACGTGCGAGAGGGGCACCTTCTCGCTAGCTATCTCAACAATCCTCGTGTCCTTGTCTTCAGAGAGGTTGAATGCAGCGACCCGCTTGTCGCAGAGAGACTCCCAGATCTCCAGTCTCTCAGTCCCAGTTCCCTTGTAGTTATCGGATTCCACCAGGAATATCTTCTTGGGTTTGTTGAACACTCGCGTGATCGCGCCCGCTACTTCGACTGTCGTATGGGCTTGCGATTTGTGATTGAATATCCCGACTTTCACAGCCACGGGTCTTTTCGGTGTGTTCAAATCCCTGATCCCTCCGATCAGGTCGATTGCTTCCGCCAGCGCATGATCCGCACCATCTGTTAGGTCCACAATGGCTACGACTGCATCCTTTACCATCCGCTACCCTCCAGATCCAAAGAACAGCTCTTGGATACTAAGGTGATTGCATAGGGTGAGCGAACCTAGTTCGTATTTGCGCCAGCCGTGGCACTTCAGTAAACGATGTTGGAAGTGGTGAGGAACTTCCGCATCCAGCTTTGGTCACCGGCAGATTCCAGACCGGCATCTGGGCCCTCGCACATTTTAATCTCAGGTAACGAATTAATGGTCAAACTAGCATCGACACACATCTCTCGGAAAAACCCATAGGGGAGGAAAGACGAGCTCTGGCGGCATGTGCCTTGCCGTGTTCAAACTAGCAGGCGCATTTGAGTCCTATGCACACTCAAAAATGCGGCTCTCTTTCAGTAGGAGGATTGTTGCACCTAGCTGGACCACTTCATCTTTCTTGTTCTGACTTGCCATTCCTACTCTTGCATCTGTTTCAAGCTGTAGGATTGGGTTCCCTTGCCCTCAAAGCAAGTTGCTTCAAAACAAGCCCCTCTTTCTGCAGATAGCAGTGAGCCTTTGGACTGCGGTCATAATGTCCTTCTTTGTATTGAAGAAATGCGCGGCGCTTCGGAAGAAGCCTCCGCGAACGACGAGCTTGACCTTGCCAAGGTCCTTCGCGATACGTTCGGATTCTCTCACACTTCCCATTCTCCTCTTGGCATAGAAACTCACAATGCCCGCTCTCTCTTCCCTCGCTCTCGGGGTGAGAACACGGAACTCGGAGTCATCGAGCTTATCGAGCAGAAAATCGTTCAGACGCGCAATTCTCTCCTCGATCCTAGCGATGCCAATCGAGTTCAGAAATCTTAGAGACTCCGAAAGACCTGCCATTTGGACGATTTCCTCTGTCGAGAATTCGTAGGCCGAAGCATCTCTGCTTGTGCGAACAGAATCGACAGCAAGACTGCCGCCTGTGACAACGCGGCTCCAAAGATGTTTCCGCTGCTTCTCTTCAATGGATCTCCAATGAGCGCTGACTGAATTGAGCTCCTCAGAATGCTTCGACGAGACGTACAGTACACCGGATCCAAGAGGTCCGCACAGCCACTTGTATCCGCCTGCAGAGATGCCAGCTATGTCTGCTGTCTCCACGTCCACCTTGATCGCTCCTAGTGCCTGTATGGCATCCAAGAAAAGCAAAGTGCCAGTCCTCTCACATATCTCTGACAGGTGTTTGACGTCAAATCTCTGTCCTGAGGCGAATTCCACCAGACTGATTGGCAACACCCTGGTCTTCCTGTCTACCGCTTTCTCAACGGAGTCAATTGGGACAAGTCCGTCCTTCGATTCGACGACCTTGATTCTGACACCATTCGCATTGGCGATCTTGACCCATGGCAGTATGTTGGATGGATATTCGACGTCTGCGAGCACGATATTGTCACCACGTTCCCACTTCACTGAATTGGCAAAGAGTGATATTCCAGCCGTTGTGCTTGTCACGAATGCCGTTTCCTCCCTCTTTGCACCAATGAGCGAGGCGGCGCGTTTCCTGAACTCAGCCAGATAGGCTTCCTCATCGAAATCAGCGTACATTCGCTCGAAGTTCTTCTCGAAGTCCTTCTTCATCCTTGCTATCGTCACGGCGGGGATGGGTGTGAATCCGGCCGAGTTGAGGTATGTGAGGCCCTTCAATCCTGGGAAGTTCCTTAAGACCCACGTTTCGTATCCGACATCATCTATGTCGAGCGGCAATCTCCATTTGGGCATTCCCCGACTCACTCATGACGGAATGGCCTTTCGTGTCCTAAGTTACTTTCTGACGGGAACCAGCGCATGAGTCGAGACTGCCTCAGAATCTGGTTAGGAATTCGGGAGGACTATTGGTAGACTTGGGGTAATTCTTCTTGCTTCGGACCGGGAAAAGCCCATAGGGGAGGAAAGGCGACCGATGTTCAAACTACAAATGGGGCCGTGTGCATGCGTGAATGCAGGGTCCTTCATCAGCAGATGGGCCGTCGCACCGAGCTAACCACATTCCTCCGCCGCAAAGCAGATGTGTACGGGCACACGATTTGGCATCTAGTGCACATGACGTGAGAGGCGGGCGTAAACTCAGGTTCGTACTGGTCAAGCACCGGTCGCAGACGCTTCGGTATCGGCGGGCGCCAGTGCACCCCGACCAGACATCTCTCGGGATCTACAACATAGGGTTTCAGGGCGCCGACAGGACATGCTTTGACGCATCGAATGCAATCCCCGCAGAGATCCTCCTTGAACGGCTCGTCAGGTTCAAGTTCGGCATTTGTCAGGAGGTAGCTGAATCTGAGCCAAGGACCATATTTGGGTGAGATTATGAGCGAATTTTTGCCGAATGCCCCTATCCCCGCTAGCCTGAAGACCCGCTTGTAGGAATTCGGCGCGGACACCGCGTACGGATAGACGACTCTGTAACCCTCTCCTTCGAGCAGTCGCGTAGCCCCGGACTCTATCCAATCCAGAGAACAGTATCCTGGCCACTCGTATTCTCCTCCTTCCACACGAACTTCAAGCTCGTAGGAGTCGTCGGTTGACAGTATGCCAAAAACGACAACGCTCTTGGCATCGGACATCGCCTCAGATACTTTCTTGGTGTAGTTGAGTTTCGTCTTATACAAGAACTTCATAGTTGATCCTATTTTGACTCTTGGGAGAGAATCCACATCCGCGGCTGATGCGATTCCAAACGCAACTGCCCCTTTCTTGAAGCAGACTTGTCTGAGTCTGGACTTCAAGTCTCTTCGGCTGTCTGACACGTCTATTCTCCTCGTTCAAGTCACGGTGGCGACCTGTGCGCCGGTCTTGTCCGAATCGTCGCCGACGGCTTAAAAACTTCTTTCGTGATGAGCCGTGTGTGAACCCGGACGACTGGCTGTTTTTCAATCAGAGATTTTTCGTACCGAAATAAAGACCTCTTCATCTCTATTCCTCGTTGCCAATTGGTTCAGAGTCCGGCGGGCCCGCAGAGTTCCTTATGGTCTGGCAATTGAGAAAAGACCATAAGAAAGGAAAGGCGACGAGTAGGCTCTTGCTTATGTTCGAACAATAGGATCAGGAATGACCCTTAACGAACACGCCGTTGTATGTCTCACCGAACAACCACGTTTTGGACATGTGCGTTTCATGTTCCTTCAAGCCGGCCTTGTTCATCACGTCGTGTATCCCCTCGACGGAGTTTCCGTGGCCCATCTTGAGAGGGTCCTTGAGAACGAGCCTGCCATCGCTTCTGAGCACCCTTGCAAGCTCTTTGACTGTCCTCTCGCGGCTGGCCTTGTCAATGTCATGTAGCACGAAGTGAACGACTATGACATCGTAGGTATCGTCGGGGACGTTCTGCTCGGAGATATCTCCGAGTCTGAAATCCACGTTAGGCATATTGCGCAAAGTTCTCTTCGCGACCTCTAGCCAGGTTCTCGAGACGTCCAGGCACGTCAGTCTCCCATTGCCCTTCAGGAGTTCCTTCGCAATGAACTTCGCGTTCACTCCCCATCCGCTCCCGAAGTCGAGCACATGCTCTGTCCCCTTCAGATCCAGACCCTTGACGAATCTTCGGTAACCCCGCCTGCCCAGCGTGCCCATGACAGCCTTGTGAACGAAGACCTGAATGCGGCTGGGTTCTAGCTCCATGAGTTGCGCATCCGCCTCAGTCTATTAAGCTTCTGCCGCTTCTCGATTCCTCCGTCTGCCATCCGAGACAGAAATTGTCGGACCGCGCTTCTCATCGTTCGGAAAGAATACCAGAGAAGGGAAAAGCTGAAGGGCTACGTGCCCTTCTTCCTTCTAACAGCCAGAACAACCGCTGCCACCACGATCACTGCGATCAAAGCAATGACCAAGAGGCCTGCTGGGTTGACCTCCTTTGTCTGTGCATTCATG
>JBASRQ010000108.1:0-9885 GCA_049273895.1 Thermoplasmata archaeon
GCCCGTCAGGGGGGCGCCGTTCCACGCCGGCTCCAAGGAGTCGCTCTCCAGGCCGGATATTGTCAGATGGCGGAGGAGGCTCGAGAGCAGGTACAAGAAACCCTGGGGTACAAGCGTTCTGCTCTTGGTCCCGTGCTCCGCCAGGAAACCGTACTCACTGTCTCAGTCCCACATGCGCTTCAGGCGAGCCGTTTGGCAGAGCGACAGGGCGGATATCGTTCACGAAGTCATAGTGACTTCCCCGCTCGGGCTGGTGCCGAGGGAGCTCGAGCTGTTCTATCCCGCAAAGGACTATGACATACCGGTGACGGGGCACTGGGACCGGGACGAGAAACAGATGGTCGAAGAGATTGTCACATGGCTCGTTGCAAGTCAGAAGTACGACCTGGTGCTGTCGCATCTAGGGGATGAGAGAGAGTCCGTGAACTCGGTCCTGAAGGATTTCGTCGACACCTCCCTCGGAAGCCCTGGGTCCAAAGAGAGTCTACAGAGACTTGAGGAAACGCTGAGAGATCAGGCTCCAGCGAAAAGGTCTGGCAAGAGACATTCGAGGGAACTGGAGGACATGCGTTCCCTTTGCCGTTTCCAGTTCGGCCAGGCAGGAGATGCCCTCTGCGAAAACGCGCGAATCGTTGGGAGATGGCCGAACCTCAAGATCGTGAAGGGCGAGACCCAGCTGGGCATGCTGACAGGAGACCGCGGCATGGTCTCGCTCACAATCGAAGGCGCCCGGATGATAGCGGAAGAGCGCGCCTACTGCGTCGAGATAGAGGATTTTGTTCCCAAGGGGAACCTGTTCGCAGTCGGCGTCATGAATGCGAGCAAGGAGATCAGGATAGGGGACGATGTCGCGGTCGTACACGGCAAGGATGTCAGGGCTGTAGGAGTTGCTCAGATGACGCCGGTGGAAATGGAACTCGCAGAACGAGGAGAGGCCGTGCACATCAGACACGTCCTCCAATAGACACTTTTTCTTGGGCCAGACTACTTTCGCCCATCCCCTGATGTGAGGTTATTGACCTTCGTTTCCACTAGAGTCGTTCAAGTGAAGGGTGAGATGAATGGTGGACGCAGATCACTACAGCTGGGAAGAGGTGTACGATCTCCTAAGCTGTGAGCCCGAGATAGAGCCGACGACAGAACCGGCACTTGATTATTGACAACCATCCCAGATAGGTAGGATTCCATGCTCCTCCTACCTATCAACCCCGCACGCTGAACCCTTCCTTTGATTCTCCTAGTTACTAACTGATGCGACCACTGACCTGTTCGTTTTCTACGGTGGAATGCAAGAGTTGGAAAAGGGTCCCGCCCAAGCGCAATCCCGAGGAAGAGGCAGATTGATCCGCGAAACGCTTAAGTCAGATGCCGTTCATGCCCAATCGTCAGGAAATATGGGATGCGACAGGTCTGTGGTTCTACGAGGAGTTCTCGAGAACCGACAGCGTAGCATAGTTCCTGCCCCAGGCATTGCCATGAATCTGGATGGGTCTAGAATCGCGCAGAACATCGCGAAGTCGGGCGGCTACACGGCACAAGTGCCGAGCAGGGGCATGGCACGAGTCTTCGTCGTGGACGATGAGGATTTCATAAGAGATCTGTACAGAGAGGTCTTCGAGGCAAACGGGATAACCGTGTTCGCGGCTAGCAACGGCGAGGAATGTCTGGACCTCTTCAAGACTCTGAAACACAGGCCGGACGCGATAATCATGGACCACCGTATGCCCGGCAAGGACGGTATCGAGACCACCAGAGAGATACTCAAGATCGACCCTCACGTACCAATCATCTTTTCGAGCGCGGACGAATCGGTTAGGGAACAGGCGCTTGAGGCGGGCGCGATCTCTTTTTGGGCGAAACCGTTCCCGGTGAGTCTTCTGCTGAACGCTATGTTGGACATCGTGAAAGCAAGAAGAAGAGATCAATGAACGGCTCACGACATCTTGTACCTCAGCAGGGCGGCGATCCCGCCCAACGATTCCAGCCTTCTCCCCGCTTCGTGCAGCGAACTGACAATCATGAACTCGCCCTTGGAGTCCTCGACCCTCCTTAGGAGCTTATCGACCTTCGCAGATCGCACCTTGGTGTCGAGTACCAAGAGGGTGCTGATCGCTCCCGCCTGCGCTGCCACTTCAACGGAATCGTCGCCGTACGCGAACATGCCGTTCTTGCCTATCTCGCTGAACAGCCGTTCCATGAACATGGTCTCCTTCGCCACCCTCGACTCCTCTAGAATCTTGCCCCCAAGACCCTGTTTCATCAACTCGTGGATGCCCGCCATCCCTGCCTGACCGGTGTGATGGACCGACATGGAACGCGAGATATCGGGCGACTTCTCGCGTATGCGTTTAGCTAGGGCCTCTTTCACAAACCCTGGCCCGAGCAAGATCAATGGCTCGCCATGCACGGTCATCTTGAGCTTCGCCATGACCTCGTCGAGAAACTCCTCCTCATTGGGCTTCGATTCGTACATCTTGCCGCCGGGATTGCGCGTTATCGTTGCGAATTCCTTGATGCCGTACTCTCTCGCAACCGCGATAACGGCGTCCGTGTCCTCGATGGCGACGAAGAAGATGGATGGCTTTTCGGATGCGGCGATGGCCCTCTTGATCCTGTCGAAGTGCTGGTGCTTCCACTGGGGTTTAATTATGCTGACAGCCTCGCCTATCGAAAGCATCAGAGTGTGGTGCTGGCCCATGTCCTGAGGGCCCTGCTCGATAACTCCCAAGATTCTTAGCACATCCTCGGATTCGTGAAACTCGACCTTGTCCACCCTGATGCCCAAGCGCATCCGGACCTTCTCCGCTCTATCAGGCCTGAGCTTGTCCGTCTTCTCTTCGCCCCTGCGATATGTGTTCGCGAACACGAGGTCGCGCTCGTCGACCAAGTTGTACAAGTGCCACAGGTCGTCAAGCGTCTCGGGCAACAGCTTGATCTCCCCGGCCTTCGAATCCTGAAATAGTATCTTCATCAGTTCTCTCCGCACGCATGAACCTGGCCTGATATCAAGCCATCGAAGTCGCTGATGATGACCCGAGAAAGTTTATATGCTCACCGAGATATCCTGACTCCACCTGTCAGAGGGGGAGCTGGATGAACCATGGTCGAGTACTTGGCTCTTGAGGAAGTCTTGGACGAGATTCGTTCGATCCCTTCTGTCTATGAGGCGACGGTCGTCTCAAGGAGCGGGATGCACATCGCAGGCGATGCTCCCAAGGGAGTCCATCTGGAGACTTTCGTCGCGATGTCAGCCATACTACTCGGCGCGGCCGAGACCGCCACTTCGGAGCTGAAGGACAAATTGCAGTACGTCGCTGTGGAACTCGCCCGCGTGAAGATGGTTCTCGTCAGCGCCGGGAACAGGGCGCTACTGGTGGTCATGGCATCGAAGGACATAGAGACGAGGGAGCTGGCCGCCAAGGCCAAGGAGTTCGCGGCCAAGATAGAGGACAAGATTTAAAGTCGCTTGAAGTCTCCTCTGAACCATTCTATCAGTGTCTCGATTGAATATGCGACGCCCTCTGATACGGACCTGCTTCTACCGCCTGCCCGCGTGTTGCCTTTGCTGATCGCTCGGATCAGGTCGGCTTCGGTGGAGACGCCTTCGACAACGGTGTAGGCCTTGCCCACCTGTTGAAGCTCATGAGCGTCACTTCCCGCCGTAATGGGCACACGCTTCTCTTCTGCCAAGCGGCGCGCCAGCCGGTTGCTCCGACTTGACGAGCCTCCGTTCAGTACCTCCACGGCGTCGAACTTGCCACCTCCCGCCAGCTCCAAACCCATGCCCGATGGGAATCGTTTCGGGTGAGCCGCCACTGCTATCCCTCCGGCGGAATGGATCCTCTCGATCGTCTTATCCATCGGCAAGCCCTTCGGAATCAACTCTCCAACTCCGTATGCGAGTACATGGCCCTCCTTGGCAGAGACCTCGACGCCTCGAACCACCAACATGCCCATTTCCAGTCCTAATCTGAAGGCCTCAAGTGAGCCGTCGATCGCGTTGTGGTCGGTTACGGCGCACCCATCGAGACCGCTTCTCTTGCAGCTTTCGAGTATGTCCCTCGGAGAGGCAGAGGCGTCTTTCGAGAAGCTCGAATGTATGTGCAGATCCAGTTTCATCTGACCTTGGCACCAACCGGGATGTCAATATCGAACACGATCTTGACTTCGTCAGGCCCGTGGATGATCATAGCCTTGTCGCCCGCAACAAATGCAGCGTACTTCTTGCCCGCCGTTGGATTATCAGCCGTGCAAGGCACCTTTCTGGACCCCAGATCCAGCAACACAGGATCTCCAGCTGTGACTGCGCCTGCGCGCATCTCGAGCTTCTGAAACTCCTTGAAGCTTACCTGCTTCTGTCCCGGCTCCATCCCGCTGGATATCTGTGTGCCCGCGGGGAGGTCCTTCTCGGGCGTCAGGAGTGCGAGCTTGTCCCCCTCCTCTGCCGCGAGCAGCATCCCCTCAGATTTCACCCCTCTGATCGTCGCGGGCTCGAGGTTCGTGACGATAATGAGCGTGCTTCTCTTGAGCTGCTCAGGAGTGTAGTACTCCTTCAGGCCGCTAACCATTGTGATCTGCCTTCCGATGTCGACCTTCATCAGGTAGAGCTTGTCCGCGTTCGGGAGCGGCTGGACGTCCAAGACCTTGCCGACTTTGAGGTTCAATGCTGCGAACTGCTGGAACTCATTGGCGCGTCCGGCCTCGATCTTCGCGAACTGGGGGGCCGGCTTCTCCATCTTCTCGCCCTCCTTCAAAGGCAGTTCTACGGCCTTCCATCCGACCGCTGAGATCGTTGCTTCCATCTTCAGCTGCTTCCAGATGCTTTCCGAAGAGAAAGGCAGGAACGGAAATGACAGCACAGCGAGCGCCTTGCTGATCAAGAGACTTATGTGGAGGACCGTCTGGCACTTCGTCCTGTCGGTTCCGACCAAAGACCAAGGAGCGACAGAATCGAAGTACTGGTTTCCGAACTGGGCCAGGTCCATGATGGCCTTCAGCGCCCTTCTGAACTCGCAGACGGACAGGGCTGCGCTCACTTCCTTCTCGGCCTCGGCTATCCTCGAGAGAGCGGCCTTGTCCCTCTCGTCCAGGTCGCCCCTCGCAGGGATCACGCCGAAGTTCTTGAATGTGAAGGAGAGAGCTCTGTGCAGGAAGTTGCCGTATGTCGCGACGAGCTCGTTGTTGACCCTCGAGGCGAGATCGTCCCACGAGAACTCGCTGTCCTTCGTCTCGGGCATGTTCGCGGCGAGATAGTACCTGATGATGTCGGGCTTGAACTTCGTCAGCATCTCGGGTATGTCTATGCTCACCCCCATGCTCTTCGAGAACTTCTGACCCTCCAATGTCATGTACTGGTTGGCAGGGACATCGTAGGGGAGGTTCAGACCCCCGTAACCCAGCAGCATTGCAGGCCAGACGATGGTGTGGAAGACTATGTTGTCTTTTCCGAGGAAGTAGTAGCTCCTGCACGACGGGTCTTCCCAGAACCTCTTCCAATCATCGGGCTTGTTCTCGATCTTGGCCCATTCCTTCGATGCCGAGAGGTAGCCTATGACGGCGTCGAACCAAACGTATATCCGCTTGTTCTCAAAGCCCGCCGCCGGGACCGGCACGCCCCAGGAGATGTCCCTGGTTATTGGCCTGTCGATCAGGCCGTCCTTCAAAACATTCATGGTGAACGCGCGCACGTGCGGGCGCCAGTGAGTGCAACTCTCAACATACTTGATCAGGTCGTCCGTGAAATCCGATAGCTTCAGGAAGAAGTGCTCGGTCTCTCTGAGCTCTGGCACTGAGCCGCATATCTGACACCTCGCGTCGATCAGCTCCTCGGCATTGAGATCCTTTCCACACGAGTCGCACTGGTCTCCACGCGCGCGTGCGTAGTTGCAGTGCGGGCACTTGCCCTCAACGTACCGGTCGGGAAGAAAGCGAATGCAGTTGTCGCAGAAGAACTGTGGAGTGGACTTCTTCTCGAGGTGTCCCTTCTCGAGGAGCCTCATGAACATGTCCTGTGTGACGGCCTCGTGGTTCTTCGTGTGTGTGCTCGTGTAGATGTCGAAGTCCATGCCCAGGTCTGCTATCGCCTTCGAGTCTATCGCGTGGTATTTGTTCGCGATGGTCTCGGGGGAAACCTTCTGCTTGTCGGCGCTCACGGTGATTGGAGCGCCGTGCATGTCCGAGCCGGAGACCATTATGACCTCGTTCCCCACGAGGCGGTTGAAACGAGCGAATATGTCAGCGGGCAGGAGCGAGCCCGTTACGTGACCCACATGGATCGGGCCATTGGCATAAGGCCATGCGCAGCAAACCAGCACCCTGGGCATTTGAACAGCCGCCCTTCATAGAGCGTAGCCCACTTAAATGTAGCGCGTTTAGGATCCTCGCATTTCGGCGCCAGAAGGAAAATCAATATCAACGATGACGAGCATTCAAGCAGCATGGCCTCCCTTGACATCGGGCGGATAAGGGGAGACGTCGAGTCGTTCCAGAGCGAGCTGATGGAGGAGTTCTATCAGAACTATGCGGGCCTGAAGGACGAGATGTCGACGGTGGCGATCTATGACAAGTATTCCCACCTGTTTTCCGAGGAATCCGTAGGCATGATCAAATCGGCCGCGCAGGAGCCCGCGACGTCCGATGACTCCAGATGGCTCCGGTACCTTCGCACTTTCTGCACATTGGGATACATGGACAACGCGGTCAAGCACCTCACGGACAAGGCAAACACTTTCGAGGCCCAGTCCACTGTTGAGTGCGACGGCGAGAAGATCCCATATCGGTTCGTGCCCGTGAGGCTGAGGAACGAACCCGACAGTGACAAGAGGAGGAGGCTGTTCGAGGCAAAGCTGATCGAGACGCAGAAACTGAACGAGACACTGTTTGAGAGGATGGCGACCGCCCACGACCTCTCCGTTGTCCTTGGTTTCAGGAACTACTGCGATCTCTGCTCAACCCTCAAGGGCGTGAACTACAAAGCACTCGAGGAGCAGATGGAAGAAATGCTCAGGCGGACCGAGAGCCTTTATGTTGACAAGATGGGAGGGCTCCTCGAGAAACGCACCGGCATTTCGCTCGCAGAAGCATGGAGCTACGACATACCGTACGCCTTCAGGGGAGAGGAGTTCGACAGATTCTTCGAAAAGCGCAAACTGGTCGATACGTTCTTCGGCACGTTGAAGGGAATGGGCCTTGATCCCGAGAAGTTCACCAATATACACATAGACATGGAGGAGCGTCCGAAGAAGACCCCGAGGGCGTTCTGCGCACCTGTCAGAGTTCCCGAGGATGTTCGTCTAGTCATCATGCCGACTGGTGGCTGGCGCGACTACGATTCCTTCTTCCACGAAGGGGGTCATGCGTTCCATTTCGGATGCACGTGGAAGGGGCATCCTGCCGAGTACAAATATCTGGGAGACAACTCGGTTACGGAATCCTTCGCATTCCTTTTCAACTATCTCCCGGCGAACAGACTCTGGCTCCAGAAGATCCTCGGGATGGGGGACCCGGAGGAGTACGTGAAGTTCACTCTAATCGACAAGCTGATGTTTCTGAGGAGGTACGCCTCGAAGCTCATCTACGAGCTCAAGCTCCACAACGCCAAAGTCGCGCCCGACTTCGGAGAAATCTATCGCAACTGCCTTCAGAAAGGCCTCAGGTTCAGGCACACGGAGAGGCACTATCTCGAGGATGTGGACGATGCCTTCTACTGCGCGGAGTACCTGCGCGCATGGATTCTGGAAGGCCAGATTCGGGCTGCCCTGGAAGAGGAATTCGGGGAGGAGTGGTTTTCGAACGAGAAGGCGGGGAAGTTCCTGATGGAGCTCTGGTCCTACGGTCAGAAGTATTCTGCGGACGAGCTTGTGAAGACGGTGGGCTACGTGGACCTTGACATGGACCCGATGCTTCTGGAGATCGAGCACGGGCTGAGCGAGTGAGGCTGATAGCTTTTTAACCGGACCGTTCCTTCCCCCAGATGATGAGGATAGCAGTCCTCCTGAAGGACCGTTGCCAGCCGAAGAAATGCAACCTCGAATGCATTAATTACTGCCCCCCCGTCAGAACCGGCGTTGAGGCCATCGCCCTGGGAGGGAAGGGCAAGCCCGTGATAGCTGAGGATCTCTGTGTCGGATGCGGCATCTGCGTTCACAAGTGCCCGTTCGAGGCGATCAAGATAATAGGGCTGCCCCAGGAGCTGGAGGGCGAGCTAGTCCATCAGTACGGAAAGAACGCCTTCAGACTGTACAGACTCCCGGTTCCCAAGAAGGGACAGGTTATCGGACTTCTCGGGCCGAACGGGATCGGAAAGACCACCGCGATGTCGATCCTTTCGGGCCAAATCGTTCCGAACCTCGGTGACTACGAAAAGCCAGGGGATTGGGAGAAGGTCCTTGACAAGTACGCTGGTCTGGAGATTCACGATTACTTCCAAGCTCTTTCCGAGGGCAGGTTGAAGACGGCCATGAAGCCGCAGTATGTGGACAAGCTGCCTGCCGTCCACAAAGGACTTGTCAAAGAGCTTTTGAAAAAGGTCGACGATAGCAATCGAATCGATGAGGTCTCCGCAAGGCTCGGAGTGACAGGAGTGCTTTCGCGTGTTATCTCCAAGCTGTCAGGAGGAGAGCTTCAGAGGGTCGCGCTAGCGGCGACGCTGCTCAAAGACGCCGATGTCTACTTCTTCGACGAACCGTCGTCATACCTTGATATCTACCAGAGGCTAGAGGTCGCTAAGGTCATCCAGGAGCTCAGCGAGCGCAAGCAGGTAGTGGTCATCGAGCACGACCTCGCGGTCATGGATTTCCTGGCGGACCTCGTGCACATAATTTACGGAGACGAGGGCGCGTACGGAGTCATGGCGCAGCCACGAGCGGTCAGAACCGCCATCAATGTCTACCTCGGTGGCTACCTCAGAGAGGAGAATATCCGATTCAGGGACACCCACATCGTGTTCGAGAGAAGACCTCCAAGAAAGGATTGGCAGTCGGAAGTGCTTGTGCGATTCCCTGCCCTGACAAAGAGGTTCAAATCATTCACACTCAGAGTAGAGGAGGGGGCTGTCAGGAAAGGCGAGGTCGTCGGAGCAGTCGGGCCCAACGCGACCGGCAAGACAACCTTCGTCAAGATGCTCGCGGGAGAGATCGAGCCGACATCGGGAGAGGTCGTCGGAGAAGTCTCAGTCAGCTACAAGCCCCAGTACATCAAACCCGAGTTCGACGGTACCGTCAGGGAGATGCTGGCATCAACAATAGGCAAGGACTTCGAATCCGGGTTCTTCAAGGCGGAAATCGCGCATCCGTTGAGTCTCAAATACCTGATGGAGAAGCAGCTCGACACTCTCTCGGGCGGAGAGCTTCAGAGAGTGTCGATCGCCGACTGCCTCGGGAAGGCCGCAGACATATACCTGCTAGACGAACCCTCCGCATACCTCGACTCAAACCAGAGGATGATAGCCTCGAAGACCATCAGGCGTGCGATCGAGAAGATCGGAAAGTCCGCTGTTGTTGTCGACCACGACGTCTACATGATCGACCTCATTTCCGACTCCCTCATGGTCTTCTCGGGCGAGCCGTCCGCCAAGGGCCATGCCATTGGGCCGATGGGGATGAGAGACGGCATGAACAGGTTCCTGAAGGACGTGCAGATAACTTTCAGAAGGGATCAGGACACCAACAGGCCGAGGATCAACAAGAAGGACTCGAGGCTGGACAGGGAACAGAAGTCAAGGGGAGAATACTACTACGGCTGAGTCTCCTTGTGCTCCGAGTTGTTCTGCCTTATCCTGTATACGTAGTACACAAAGATCGCTATCAGGGCAACGATGACGACGACATCCAGCCCTCGGAACACGCCCTTAATGGACTCCCACTTCGGCCCAAGCCAGTAGCCGAC
>JBASRQ010000133.1:0-1631 GCA_049273895.1 Thermoplasmata archaeon
CCCGGACACTTAGCTCGGCGAGCGAATGGGCCAGTTGCGTGATGATGCTCTTCTTGAATGACGCGGTTTGAAGATAGGATGCGCATTCTTCTTCAGGTCGCAGGAGGGCAATTGGTTTCTCCCCATCGAGATCTGACATGCCAGTGAAATCCAATTCTGGAACATATTCTCGAATCCACACCGCGGGATCCAAGGCATTGTACCGAACTATGTCGGGTGAACCCACACCGTAGCGTTTCCACGCGTTCTTGGGAATTGCTTTTGGAGTGAACAGCTTCCTTGACAACGGAAGTGTGAGCCTGCAAACCGCCTCGGCGTGTGGAGAATCACAAATGGAGTAATGGGGGATACGAAGCCCGTATGCGACTCTTGCAGCTTCAGGTGAACAATAGGAGATCGCGATATCAGGAATCCTGTGTTCCACGAATTCCGCGAGTTCAGTAATCCTTTTCGAGCTCTCAGCAAGTTTTGTGGATAGATCCGCACCGCCGTGCCTTCCGATGACCGTTGCCCTTGTGTGGCGTATCTGAAGAAGCTGTTCGACTTCCCTGTAGTGCCTGGTGGTCACAAAAGCGTCATGCCCACGTGCTGCGAGTCTGGAGACTAGGACTGAGAACAGAGTTGCTTGTTTCGGTGTCAATGTGTCGATCCAGATTCTCATAGTCAGCTACCCGCGGGATTTGTACTGCATGTCCTTCGTCTCAGTATTAGAAGACTCTTGGCAAAATGCGAACCCACGAGACTTCCTGATGGAAACAGAAGATTTAAGCCAAATACGTGTTTCATTCGAGGGTACGCTCCGGTGTTTCTGGATGGTGTCCTCAGAGCTTATGGCGACGACCCCCGACGAGATCCCATCGAAACTGAAGGCGGGACTCTTCACGGTCGAGATGGTGGGACTGGGCTGGATGGGTTTGCCCTTAGCATGCCTTTTCGCCGAGGCCGGAGCACGCGTCATCGGAGCGGACCAGAATTCATCCATAGTGAAAGCCATCAATGCTGGCAAGTCACCAATTAGCGAAGAGGGATTGCCCGAGCTTGTGAGAAAAGTCGTATCCTCCGGCAAGTTCACAACGACTACGGACACTGCAGACGCATCCTCAAAGAGCGACGTGATCGCAATTATGGTACCAACCCTGATCGATCGACACAAGAGACCCTACTATCAGCATGTAGAGGAAGCTTGTGTGGAGATCGGCAAGGGAATTCGTGCGGGCTCCCTCGTGCTTTTCCAGAGCACATGTGGTCCCGGTGTCACGGATAGAGTTGTGAAAGCCACGATCGAGAAACATTCAGGACTCAAGGCCGGACAGGACTTTGGAATAGCCTACAGCCCGATCAGAGCAATGGGAGGCCACGGGCTAACGGACCTGCGCAAATATGCACGAGCTGTAGGAGCTATCGACAAGAAGAGCCTTGACGTCGCGGTCGCGGTGTTGTCCTGCATCGTTGACGGTAATCTCATCAGAACTCGAGACATGTCCACAGCTGAGGCGTCCAAACTCTTCGAAACCATCTACAGAGATGTAACAATAGGGCTCTCAAACGAATTTGCGCTGTTTTGTGAAGAGGCGGGGGTCGACTATTTCGAGGCGATGAGAGCGGCAAATTCCCAACCTTACTCTCACTTG
>JBASRQ010000147.1:0-4538 GCA_049273895.1 Thermoplasmata archaeon
TCTCGAGGTCCGAAGAAATATCCAAGATGCTTGGCCGGATTCGAGCCGGCTCTGAAAGTGCCCGGGCCTCAAGTTTATTCATTTGACACCCAGTTCTTAATAAAGCAGAAATACGGCTCGATGCCATCCTGTCAAAGGAGACCATGACGATAGTGAGCATTTCCATCCCGAACGAGCTTCTGCTGCGATTTGACGAGGTTCTTGCATCGAAGGGGTTTAGGTCTCGTTCGGACGCCGTAAGAGAGTCCATGAGGTCCTTTGTGGACGAGGCCGAATGGGACAGCGCGGAGGGAGAGAACCAGATTGTGATCACGATGATCTACGATGAGATAGGCCCGAGGGGCGAGCTCTCCATTCTCCAGCACAGGTATGAAGAGATACAGATGATGCTGCACCTCCACCTAGAGAAAGGGCAGTGCATGGAGGTCTTCATCGCCAGAGGTCCCAACAGCAGACTGAGGGAAATACTGGGGAAGATCAGAAAGGTCAAGGGCGTGAGATCCATCAAGTTCATCTCAACTTCACGTTCGGCCGACTAGCCGGGAGCAGCGTCCGCCCTAGTGCCTGATCCTCGAAGCCCTGCCGGATATCATCAAGAGAGCGTTCTCCAGCTCTGAGTAGCTGCTGATCACGGCATCTGCCTTTCCCTCTCCATTTGGCGGGATCGCCTTTCCTGTCGGATTGAACCAGACGGTCCAGAGGCTTGCCCCCTTTGCTCCCGCGATGTCTGTTTCGAAATGGTCTCCGACCATCACGACCTCGTCTGGAGCGCAATCTAGCCGCTGCAGGATCGCCTTGAAGAAGCGACCATCAGGCTTGGTGGCGCCGAGATCCCGGGCGGTGAATACTTCGCTGAAAAATCCCTCAAGGTTGACACGCTCGAGCGCGTCCCTGACAAGGTCTGGGCCAGAATCGATTGCGTTTGAGACGAGGGCGAGTCTGTAGTTCGGCTCTGCCATCCTTAAAGCGTCCTCGATTCCGTTCACGGCCTCGACTCTGGGCCAATGGGCCATCGGTCCTGAGAATTCTGGGAAGACTCTCATTGCCGTGTCCCCCCAGTCGAATACGAGTGCACGAATCATCTGCTTAATCCTCGGAGTTCTGAGGAAGAAGTAATCAAATCGGGTATTATGATGATAAATCCACCGCACAACATCTGTGAGCGAACGGCGCTTGCTCGAACTTCGTTTATCGCACCCCGAACTCAGGGTCAAACAATCGCAACAAAGTGCTCCCGCCGGGATTTGAACCCGGGTATCGAGCTATCACCGGCCTGCCGCGAAAGCAGCCACGAGAGGCTCGAATGATTGGCCGGACTACACTACGGGAGCACGGTGAATCCATCCCAAATGGATGGCCTTACATAAACGTTTGGAATAAATGGTCAGATGTCCTCGTCGCCCTCTCTCCAGTCCAGACCTGGTGTTCTGAACCCCAGCTTCGCGGCCGGCTGGAACTTGCGCTTGTGCGAAGTGAGCCTAACGGTCTTTGCGATTCTCGCGACCTCTCTCACCGTCGTTCCGGCCCGATCTGCAATCTGCTTCTCCTCAAGGCCGAGCTCGATCCCGAGCAGAATCGCGTCCAATCGCCTGTAGGTTATGCCCATCTCCCCCTCGTCGGTCTGGCCCTTCCACAGGCCCGCTGAGGGTGATTTGTTGATTATCTTCTCGGGGATGCCGACCTCCCTTGCCAGTTGGCGGACCTCCGTCTTGTAGAGGTCCCCGATCGGTTCGAGATCCGCTCCGCCGTCCCCGAACTTGGTGAAATAGCCCATCAGCAGCTCGCTCTTGTTGCTCGTGCCGACCACGAGTCTCCCGTCAGTGTTCGCATAGTGGTAGAGAACAATCATCCTGCACCTGGCTTTGATGTTCGCCAGGGACATGCGGTCAATCTTACCTTTGATAGTCTTCTTGTATACATCAACGACGCGCGATATGTCAACGACCTTGTGATCCACGCCTTCGAGCTCGCACAGCTCCTTCGAATCCTCGAAGTCCTCTTTGGATGAGTCCTTCTCAGGCATCAGTAGCGCAAGTACCTTCTCCTTGCCCACCGCGCGCGCACACAGCCTGAGCGCGACGGCAGAGTCGATTCCTCCGCTCACTCCCAGAACAAACCCCTTGGCCCCTATCTTCCGCAGTTTCTCCGCCAGGAACCTCTCGATAACCTGCTCTGTGCCGTCCTTGAGCTGGGGAAGGATCATCGCCCTGGAATCCCGTAGTCTCGATATATCGCTTATGGTGCGAGCGGGCCGATGTCCTCGGGGGAATGCTAATCTATCGGCAATCCCCTCATTCTCCGCATGACGAAGCTGGTCGTGAGCCTGGCACAGGTCACATGTCAGCTACATGACAAGGAAGGCAACCTCAAGCGCATGAGGGACATCGTGAGGAAGACGAAGGGGAAGATCGTGGTATTTCCCGAACTGAACCTGACTGGGTATATGCCAAGGGACGACCTGTTCAGGCAAGCTGAGACGGCCACGAGCCCTATCCTCAGGGCCATCGTGCGTCTTGCCAAGGACACCAAGAAGGACATCGTGTTCGGAGCCCCGATGAGGGACGAGCACCTTCCGGGACTCGTCTACAACTCGTGTCTGCTGGCTGCTGGGACAGGCAAGCTGTACAGATACGATAAGATGTATCTGCCTACTTTCGGCCCGTTCGAGGAGAGGGTGTTCTTCGCCGAGGGAAAGGACGTCGTGGTGGCGGAGGGGAAGCACGCAAAAATCGGCCTTGCAATCTGCTACGATATGTTCTTCCCGGAGCTGGCCAAGCTGGAGACGCTTCTAGGCGCACAACTGCTCGTGAACATCTCCGCCGCTCCCACAACGTCGAGGCCCTTCTTCAGGCGGGTCATGCCTGGACGAGCTGTGGAGAACGCCATATTCATGGCGTACTGCAATATGGTGGGTGTACATGGCAGCCTCGTGTTCGGAGGCGGGAGCGTGCTCTACGGGACCAGAGGCGAGGAGATCGCCAGAGGGAAGGATCTCGAGGAAGACATCGTGGAGGGCGAGATAGATCTCTCCGACATCGACGTCTCTCGGAGATTCCGCCCCACTGTGAGGGACACGCGAGTCGAGATACTGGATGAGATCGGAACGGTCCTTCGTACCGGGAAGAGGAGCTGACAGACGTCATTTGGCTGAAGTGCTGGTGTCGCCGCGAACCGCGATCCGAGCCGGTTAAGGGCGAACCCTCGTTGCCGAACGAACTGAGTTGCAAGGGTGCAGAGACTCGAAGGGACACCACCCGATTATGTCACAGAACCTTATATACGGACATCATTTTGAAGGTAGTTGAGCTGAGGTGGCCCAGCCCGGGAAGGCGCGAGCCTGGAATCCCTGGTCTCGATGCCAGCGAGCTCGTGGCGCTCAGCGCCTCGGGAGTTCAAATCTCCCCCTCAGCGCCTTTTGTACTAGCGTCTTAAATACTGGCAGCGGCATATCTTTCCGCAATGACTAAGCCCAAGGGAAGGCCGAACCGTGGCAGGACAGAGACGCTTAAACAGCGTGCTGTGTACCTTTACGTTCCCACGGAGAAGATGCTGGCCAAGTGGAAGACCGAGGCCGGCCGCTTCGGCATGCCGCTATCGGGCTTCTTGGTCGAGGTCATTGACGATGCGATGCGAAGAAATCCATCAGGCCTCACTCCCAGAGAGAAGGTGGAGAAGGAGCTGAACCAGGCAACCTCCGATCTCCAGGCAGTCCGCATGCAGAGGGATTCTTTTCGTTCGCGTCTCGAGGATTCCGAGGTTACTGTTGCGAGGTATCGAGAGTCTTTGGAAGACGTTCTCAGCTACGTGCCAGACGAGAAGATTCAGAAGAAAGTGGTCTCGTTGTTCCTCAAACGCGGAAGTTGGCAGATAGGCGATTTTACGAGAGAGGCTGGAGCAGACATAGGGAAGACTGAGGAGCTGAGCAAGATACAGAGGACGATCGAGCACCTGAAGAGGATTGGCTTGGTCGAGGGTGACTTTGGAGAATGGAGGTGGTTGGGCGGCGTCAAACGCAAACCGAGAGTCCCATCCGAAGTCCGCAGGAGACATAGGAAGCATGGCAAAGGCCTACCTAAGAGACTGCGGCCTTCAGGGGATGACTCACCAGTCGGTTCAATCATACGCGTCGAACTTGAATGACTTCCTCCGCCACCTGGAGCGTCTCGGAGTGAGCGAAGTCACAGGAATTGACAAAGACGCCATCCGGGAGTACATCCGGATTCTACGCGAGGAGCGTGAGGTCAGCATGGCCACGATAGAGAACCACATGTCCAGCATCTCTTCGTTCCTCGATTATCTGGTCTACGAGGGGATCCTGGAGTCGAACGTTGCCATTGCCGTGCGCAGGCGCTACCTGAGACGATACAAGAACGGTGACTCTGGAGATGCGCATTCCCGGAAGCTCATCACGACCGAGCAGCTGAAGCTCCTGATCGACTCCATCATGATTCCGAGAGACAAGGCGATCATCCTCCTGCTCGCGAAGACCGGCATACGAAGGAGCGAGTTGATATCTATCGATGTCGGCGACATAGACC
>JBASRQ010000161.1:0-3108 GCA_049273895.1 Thermoplasmata archaeon
TGCGCTTGGGCGGAACCCTGAGCCACGAGGCACATCTCCAACGAGGCGCAGCCCATAGTCCTTATCCTGCTGGCCAAGAGCTTGACCTCCTCAGATTCGGGAGCGGCATCCCTGCCGTCGAACATGATGAAGATGGCATCGTCTCTGTCGTATTTCGAAACCCCTATCCTGTGGCCGTTCAACTCCGCGCCGCGACCTCGCTGAGCGTAGTAGCAGTCGCCTGTGAACAGATTCTTGACGAGGGCGTAGTCGCAATCGGACAGCCTGTTCCTGCCGACAGCGAGAGAGACCGAGAAGAAGGGAATGCCTCTCGTGCAGTTCAGCGTGCCGTCGATCGGGTCGACGACGAGGACCTTCTTCGCTCCCCTGTCGATGAACCCCGCCTCCTCGCTCAGCACATTGAGTTCGATATGCTCCTCGTCGAGGTACTTGACGATGACATCCTCAGCGAACTTGTCAATCCTCGAAGTGGCGGACCCGCTGGCGCCCATGCCGACATGGATGTGGCCATCGTAGTCTTTCGGCAGCTCGTGATATGCTGCGTGGACAGCATTCGCGATCCTTGTCAGTTCCTGCTTCACGGGCTCAATATCGGAGGAGTAATTGATATTACTTTCTCGGAGATTCGCCGGCGGGTCACAGAGTGGTTTGCTCAGACATCTATTGGTCCGGCTGCGGGGGAACCTTGCCGGCCAAACCCTTGCCCCATCTCGTGAAATCGCCACCGAAGCTGCCGACCATTCTGCGGATGCTGAGGTCCGTTTCGAACTTCATCGCGAGCTGATGCGCCATGTCCGGCGAGATGCCGCTGTCGACGAGACCTTTCTCGAAGAGCTTGGAGCTCTTCCTGGCCTTCCTCTTCAGCCTCAGATATGCGAATCCCGCGCTGAGGACTAGCCTTGGGACGGTGACCGTGATCGCCGCGACCATCTCCGGCAGGTCGTCCCTGCGCTCACTCATCGTCCTCATCCAGCTTCTTCTTGATCTTCTCGTCGATCTTCCTACCGATCTCATCGTCGCGCGCCCACGGTCCTCCCTGGAAGACCTTGGACACCATCCCGCCGATGCTGAAGTTCGCCATGAACTTCTGCGTCAGCTCGTACGCCTGCTTCTCGTCCATGCCAGCGTCTTTCATCTGCTTGTAGAACGCAGCGACGGACTTCCCGAAGTCCTGCGCCTTGTCCGCATTGTAGATGGTGTTCGTTATCGACTCCAGAAGCTTGGGGATCTCCGTCGAGACCACGCCGAGGATCTCCTTTACCTCTTCTGCGCTATGTTTCTTCTCGTCTGCCATTCTTGTTCACCTCTTCGCCCGTTCTCCGGGCTTCTTGGGGCATACTATGCGTGGTGCCAGTAGATAAGGAAAGTGAGCATAAGTGGCCGACAGATGGCTACCGGCCGACTTCCTTTGGAGCCACCGGTTCTTCCTTGCCTTTTCCGATTCCGAGTCCGAGCAGTTCGAACCATTTGTCGACATACGCTTCCGTGAGCCAGTACTCTTTCGATCTTGGGGACCCTTTCGACTTCACGACGCCCTTCTCCTCCAGCCCCTTGAGCCTCTCGCGGACTATCCTTCTGGACGATGTGCCCCTCATCTCCTTCAGCTTGTCGGTGATTTGGGATATGTTCTGACCGTCCCTCTCGAAGAGTACCTTGACTATGTCCCTCGAGATCGAGTCCTTTACGCCCGGGATGAGCAGGTCGGGCGAGATGGCCCCGTACCTCTGGTACAGCCCGAGCATACGGAAGTAACTAGAGGAAATCTTCTGAAACCGCTCGATGTAGTCCATGAGCTGAGCGTAAGGTTCTGTGACCTTGCTCATCGACTCCTCGAGGCCTTCCATCTTCTCGGCCAGGGATCTGATCTGTTTCTCGAGGTCCTCGTCCGCCATCGGCGTGCAATCGTCTTAGAGTATAATGGTTCTGGTCCAAATACGGGGGTCTGACCTGATCGTCAACACCCGCAGATGCAACTCGTTCCATTCGGCTCCGACCGTGCGGCCATCGCTGGCTCGTATAGGATCATCATCACGTCATGCTGGAACGCGCCGGGGCTGAACCGTAAGCCCCCTGCCACCCCCAATCTCTTGGAGGCGGCTGTATGCAGCAGGCGGGTGCCAGTGCCGGCAGGATCGCTCCTTAGCCAGGCGCACTCACGCATATGCTCCGTGCCCATTCGGGAATATTGAGTTCTCCCACATGTCGAGCGCGTACTGCTGCTGATGCCGGTCCTTTGGACCGGAAGGCCTCTTATTCTGACCGTCATCAGATCTCTAATGTCGGCCAGCATACTACCGACTATCCACTGCATGTAGCGCACCAACTACACAAGAGATCGCTCTCCCAGCAGCTTCACTACCTGGAATGTTCCAGAACCGAGTATAATCAATTTATGAAGGGAAGCCTATGGCCTGATCGCCATGGCGACGCTGCTGTCAAAGGTCGACGGAGTGACCGGGGTGTTCACCGACGGGAAGGATCTTCTCACGGTCAATGCCGCTCCCGGCAAGACCGTGTACGGGGAGCGTTTGCTCGCGGTCAACGGGGTCGAGTATCGCGCTTGGAACCCGCACAGGTCTAAGCTGGCAGCGGCGATCCTCCTGGGGGCTAGAGACTTCGGTCTCGACGGGAGCACGAAGGTCCTGTATCTCGGCGCTGCGTCGGGCACGACGGCCTCGCATGTCTCGGACATCGTGGCAAACGGCGTCGTACACTGTGTCGAGATCTCGGAGCGCTCGTTCAGAGACCTTGTTGCAGTCTGCGAGACCAGGAGGAACATGATCCCCCATATGGCCGACGCCAACCAGCCGGAGGAGTACGCGCACATCATCGAAGGGGTCGAGCTGGTCTATCAGGACATCGCCCAGAGGAATCAGGTCGACATCTTCGTCCGGAACATGGCTGCGTTCGACGCCGAGCACGGGCTTCTGATGCTGAAATCGCGGAGCATCAATGTCAACCGGAAGCCCAAGGAGGTATTCGCCGAGGTCCGGAAGGACCTCGTGTCCAAGTCCTTCAAAGTCAGGAACATCATCGACCTCGAGCGATACGCCAAGGACCACGCCGCATTCTTCGTGGAGGTGTGAACGTGATCGAGAAGTTCACCTA
>JBASRQ010000166.1:0-2301 GCA_049273895.1 Thermoplasmata archaeon
TCCCTGGAGTGGATGAGTTCCCCATGTCCGTCTCGTACACCGAAGACGGTCTAGGCGTGACCTATCAGATCCTCGGCGACGGCACCAAAGCCCTCGCCTCGAAGGTGAAAGGAGACCGAGTGGGCATCCGGGGTCCCTACGGGAAGGGCTTCGCGATTCATGGTAGGCAGCTGCTCGTCGTCGCTGGCGGGGCGGGCATGGCACCTCTCGCTCTTTTCGTTGAGCAGGCTGTTGCACATGGCGCATCTGTTGATCTTGTCCTTGGCGCGAGAACCAGCACGTACCTGCTATTCGATTCGAGAGCAACCAAGGCAGGTGCCAGAGTGCGCATATCGACGGACGACGGAAGCAGAGGATTCAAGGGATTGGCTACCGAGCTGACGGAATCCGTGCTTGCCAAGAATCGATTCGACTCTGTCTATGCCTGTGGCCCGGAGAAAATGCTTGTCGGCGTTTTGAAGATGGCGGAATCGAGGAAACTGCCGATGCAGGCGTCGCTGGAAAGAATGATGAGATGCGGCATCGGGATTTGCGACTCGTGCGCGATCGACGGAAAGCACGTCTGCAGAGACGGACCTGTGTTCTCCGAGCGCGAGCTACGCGCATTGGACGAGCTTGGGAAGACGAAGCTCGACATGTGCGGGCGAAAAGTGCCAGTCTGATGTCGGACGCATGGTGTCCGACGCTCGCATCTACCATAAAACTGACCACACTCCGGAACATTACCATTCCCTTGGCGCCTCCGGAAATGCTTTTACCCGGGTCTGCTAAACCTTCATCCAGAGGCCGATACACTGCCGGAACAGGTCAAGAGATGGAACCAGACTTACGAGATGATTGAGAACTCGTGTAGGACGACTCATCACTGTCTTCCATGCACGTACCCGAACTGCCAGAGCAACTTGAAGCTGAGGAGGACGGCGATCAGGTCGTTCGGAAAGGGATAGGAGAATAACACTTCTCATACCGGCTTTCGGGCCGGATAACAGGGGCTCGTGATCCGCGAGCCCTGCAAACCACCTACCGAGTCCAGGATTTGGTTCTAAGCGCAATCAGGGTTCTTGGCCTTCTTCGCCATGACAACATCAACGATCCTCCAGAACTCCTCGTCTGAGACGCGCCCATGATCCTCGCCCGCCCTTTTTATGGCCCGGACCATGTCACATATCTGCTCCTGGTCTGCCAGTATCTTCCTCTCTTCCAGTCTGCTCTTGACGAGGGCGGTACCTGAGTGCTTTCCCAGTACCAAGCGCCTCCGATTTCCGACTTGTTCGGGGTCGAGGCACTCGTAGGTCATCGGGCAATTGAGGACGGCAGCCACATGGATTCCCGACTCGTGCGTGAACGCATTGGAGCCGACCCACGGTTGGTTTGCCGGCAATGGCAGGTTCGCAGATTCGAACACCAGCTTGGTCAGATCGGTGAAGCCCTCGGTGTGTATTCCTATGTCGCGCTTGTAGAGGTGTTTGAGCGCCATCACGAACTGCTCAAGAGAGACGTTGCCAGCGCGCTCGCCTATGCCACCGACGGTCGTTGCGATTGCCTCGGCACCAGAATTCAGGGCTGCTATGGAATTGACGACCGCCAGCCCGAAGTCATTGTGGAGATGAACGGACAAGGGGACCCTCGTTTCATCCTTGATTCTGCGGACGAGATATGAGATTGCCTCCGGACCAGCGCAACCGAGGGTGTCCGTGATACCGAGCCTTATTGCGCCAGCTTTCTCGCTCTCCCTGTAGACCTCTTTGAGAAATTCCAGGTTCGACCTTGTGCTGTCCTCGGTGCTGAAGCTGGCCTTCACCCCTCGCGCATGCGCATATTCCAGGGAGCTGACTGCGCGCCTGATCACGTCTTCGCGGCTCGTCTTCAGCTTGTAGCGCATGTGGAGATCGCTTGTCGCTATGAAGAGGAGGACCATGTCAACATCACAGTCGGCGGCAGCATCGATATCAGCCTGAACAGTCCTGGCAAGACACAGAATATCTGCGTTCAGGCCTAGCTCGGCAATCGCCTTCACGGACTTTTTTTCCAGGTCCGACACGGCCGGATAACCAGCCTCGATCTGATGGACCCCGACCTCGTCAAGTTTCCTTGCGATGGCAATCTTTTGCTCGGGGGTGAAATGCAGGCCCGGCATTTGCTCGCCGTCCCTCAGTGTGCTGTCATAGATCAGAATCTTCTCGGGAAGAGAGACCCTCGTGATGGCGTTGAGCGGGCTCACTGCGGTGAACTTCATCAGCATGCCATCGGTTGGCGACTATTTATGATATTCTCGGCTCGCTGGCCCTTCGTTGAAAGCAA
>JBASRQ010000176.1:0-40575 GCA_049273895.1 Thermoplasmata archaeon
GAGGTCACGCCCCACCCCTGGATCAACGCATCCCACGGCACACTCACCTGGTAACTTGCCTCGAACTTCACTAGCTTCATGGTGTATTGACAAGAAACGTCCACAGCGAACTTGAGAAGGTCGTCGCTGAACACCATCCCAAACGCGCCCTGATTGTACATCCTGAGGAGATCGAACTGGAAGTCGATCGAGGAGCTAGTGATCTGCCCTGCCGGAATGTCGCCTATGGGTATCGTCTGATCGGCGAGCTGGAATCCGGAGTAATTCGTGACAGCGTAGTGGAGGGAGAGATCGCTGACATCATAGAAGCCGCCGTTGTCTATCGAGTACGGAGCAGTAACGTGGACTATTCCGTCCGAGTAGCTCCAGGTAACCTCGCTGGCCGAAGGGAGATCGACCTTGAAATCACCATGGGGAAACGGCCATATGCTTGTGAAAGCTAGAGCGACTATCGCGATGTTCACCGCAGCTATCGCCATCTGAAGCAGTCTTGTCCGCGCAGCCATCCCGTTCTACATGGAGCTAATTAGGCTGTGCTTTAATAAAAGTAGAGCTGCCAAAATCACTACAGGTCGCCGTCGTAGGCTGGATAGTCGTAGGCCTCTTCGCCTTCAAAGAAACAGTAGTGGACTTTCGTGAACTGGCGCTTGAAGTTGACGACATCAGGCTTGACCTTGTCTGGCGATTCGCCCTTCACCACAACCCGGGCAACGAGCTCAGCAACTTCGGTCATATGCTTCTCCTTCATCCCCAGTCTCGTCAGTTCCTGAGAACCGATTCTGATACCACTGGGTCTGACTGGGTCAGAATCCCAGGGCAGCAGATTCTTGTTCAGTATGATGTTCGCGGCCTCCAGATCCTTGGCGACTTTGGCGCCACCGTGGAACTGCTCTGCATCGACCACGATCGTATGCGACTCAGTGAAGCCAAGATGTTCGCAGAGAACATCCATGTCCCGCTCGAACAGGCCTTGACCTAGAGCCTTCGCGTTCCTGATGATCTGATCAGCATAGGACTCGCCGAATTCCTTCGTCTCCGCGAGGGTCACGGCCAATGCAGCGACTGAGTGCAAATGGTGATTGCTGGTGACACCTGGAAATACCCCTCGCCTAAGGGCGGTTTCGAGGCCCTCCTTCGCGAGGTCGGAGACTATCATGCCGTGCTGTGGACCTGGCAGGGTCTTGTGGGTGCTCGCAGACATCACGTCGATACCCTCTCTTAGCGGATCTTGGAACCTTTTCCCCGCGATGAGGCCAAGGACATGAGCCGCGTCGTAACATGTGGAACATCGAACTTCTGAAAACACATCCTTCATCTCATCGAGAGGCGTCGGAAAAAGGAAGACTGACTGACCAAAGAGGGCCACTTTGGGCTTGACCTCCCGTATCAACCTCTTCGCGCCCTCGACATCCAGGTTCATGTTCTTCTCGTCGAAGGGGTAGTTGAACGTCCTGATTCCTCGCATCCCCGTCGCGCCGATCTTCGCATGGGATATATGGCCACCGTCGGAGAGAGCGACCGTAGTCATCTTGTCGCGAGTCTTCGTGAGTGCCATGAGCACAGCCATGTTGGCCACTGTGCCCGAAGTCGACCGGACGTCGGCGAACTTGCATGCGAACACTTCGCGGGCCAGGTTCTCACAGATCGTCTCTATCTGATCGACATAGATGTTGCCCTGATAATATCTCTTGCCGGGCAGGCCTTCAGCATATCTGTTGTTCAGATCGGAGTTGAGGACCTCTCTCGCGGCTGGGCTCATCACGTTCTCAGACGCGATCAGTGGTATGGAATCCTTGAACCACGCGCTGTGTTTGCGTGTGAGTTCTCGGGTGGCTTGAACCAAATCCTTTGCCGAAGGCACAAATGTGGGGAATCAATCGAAGATTAAAAAAGTATGCACGCAATAGTGAGAGGTCGGTGAATCACTCCCGAGGTTACAGGAAGATTCGCAGTCTGAAAAACGTCGCTTTTCCAATCGCTGCAGTAGAAACGTAGGTCGATAGCTAGCTAGATACCTATTTATAGAATGTATGACAATCTGTCATACAAGGCACCGCGATTTCAATGACTACGAAGAGCGCACGTCTCAACATTCGGCTGCCGGAAGACGATCTCCGGGAACTCGAAGCGATTCGCGAACGCGCGGGAGTCCAGAGCGTATCGGATGTTGTGAGAGAAGCAATCCAGGCGTACCTCCACGACGAGGTCGCCACATGGAACGCCGAGAAGATCAGCACAATACTGCCTGCCGCTCTGATGGAAGATGTGGGCATGCTCATCGCCAGCGGCGATGCGACAGACATCTCCCAAGCCGTGACGCTCGCACTTGCAGGATGGGTCGAGGAGAAGAAGCGCTACTACCTCGAGGGCAAGGAAACACTTCGCCAGAGGATCGCAGAGGCGGTCGAGGAGCGCGGCACGAAGAAAGGGATGGATCGTACCGCAGCTCGAATGAGAGTCCAATGATTGCTGCGAGGGGACGGATGCCTTGATCCGCAGTTGCGGACGCTGATGCGCCCGCCATCTGACGAACGAAGGGAAGGAAGGGCTGGCAACAAGCTCTTACGGGATGGGAAAACGCAGAGAGGGCACAGGCCCTCTCGAAGCTCTTTTTTCACTATAGCGATCTTCTGCCGCGCAAACCTGACTCGATGGACACGCTCACTTTTTCGACAAAATGGCCTTGAGATCGTCTATCGGCTCATTGGACGACGGGTCTTCTCCCCGGAGGAATCCCAGGAAGACGCTCGTGAAATCGCCCAAGACCACGAGCGAGAGCATTTTTGCTAACGGGCTGAGCCCAAGCGCATCGACAGAGTAGACGGCGGCAACCTTTCCGATCATGTCCTTCGTGGCCTGAATTCGCTTTCGCATCGGCCCCGGTCGGGTCTCATGTTCGAGGAACACGGCGGCGAAACCTTTGCTTCTGGCATCCTTCATCCAGCCAACGATCTCGTTATGATCCAGTTCCGGAAGTTCGGAACTATACGCAAGGCTCTTGCCGTTCTCATTGATCTGATCCGCCCACCTTCTCGCGACAGGCCGAGAAAGGCCGTATCCGACGATAACAGGCACGCATGAGAGGATCTCGTGGGAAAGCATCTTCGCGGGATTGTCGCCCGTTGGAACCGATTGCTTGCAGTAGGCGATCATCCCGCCCATTACCCTGACTGCCTCCTCCACCTGCTTGTCTGGCGCCACGACGCCTGAGCGCTCGAGTATTCCAAGCATCGCGCCGAACATGTATCCAAGAGAAGCTCTGGGCATGAACCCTGAAGGGAGCTTGGCAAAGGGGACGGAGACCGACTCACTCATTTTTGCGAGCTGCCCCCCAGCAGAAACTGCGACTATCTTCGCGCGCTTTCTCATCGCGTCCTCGAACATGCTAAGCGTTTCCTCTGTGTTTCCCGAATAGCTGGCGACGATCACGAGGGAGTCCTTTCCCACATGGCCGGGAACGGAGTAGGACCTGCAGACCTCGCAGGGAACCTCGGTGGAAGCTGCCATCCACTCCTGCAAGAGGTCTCCTCCGATTGCGGACCCACCCATCCCGCATACGACCACCTCTCTGGGGGTGAACCGAGGCAGCCCCGAGGTGCGACCCCTTCTGAGGCCGTCAGAAAGGTGCTTCGGCATCTCCTCGATAACGCTCAGCATATCATTCTGATCGAGTTTGCGAACGCTTTCTCTGTTGTCCAACATCTTACACTTGGATTGGCTTGCTATTATAAATCAATACGCTGGTCAGCGCCAAGTGGACGCTCGGAGAACCTGCGAAGCGGATTAATACAACATGGTAGTTCGTTCCCATCAAGAAGACACGCACTGGGAAGAGAGCCACCGTGGGGGAAAACGCATGGCAATGACCAAGGAAGCAGCCACAGATGTCAGCCGATCAATGTCAGCGGAAGGCATCATCGTCACGCAAGATGTCAAGAAGACCTATGAGACTGGAAAAGTGAAGGTAGAAGCGCTGAGAGGCGTCAACCTGACCGTTAGGGAAGGAGATATGGTCGCCGTCATGGGCCCGTCTGGGTGCGGCAAAACCACACTTCTGAACTGCATTTCCGGGTTGGATGATCTCAGCGGAGGGGAAGTCTACATCAGAGGCAAGCCGCTCTCAAAGATGAATGACCGGACGAGGACCAAGTACAGGGCCGAGAAGATCGGGTTCATCTTCCAGGCGTACAACCTTCTGCCAGTCCTGACCGCAGCTGAGAATGTCGAGCTGCCTCTTCTCATCTCCGGTGCTCAACCCAAGGAGGCCAGGAAAACGGCTCTCGAAGCTCTGCGTTCGGTTGGGCTTGAGGATTGGCAATCCCACAAGCCCTCAGAGCTGTCAGGGGGACAACAGCAGAGGGTCACCATCGCGCGTTCGCTCGTGAACAGGCCAGAGATAGTGTTCGGCGACGAACCCACTGGCAACCTGGACAGCGAGTCCTCGAAGGACATCATGGAGCTGCTGCGGAAGCTCAACAAGATGAACAAGCAGACCTTCATCATTGTCACGCACGACTACAACGTTGGCAAAATGGCTGACAAGATAGTCGTCATGAGGGACGGATTGATAGAGAAGGAGTTCACGCCCGCACCGTTTTGAGGTGATTGCTGTTGAACGGCCTCGGACTGCTGCTGACTCTGGTTCTGATCTCGCTGTTGGCGATCTTGGTGTTGATGGCGAGGAGAAGGACTCTTGTGAAGATGGCGGCGAGAAACATCGTGCGGAAGAAGCGCTACACGATCATAGTCGTGGCCGGCCTGCTGATTTCCACCGCGATGATCTCGGGCTCGTTGGTTGTCGCGGACACGCTTGACTACATCATAAAGAAGAACACCCTCGATACGACTGGATTGGTCGACGAGGTCGTATGGATAAGAGGAAATGCTGGCGCGTCCTCCTACTTCAACAAGAGCCTAGCTTATGACCTCATCTCCCGAGTGGATTCGGGCTTGCTCGAACACGTCGACGGAGCCTCTCCTGCGATCCGAGAGGGAGTGACTGTAATCAAAATCTCCACGGGGTCCTCAGCTCCAGCGGGAATGTGGTTCGCCTTCGATCCAGACCATCATCTGAACCCGCTTCTGAGAAGCGATGGCACACCAGTCTCTGACGTGGAGGTCTCCGCTGGCGCGGCGGTGATAAACCAGAAGATGGCGGACAAGCTGGAAGCATCGGTTGGAGACAAACTGACTGTTATCATTGAATCTGGTGCGCAAGTCACGGTCAATGTGAGTGAGATTGCCGAAAACACGGGAATGGCATTGTGGAGAGATACAGAGGCCATCTTCACAGACCTGTCGTTCGCTCAGACTGTGTATGGCAGACCAAATCAGGTGAACAGCATCGATGTCTCGAACAAGGGAAGTGCCGACAAGGGATACCTTGTCACTGACCAGGCGATAAACGAGCTAAATGCGAGCCTTCCTCAGGACTACAAGTTTTCGTTCATGTCAGTCAAGAAGGACGGGATCGATGCTGCGAAGGATACATCGAAACAGGTATCCCAGATATTCATCGTCATGAGCACGTTCGCCATCATAGCAGGAGTTGCCCTCATAGTCAACATCTTTGTGATGCTCGCCGAGGAGAGGAAGCCGGAGATGGGGATCTCCAGAGCAATAGGCATGCAAAGAGGGGATCTGACCCAAAGCTTCCTGTTCGAGGGCGTCGCATATGCGCTCGCAGCTTCGGCGGTCGGGGCATTCGCTGGACTGATGATCGCTGTCGTCATGATCGCGCTGTTCGCGAATATGTTCGGGGGCAGCCTCCTCGAATGGAGGCTCCATTTCGAATGGCTCAGCCTCGCCACTGCAGCATGCGCAGGTTTCCTGATCACGCTCCTCACAGTCGCGGTTGCCTCGTGGAGGGTGAGCAAGCTGAACATTGTGCGGGCAATCCGAGACATCCCTGAACCGATCCTTGTGAAATCGGAGAAGCGCTACATCCTGCCCGGGATCGCAGGAATCGTGATTGGGGCAGCCATTCTGGCCAGCGGAGTCACCTCGAAGCAGGCCGCATCCTTGACAATCGGACCAGGCCTGATCGCACTTGGAGCTGCATTGGTCTCACTTAGATTCGTCGCTCCCAGATTACCATTCACACTGACAGCGGTGTTCTTCCTCTTCTGGGAGATAGACCCGACCAATGTCAAGGAAAGGCTCTTCGGGAATATCTCCTCGGGAATAGAGATGTTCATCGTGTCAGGTCTAGTCCTAGTGACGGGGGGCGTGCTGCTAGTTATGTTCAACAGCGACCTTCTGTTGAACGGCCTTGTTGCCGTGGCGAGAAAACGCAAGACGCTCTTACCGGTCTTCAAAGCGGCAATCAGCTATCCCATGAACAAGAAGTTCCGGACCGGGCTTTCACTGTTCATCTTCTCTCTGATCATGTTCACCGTCGTCGTAATCGCAATGATCGCATCATTCGAGCGGGAGAGCGTGGACACGATCGCGCTCAAGTACTCAGGCGGCTTCGAGATAATCGGCTACTCGAACAGAGACATTTCGTACGAGAACCTCACATCGGGTCTCGCAGATCTCAACGCGTCGCTCGGTCAAGGTGCGATATCAAGGGTCGAAGCAGCTACAACCGCATATGTCGTGGTGACGAAGCCGGGGTCTAACGAATCATTGTACTCGTCGTTGGTAGGATTCGACGACTCTCTTCTCTCAACCGGAGGTTTCTCACTGCAGAAGCGAGCAGGGGGTTACCGGAGCGATGCCGAGGTCTGGAGCGCCGTGTCAGAGAACTCCAGTCTGGTCGTGATGGATGGGACGGTAGTGCCACAGATCTACGGGCCGCAATATGGCACATTCTTTGTCAGTGTCGGAGACACAATCACCGCGGAGGTGCAGGAGGGGACCAAGACTGAGCTGAAGGTGATTGGAATAATGGACCAGATATTCCTTCAGGGCGTTTTCACGTCGTCATCCAACGTCCGATCGCTCTCGACCGGAGCGCACACCAATGTGTTCTACATTGCGACCCCTCAGGACTCACCTGTAGACAACAAAGAGCTGAGCAAGGGGCTCGAGAATGAGTTCGTCGAGTACGGTCTTGTCACATTTGTGGTCAAGGACACCGTGGAGCAATACATGAGCACGGTCTCGTCCATCATGCAGCTCATGGAGGTCTTCCTGGGAGTGGGGCTTGTAGTGGGGATTGCAGGGCTCGGGATCATCACGATCAGGAACGTGACGGAAAGAAGGCAGGAGATCGGGGTCATGCGGGCTATCGGTTACCAGCGAGAGATGATTCTCGAGGTTTTCCTTCTCGAGACATCCTTCGTCGCTCTTCTGGGCATTGTCACTGGTGTAGTGCTAGGGCTTGCGCTGTCCTGGAGGCTGTACGATTGGGGAGGTTTCTCCGAGAACGCGCCCTTCGTGATCCCGTGGGCGGAGATATTGCTACTGACGGCCGTGGCCTTCCTGATAACGCTTGGCTCGACTCTGCCGCCGTCCAGAAAGGCCTCGAAGCTGGCGCCCGCGGAGGCCTTAAGAAAGATTGATTGATACTTGCTGGTTGGTAACTGCAACATCGCTAATATCTCAATCCGGCATCCGCAGAATGATGGCTTCAACTGCCGTGCTGAATGCAATCCAGGAACTCCGCCAAGGCCGCATCGTCCTCGTCTATGATGCCGACGGGCGTGAGGAGGAGACGGACATGGTGGTCGCCTCCGAGCACACGACACCAGCAGTGGTCAGGACATTCAGGAAAGACGCGGGAGGACTCATATGCACCACGGCGGACACTCGAATCCAGAAAACACTGGGGCTTCCATTTCTCACTGAGCTTTTCCTTGGAATGGCCGACCATTACCCTGTCATGAGGAGCCTCATCCCCAACGACATCCCGTACGACGTGAAGTCGGCGTTCGGAATCACGATCAACCACAGAAAGACCTTCACGGGCATCACGGACGAGGACAGGGCGTTGACTGTGAAGGAATTCGCAGAGCTGTCGAGGAGAGCGCTGACCTCCGAGGATGGATGGGCCAAGAAGGAATTCGGCAAGAACTTCCGCGCCCCAGGTCACATACATCTGCTGAACACCTCCGAAAAGATACTGGAATCGAGGTTCGGTCACACCGAGCTTGCGACCGCATTAGTCATAATGGCAGGGCTAGTGCCCTCAGCAACGGTGTGCGAGATGATGGCCGACGACGGCAAAGCGCTTTCCAAGGAGAAGGCGAAGAGCTACGGCAAGAAGCACGAATTCGTCTTCCTGGAAGGCGCTGAGGTCGTGGACGCCTGGAAAGAGTTCAGGAACAGGTGAGCGCTCATGGTCCGCGTGATGGCCACAGGGGTTTTCGATATCATCCATCTAGGCCATCTTCACTATCTCGAGGAGTCCAAAAGGCTCGGGGATGAGCTGGTCGTGGTTGTCGCGACCGACACGACTGTGAGGAAGCGGAAGCACGAACCGATCACTCCCCAGAAGATGAGATGCGAGCTTGTGGCCTCGTTGAAGCCCGTCGACAGAGCGGTCCTGGGCAAAGAAGGCGGAGACATATTCGAGATCGTTAAGGAGGTCAAGCCAGACATCATCACTCTGGGCTATGACCAGCCTTTCGACCAGCAGAATCTGGAGAAGGAGCTGGCGAAGCGCGGACTCAGGGTCAAGGTTGTGAGAATGCCGCACCTGGACCATGACCTCGACGGCACGCGCAAGATAATCAACAAGATCATAGAATTCCACACGGTCAACCAGAAGCTGAGGGAGGTCGAGGAGCGATGAAGAGAATCGGCGTCGCCGACACGACCTTCGCGAGAGTTGACATGGGCGGCTGTGCGATTGACGAACTCAAGAAGACGGGGACTGGCTTCAGGATTGAAAGATGCACCGTGCCCGGTGTGAAGGATCTTCCGGTGGCGGCCAAGAGGCTGCTGGAGGAGAAGGAATGCGACATCGTCATCGCGCTTGGCATGCCAGGCAAAGAGGAGATCGACAAGATCTGCGCCCACGAAGCATCGACGGGCCTCATTCAAGTCCAACTGCTAACGAATAAGCACGTCGTCGAGGTATTCGTGCACGAAGACGAAGCGAACAACGAGAAAGACCTAGCGTGGCTTGCGGAACGCAGATCGAGGGAGCACGCGGTCAACGCATACGACCTGCTGTTCAGGCCCGAGAGGCTCACCAGGAATGCGGGCAAGGGGCTCAGACAAGGATTCGAAGACGTTGGACCAATCAGTTGAGGATCATGTGAGGAGGTAAAAGAATGGCAGGAAAAATGAGAATAGGCATTGTCTGCAGCGAGTTCAACTTCGACATCACGCAGATGATGCTGGAGAGGGCAAAGGAGCACGCGAAGTTCTTGGACGTGGAAGTGGCCAGGATCGTCATGACACCCGGTGTCTATGACATTCCCTTGGCCGTGAAGACGCTCTTGAAAGACAAGACAATCGATGGCGTCGTGACCATAGGCGCGGTCATCGAGGGCGAAACGGAACACGACCAGGTGATCATTGGCCAGGCCGCGAGAAAGATCACCGATTTGGCAGTCGAGTACGAGAAGCCCATCGGGCTCGGCATATCCGGTCCGGGGATGAGCAGGCTCCAGGCAGAGGACAGAATCGAGAGGGCGAAGGACGCGGTCGAGTCCGTCGTGAAGCAGTGGAAGAGACTGAAGTAAGCCGTCAGGCAGATAATCTATAATACGGCCGCTCTCTCCGGAGTCCCGTGGGCGCAATCATACTTGGAAAGATTCACCTGCGCTGGTGCGACAAGTGTAACTTGCCCGTTCTGGAGCAAAGCGAGTGTGGGACCTGCGCTGGAAGAACACGAGAGGTCAGGATAACGCCCCCTGGCGATGCAAGACCCGCATTCGAGTCCGACATCAGGCGGATCAGATCGCTTATCGACACACAGTTCGGAGACGGGACTGGCAAGCTCGTGATCCCTGACGGTCGGATAGTACTGCTCAACAAGGCCCCAGACATTGACCGCATGGACGAGGTGATCGTGGACGGCGAGGTTGTGGGAGCCGTCCGGTTCAGTCTCGCAGGCGGAGACAAGTTTCTTCTCAGACCTCCAAGTGCAACTGCAATCGCTTCGAAAGTCATGAGAAGCTGGGTTAGGATAGACCCAGCCGCGGCGGAGGCTGTCAGGAAGAAGAGTGCGAGTACCCTTGCGGTGGGCGTTCTGGAGTGCGACCCAGAGATCAAACGGGGTACCGAAGTGCTAGTCATCGGTCCCGATGGCAGACCTGTCTCAGTCGGTGTCTCGAAAATGTCCTCAGCCGAGATGATGGAACACAAACGCGGGACGGCGGTCAAGACTCGATGGATTGTCGAGGCGGGAAATCCTCAAACGAGTCGAAAAAAAGCAACTTGGGATGATGTAGTCCTCGCAAACCGCGAGGTGATAACGAGGCGCGTCCTCGAAGCGAAGCAATTCGTAACCAGGATTGTGAAAGAAACCAAGCTCCCAGTCGCAGTATCATACAGTGGCGGAAAAGACAGTCTAGCCACACTCCTGTTGGTGCTCGACGCTGGAATCAGACCGAATCTCATATTCGTCGATACGGGACTCGAGTTCAAGGAAACGAAGAGAAACGTCGAGGAGATTGCCTTGGAGTTCTCTCTCAATCTCATTGTTGAGAGCGCTGGAGAATCGTTCTGGAAGAATGTGCGCCACTTCGGTCCTCCCGCGAAGGACTTCAGGTGGTGCTGCAAGACATGCAAACTTGGACCCGCGACTCAGCTAATCCAGAAGAACTTCCCAAACGGCGTACTATCGTTCATCGGCCAACGGGCCTACGAATCTCAGCAGAGAGCAGAGAAAGGGAAGGTCTGGAGGAATCCATGGACTCCGAACCAGCTCGCGGCATCGCCAATACAAAAATGGTCTGCTCTCCATGTCTGGATCTATCTGTTCTCAAAAGGGGCCAATGTGAACCCGCTCTACAGTCAAGGGCTGGAGAGGATCGGCTGTTTCATGTGTCCCGCAACTGACTTGGCTGAGCTGAAGAAGGTCAAGGGGCTCAGCTCGGAATATGAGCGATGGCAAGCGTATCTGGACGAGTACGCTGCGAAGACGGGCAAGGCTGATGCATGGCTCGAATATGATCTGTGGCGCTGGAAGCGCATCCCGAAGTCTGTGCTGGACGAGATTGGTTTGAGTTGCAGTGACAAAATCTCTCCGACTTCAGAGCTGGCCGATTCAACACCTCTTGAATTCAGGAGCACGAGCGGGTACAATACGTGCGTTGAAGGTCTCAGCATGGAGGGCATGTTCAGCAAGGCGCTCCCTATGGAGAGGGTGTCGAACATGCTCAACATCATCGGAGAGGTCACAACCTCCCCTGATGGGAACATAGCCGAAGTCCGCTCGATTACTGTGTTCGCCGAAGGCCCAGTGATGATAAGGGCGAAAGATGAGAAAGAGCTCCATGAGAAGGCTGTTGTGCTGAGAGAAGTTGTCTTCAGGGCTGTTGAGTGCGCAGGATGTGGAATCTGCCTGGGCAGATGCGACAAAGGTGCTCTGATGCTAGACGGTCGGATCAGTGTGGATTCACAGAGCTGCACTCATTGCGGGGCGTGCCTTGGCCCGTGCCCTGCCGTCAAATTCCGGGACGAGGAGCTTGACATCTAGCGCAGGATTGCCTTGAGCGCAGACGTCACGTCAGCAGTCCGAGCACCCCATGGGACGATTCCGATGTCTCCTTTCTTCTCGAATCCTTCTTTGACCTTGCAGCACTTGATCAGGGCAGGCCCTTTCACGCCCATCTCCTCCGCCATATCCTGAGGGCACATGTTGACCATCCGCGGCTCGACCCCGTACACGGCCTTGAAAATCCTCGCAGACAGACTGCATCCAACCAGCGTGACCTGATTGAGTTCGTCGCTGGTCAGCTCAGGTGTCTCGTCGAGGTAGAGAACCCGTTTGCCCGAAACGAGCCCAGATGCTCTGCAAGGGAACATCGTTATTCCGGATTCCGACTTCTTCGAGAGAGAATTCAAATCGACATCCAGGACTTTGAATCGCACATATCTGTCCTGGAGATCGGTCTCAAGCGAAGTGCGGACCAGGCCCACCAACTTGGAAGGCGCTGGAGGCACGACATCGAATATCGTCAGCTCATAGGGCCGTTCCTCGATGAAGAAGGAGATGTGCTCGGCCTTTCCCTTGACGATGACGCATTTCGTGCCTGCCGATTGTCTGATGGCGCCCATCGAACTCGCGGAGAGCACGTCCAGTTCCGGGTCCTGGACGAAGACAGTATCCTTGGGCAGCGAAAGAATATGAATAGAGGCGATCTCCTGGAGGATGTCGTTCGATTGCCTCCGGACTATCAGAGCCACAGCCCATTCGCGTCCCGAGTTGAAAACGTAATACCTTGTTCGGATGTAGGCCTTCTTTCCTTTCAAGAAGCGCTTTATGTTGTCCTCCGTCAGCTCGAAATCGACGGTCTTCACGCTGACCTCTTTGCAGTGCGAAGGGAACATCTCGAAGCCCAAACGGCTGAGGGGATTGGAACCTTTAAAACCCAATGGTTCGTCTGTGAGAAATTCTCAGTCATTGTCGGAGACTAGACATCCGCGGGGTGAGGAATCTGATAGCGACAACAAGCTTCTTTAACCCCTCTCTGAATATCCGAAAGGTCGTGTGAATGAAGGGCTTCCTAGTCCTCGAGGATGGGACGATCTATGAGGGGGAGGCTTTCGGGGCTCGCAGAGAAGTTCTCGGAGAAGTCGTTTTTGCGACAGGGATGACAGGGTATCAGGAGTCGCTCACGGATCCCTCCTATTGCGGCCAAATCCTGGTCAGCTCGTACCCGCTCATCGGCAACTACGGCGTGAACTCTTACGATTTCCAATCAAAGAAGGTCCAAGTCTGGGGATACGCGGTCAAGGAGCGATGCGAATTTCCAAGCCATCGAGACTGCTCAAAGACGATCGATGAGCTGCTTGTCGAGAACGATGTCCCAGGCATCTGCGGCATAGACACCCGATCACTGATCCGGCGGCTTCGCAACTATGGAACGATGAAAGGTGGAATTACATCCGAGGGATCGCGCGAATTCATCGACCGCGTGAGAGCGATGAAGCATCCCGAGGAAACGAACCTTGTTTCAAAGGTTAGCACGAAGAAAGTGATCAGGTTCGACGAGAAGAAGGAAAAGACGGTGGCTCTCTTCGACTGTGGTCTGAAGTCGAACATCGTTGAGGAGCTTCGTAGCAGATTCAACGTCATCCAGATTCCGTTCGACACCGACGAGAAGGCTGTTAGAGGGCTCGAGCCTGACGGCATATTCATCTCGAACGGCCCCGGAAACCCGGCACATAAGGAAGTGATGTCGACGACCGTGGCCACCCTCGGAAAACTCAAAGACGACTATCCGATGATGGGCATATGCCTCGGGCACCAACTTCTCTCGTTGATGTTCGGAGCGAAGACATACAAGCTGAAGTTCGGTCACAGGGGCATCAACCAGCCGGTCATGCTCGAGGGGAGAGTGTACATCACCTCCCAGAACCACGGTTTCGCAGTCGACGCGGAGTCCGCGGAGGATGCAGGGTTAGAAATCACCGTCGTCAACCTTAACGACGGAACGGTGGAGGGGATGAGACACCGTGAGCTGCCGATATTCTCGGTCCAATTCCATCCAGAGGCGCACCCAGGACCAACGGATACAGGATTTCTATTCGATCGATTCGGGAAGATGCTGGAGGGACGTTGATGCCGAAGAGAACGGGCCTGAAGAAGCTGATGGTCATTGGGTCCGGCCCCATCGTCATTGGCCAAGCCGCAGAGTTCGATTTCTCAGGCTCGCAAGCTTGCAGATCCCTCAGAGAAGAGGGTTACATCACCGTCCTGGTCAACTCGAACCCGGCGACAATTCAGACAGATCTCGAGATAGCGGATATTGTTTACATCGAGCCGCTGAACGTGGAGATCGTGACCAAGATCATTGAGAAGGAAAAAGTCCAGGGCATATTGTCAGGAATGGGCGGCCAGACCGCGCTCAACCTCTGCTCTGAGCTTGCGGAGAACGGCACACTGGAGAGGCTGGGCGTCGAGCTTCTTGGCAGCCAGCCGAAGGCCATCGCGTTGTCCGAGGATAGAGAACTATTCAGGAAAACGATGCTGGAGCTCAATGAACCCATCCCGAAAAGCAAGACCACTAATTCCATAGAGGGCGCGAAGAAGGCCGTCGAAGAGATCGGGAATTACCCTGTGCTGGTTCGACCCGCGTTTACTCTTGGGGGCACCGGTGGAGGGATAGCATACAACGAGGAGGATCTTGTCAATATCGCTGGCCGCGGTCTCGCATATTCAAGGATTCACCAGGTGCTGATCGAGGAGAACGTCATCGGCTGGAAGGAGTTCGAATACGAGGTGATGCGCGACTCGAAGGACAACTGCATCATAGTGTGCAACATGGAGAACCTCGATCCCATGGGGATACACACCGGCGAGAGCATCGTCGTTGCCCCAGCTCAAACGCTCGGCGATCGGGATCACCAGGTGTTGAGAAGAGCCTCGATCAAGATCATCAGGGCGCTTGGTATCGAAGGCGGGGCGAACATTCAATTCGCAGTACATGCGAAGACCGGAGAGTATCGGGTCATCGAGGTCAATCCCAGGGTGTCCAGAAGCAGTGCATTAGCCTCGAAAGCAACTGGATATCCCATCGCAAGAGTCGCTGCGAAGATCGCTGTCGGAAGAACGCTGGACGAAATCCCAAATGCGATCACTGGAAAAACGTGCGCTGCATTCGAACCGTCGATCGACTACGCCGTTCTCAAGATCCCGAGGTGGCCGTTCGACAAGTTCAGGACCGTTGAACGAACGCTCGGCACGCAGATGAAGAGCACTGGCGAAGTGATGGCAATCGGAAGGACACTCCAGGAAGCACTTCTGAAGGCCGTAAGATCGCTCGAGATAGACCGATTGGGGCTCGAATCTGAGAAGTGGACAGACGATGATATCGAGAAGGAGCTCTCGCAGGCCACAGACGCAAGATTGTACATGATCGCCGAGGCTCTGAGACGTGGCATGAGCATAGAGCGTGTCTGCGAGCTGACCAACTGGGACCCGTTCTTTGTCAAGAAGATGCAGGAGATAGTCGAAACTGAGGACAGACTCAAGAAGAGAATTGACGACAAGACCCTAGTTCACGCGAAGAGACTTGGGTTCAGCGACGAGTACATATCCCTTCTCACTGGCAAGGAAGAGCGAACCATTCGCGAAATGCGCATGGCCAAGAATGTGAAACCGGTGTTCAAGATGGTCGACACATGCGCAGCCGAATTCGAAGCCGCGACACCCTACTTCTATTCGACCTTCGAATCTGAGTGCGAAGCGAGACCGTCCGCCAACAAGAAGGTCATCGTGGTCGGAGCGGGGCCGATCCGAATCGGCCAGGGGATAGAGTTCGATTACTGTTGTGTCCACGGGGCTCTCGCGCTCAAGGAGGAGGGCACAGATGCAATCATCATAAACAACAACCCAGAGACTGTATCCACGGACTTCGACATCTCAACAAGGCTCTACTTTGAACCTATCACGGTCGAGGACGTGCTCAATGTCGTAGACAAGGAAGATGCCGATGGAATAATCCTTCAATTCGGAGGACAGACTTCGATAAACCTGGCACTTCCCCTCCAGAGAGAGCTCAAGGAGAGGAAGACGAAGATCTTGGGCACCTCGCCTGATTCAATCGACCTCGCGGAGGACAGGAAGAAGTTCTCAAGACTGATGGACGAACTCGGCATCCGCCAACCCAAATCAGGGACAGGCTTCTCATTCGAGGAGGTCAAGAGTCTCGCCCAGGAGATCGGGTATCCAGTGCTCATCAGACCGAGCTATGTCCTTGGCGGCAGAGCGATGGAGATTGTGTACAACGAGTCCGAGCTGGAGACATACATGAAGAGCGCTGCGAAGGTCTCGAAAAAGCATCCGATCCTCGTAGACAAGTACCTGACACATGCGATCGAGATCGATGTGGACGCGGTCTGCGATGGAAACAACGTCTACATAGGAGGCATCCTGGAGCACATCGAGGAGGCTGGTGTGCATTCGGGAGACGCGACGATGGTCCTTCCTCCTCAGACTCTTGGCGCTGATGTCCTCAGGGAGATCGCGAGAATCACGAGGAAAGTCGCAATGGCACTTAAGACGGTCGGTCTGATGAACCTCCAGCTAGCATACAAGGATGGCGAGATCTACATGCTCGAGGCCAATCCGAGGGCGAGCAGGACCGTTCCGATAATCTCCAAGGCGACAGGCGTGCCGCTCGCGAAGGTGGCAACCAAGATAATGCTGGGGAAGACTCTCAACGAACTCGGCCTGCACGGAGAGTCGAAGATAAAGCATGTCGCGGTCAAGTCCTCCGTCTTTCCATTCCTCAAACTGCCCGGAGTGGACAGCATACTCGGGCCAGAGATGAAGTCCACCGGAGAGGTGATGGGGATCGATTTGACATACCCTGGCGCTGTCTGGAAGGCTTTGGTCGCTTCCGGGCAGAGACTGCCGAAGACTGGAAAGGTGTACATCAGCGTGGCGGACGAGGACAAGCCGTCAGTCGTCGACCTCGCGAGAAGGTTGTCATCGATAGGATTCAAGATCTACGCGACCAGGGGAACGGCCGATGTGCTCAGGTCGAAAGGGATTGAACCCACGGTGGTTTTCCGGATATCCGAGCACGGATCCCCCGACGCGCTCTCTCTGATGAGGCAGGGGGACGTCCAGCTCATCATAAACACGCCGACTGAGGCCTCTGGAGCGAGAAGAGACGGATACATGATGCGAAGGCTGGCGGTGGAGCTCGAGATCCCTATCTTCACGACGATTCAAGGCGCGCGAGCAGCTGTCATGGCGATGGAGTACGCAGTCAAGAAGGATATGACTGTCAACGACTTGGCGTTCTTCCATGGACGCGTTTGATTCTTGCCAGCGGTTCACCAAGAGACGACCGGATTCCTGCCGAGAGAAGCCAGCTGCTTCGCATGTTTCTTGCACAGTTTCGGAGCTGAGATCTGCGAGCCTATGAGATCCTTTTGCCAATGCGCGTTGAATAGTCTGCAGGCCCGATTATCGCAGAACGGGTCTAGAGTGAGATGATAAAGAACAGCCTGAAGGGCAAGTCCTTTCAGAACCTCGAGAATCTCCGGATCGTCGTAATCCACGAACCTCCCCTCGAACGATGACTTCAGCCGCTCCAGCATGAGCTCACCAGCACCTTCAAGTTCCATCCTCTGTTTCATTAGATAGTACTCCCTCGGTTTTGCCGGAGCCTCCACGACTCCTGGAATGGATATGATGCTCGGAAAACCGCAGACAATCGTTCTCAGATGATGGCGCAGATCGTCCCTCGAGTAAGTCGAGGTCAGCCTGTCGGTGAACACGATCGAAGCAACCTCGACCGAGGCCCTGCCTCCCAGCAATCTCACGAGCACATCCTGAAGCATCCGACCGTCATAGACGATGCCGCCCACCTTGGACATTCCTCGGATTGCACGTCTTTCGTATTCGATCTCACCGAACATCGGCTCGAAAGCCTGTTCCGCAGATGACGGATCCTTCATTCTTGAGGAAGCCAGAGCCTCAGCAAAAGCATCCAGTTCTCTCCTTGGGACTTTGGTCACGACGACTGGTCGAACACTAAATTTGACGCTTGGAAAAAACGCCTCGAGATAGGATTCGACCTCGGAGAACTCCTTAGCAGAGCGATTCTCAGAGGAGTAGAAGTCCACGCTTCTGAGCCTCTTCTCAGCGGCCCTTGAGGTGCTCATATGCGACCTTTGCTCCCCTTCTGCCAGAAAGCAACATCGAACCGAAGGTCGGACCCATACGAGGCAGGCCGTAAGTCGTCGATACCGCCATCCCCGTCACTATGAGACCTGGATGGCAGAACCCGCTGTGCTCCACAACTGCATCCTCGCTCTTCTCAATCCACATTGCACCGAACCCAGGCGTCTTGATGAGACCTCGCTCCTCAAGTTTCCGGACGACCATGGCATCGTGACCCGTTGCGTCGATGACCACTTTGGATTCGAGAGCAACAGGGTCCACGCACGTGATCTGTCTTGGAAGTGCGCCAACTGGCGTCCAGTTGACAACCGCACCCGCCACCCTGTTCTTCTCCCGAAGGACGACGTCGTCGAATGATACCATGTTGAGTATGCTGACACCCGCCTCACATGCGGATGCTATGAGCTTGGAGCATGCAAGAGGACCTGGCGTCATGTACAGGCCCTTCTCGTACATCTTGTACTTCACGCCCAGCTCGTCAAGTATCTTCTGGGCTGGAGCCCGCACGGTGATTGTATTCATGAGGAATCCACCGATCCAGAAACCGCCGCCAAGGTAGTTGTTCCTCTCGACCACAAGCACGCGGACCTTTTTCAGTGCGAGATCGCGAGCGGCCATCAGCCCGCTCGGCCCGCCGCCGATGACTATTACGTCTGTCTCTGCGAAGCCGTCCATGTCCTTTGCGAACTGGGATATTATCGCTCTCGTCACGGAGCTTTCAGAGGATTTCTCGAATATTGGCATCTGCATTCCCCAGATTGTGGAATGCGCATACCAGCTTCCCGAATATAAGGGTTGTCATTTGACATTTCGGTTGGCGACAGGCCCGGATGCCGTGGTGTAAGGCACAATGAATATCCGCTTCAGCAGACATTCGCAAGATTGCGGAGCGGAGCTGGAACCTTATCAACGCCCCGCGAATGAGAAGACCTGGCTCCGCTCCCACTGAGAACCACGGAGAGCGGAGCAGAATGGCAATTGACCCAATATGCAAGATGGAAGTAGATCCAAAGACGGCGAAGTGGAAGTCGACCTACAATGGGAAGGAGTTCTTCTTCTGTGCCCCGGGCTGCAAGAAAGCCTTCGACAAGGACCAGAAGAAGTACCAGTGAACAGGTTCGCTTTAGTCAGTGCTCATGCTGCGGATGTCCCTGGACCAGCGGTTTGGGAATCCCGGCTGACTTCTTGAGTTTCTCGTATTTCTCTCTGTACAGCTTCTCGCAGACGCTGCAGCAGAGATAATGGTACTTGCCGTCCAGCTTGATCTTGATTCCCTCATCCTTCATCATGTGACCACAATAGTAGCACCTGATAAGGAGGCCCGCTTCGTCGGTCAGAGCGGCTCTCGGGCTCTCCTTGGGAACCTTCATGACCATCGAGTTGTCCATTCGGGCTATCTCAGGGATTGTGCCAAGTGATTCCAGGAACCGCTGATACTTCATCTGGTTGTAGAAGGACAGAATGCACATCACTCTTGAGTCGGAGAGCACATAGATCTGCCTCACGAGCTCTTCATCCTTGATCTTCTCAACGACCTTATCCAAGTCGGACGGCTTGGACTCGAGCAAAAGCACGACCGAAACCTGCCCCAACATGTCTGCGTCGAGCAAGGTCGAGTATCCCCTGATGAGCCCGACATCAATCATCGCCTGAACCCTCGAGCTCACGGTCGGCGTGCTCACATCTATCCTTGATGAGACGTCCCTGAAGGAAGCTCTGCCGTCCTGCTGAAGCTCCCTCAGTATCTTCCTGTCGACATCGTCCAGATTCATAGCCATGATGAGTCAATAGACAAGGTAGAGGGATATCCTTTTCACTTCAAAGGTACGGGTGTTAAAGCCAGACATATATGTAAGGCGTTCAATCAAAAAGGATTGCCAGTTCGGCAAGAAACCCCTTTCATTTTTTGACATTATAGGTCGGAGCTAAACCCATTTCCTTTTTCCTTCTTTGAGGTTGGAGCTATAATCTATTCTTCTTTTTCCGGAACCCTTCTCTGAGAATCAGGTAGACAGCTAGTGCAATGACCACCAAGTAAATGATACTGAAGGGATTGATGACCACCATTCTCGCCTCGCGCCCGCAATCGCCTTTCCTCCCCTGTGGGCTTTTCCGAGGCAAGGCGCAAACCACTTTCCCTAGCTCTAGATGCCTGGTGAGTAGACCTTTTCGGGCTTTGCTTTGTGATATGCATACCTGAGAGCAAATCCTACGAATAGAAGCACCAAGCCAATGACCAGGAAGATCGGACCACCTTCTTCAGTACTCACCACTCTGTCGTTTATTGTGAACGTGACACCGGAGCCTCCAGCAATCGCGTATGCTGCCAAAATGGCAAAAATCGCGCCAAAGATTGCTGAGAATATCCCGAAGATCTTCGTAACCATCCTCAAGAAATCATTCTGAATCAAAGGCACCATCTGCGTGTTACTCACTGACTCGATATGGGACGTCTGACTGTCAGTAGAGGGCGTTGGTTCTCGGAGTTTCGCGTTACACCATCCGCAGAAGAACCTGTCTTCAGAAGTCTCCTTTCCGCAATTCGGGCACTTCATCGCCATTTCCTCCGCACCCCAATCGCCTTTCCTTCCCTTTTGTCTTTTCCCGGGACTCGCAATTCAAGGAATCAGCTCAAGTCTTGAGTCATATGGAGGCCCTCTGGTAGCTGAAAGACCAGTGGCAAGTATTATCCCGCAAATAAGAACTACTCGAAGCAGGTGGTCAATTGGTCTACACAAAGGTTGCGAGAGCTTCTGAGATACCAGCGGGTTCAATGAAGATGATAATGTTCGCAGGAAGGGAAATCCTAGTAGCCAATGTCAATGGGAAGTACTACGCGATTCCCAACAGGTGCACGCACAACAACGGAGATCTTTCGAAGGGCAGCCTCGAGGGGAACGTCGTGACCTGCCCAAAACATAGCCAGAGGTTCGATCTGACGACAGGAAAATCGATCCAAGGCCCGAAAGTTGGCTTCCTGAAGCTCAAGGGGAAGGATACAATCCAGTTCGCTGCGAAAGTAGATGGGGATGACCTTCTGATTGACCTGGGCTGATGAACAGAAGACTTGAGTGCGTTCTACTCCACGACATCGAAGTCGTCTTTGGTCCTGTAGCCCTTCGAGAGCACGACGTACAGACCCGCCACGACCAGTGCTCCGCCGACGATTATCCATGGTCCTGGGACTTCGCCCGGGAGCAGGAGATATGCCAATATCGAAGCACCCACAGGTTCCCCCAGCACGCTCGTTGATATGATGTGTGCTGGCACCTTCTTGAGAGCGTAGTTGAACATAGTGTGGCCGAAGATTGTTGGAATCAGTGCCAGCAGGAGGAACAGCGTGATCTCTCTGTCTTCTGTGATCAGCAGCTTATCGCCGGCAATCGCTGCCGAGAGAAAGAGAAGCAATGCCGATAGACCATAGACCGAGAATGCGTAAGGACCCACCGCGACGGATTGCCTCGCAACCCGACCTGACAAGAAATATATGCCAGCGCAAATCCCTCCGAGGAATGCCATTAGATCTCCGAGGAGCGTTCCAGCGCCCAGCGAGTAATCGCTTATGGAGATCAGGGCCACGCCAGAGAAAGCTATGACAATCCCCACAACCGCGACCTTCCTCACCTTCTCCTTCAGGAGGAAGTGCGAGACTCCGGCGACGAAGATAGGGTGAGAAGTCACAAGAATGACAGACGTTGAGACCAGTGTGAGTGTCAAGGAGACAATCCACAGCTCGAAATGAAATGTGAGCGCAACCCCGCTCAGGATCACCAGCAGGACCTCTCTCCGATTGAACTTCCGAATCTCAACGAAGCCTTTGGTCCAGAGAAGAAATGGAAGCAGCATGACACATGTGAATGCAAGCCTGTAAGCCGCGATCAGGAACGGCGTGCTCTCGCTCCACTTGATGAATATCGAAGCGAATGAGATGGAGACCATCGCAGTGCCGATGGCCAAGTACGCTTTGGTAGCCTCGCTTTCCCGAGAGTGAACGCTCATGAGATCAGGCGAAATCCAAAGTAGTCAGAAACATCTCAGTATATTGTGACTCCCTTAACTCCCCTGGCCTGCCGGATGGCCGGTATCAGCTCGGATGGGACTTGGCTCTCAGTCACGATGAACAGCTTCGGCTCCTCGGAGGTCATCGGATCGTCCACGATCGCCTGTCTGATGCTGATGTTCCCTTTCTGGAGGATGTCCGCCACTGCTGCTATGATCCCAGGCTCGTGTGCGTTCGTTGGGACAATCTCGATCGCACTCCAGCCCATGGCAGATGCTGCGTTCTTTAGATGATTGGTCGGCAAGAGTTGAGAGAAGAACTTCAGAAGCGTGGGATCCACCTTGATTGTCTCAATCGTTGACTTGACAACGCGCCTGTCCACACCAGCTGCACGGGCAAGCGAGGAATCCGCTATCTGAACATCGCCGCACAGAACTTGGTCCTTCTCGATCCGCAGGCCATATCTGAGAAGGTATCTTGCCACCTTCGCCTGGGATGGATACTTCTCAAAGTAGTTTGCAATCTTGTCCCACATAATTATCGATGCTTAGATGTGTACAGTAATAGATTAATATTGCGTCCATTGTACGCCTTCGCACCGCCATCCAGTAGCAAGGGAGATATATGTCCAGCTGCATGGCGAGCACAGTGACAAAAAATAGCACGGCATGCATTCGGTGAGCACATGATTGGAAAGACGATCAGGCTGAGGCGGATCTTCGACCAGAAGAGCGAGAAGACCGTCATAATCCCCATGGACCACGGTATCTCGATGGGCCCGGTCAAGGGGATAGCCGATATCAGGAGCACGATTGACAAGATCGCGGAGGGCGGAGCCTCTGCAATCGTGATCCACAAAGGCCTGGTCCCGTATGCCGGCCCTGCCGTGGGCAGCAAGCTCGGACTGATAATCCACATTTCCGCGAGCACATCCATCTCAGCTGATCCAAACTACAAGAGGCTCGTCGCGACCGTTCCAGATGCGGCCGCCCTCGGAGCTGATGCGATCTCCATTCACTGTAATGTTGGCGGTGGAAAGGAGGACGAAATGATCTCCGACTTCGGAATGGTCGCAGACGAATGCAGGGCGATGGGCCTGCCTCTGCTGGCGATGTGCTACCCCAGAGGGCCGAATGTGAAGAGCCAGTTCGACCCTGAAGCGGTGAAACACTGCGCGAGGCTGGCCGCTGAACTCGGCGCAGATGTCGTCAAGACAAACTACACTGGCTCCGTAGATACGTTCAGAGATGTTGTGCGCGGGACACCCATACCAGTTGTCATTGCTGGCGGGCCTAAGATGAAATCCGATTTCGACCTGCTCACGATGGTCTACGACGCCATGCAGGCTGGAGCCAAGGGCGTGTCGATTGGAAGGAACGTTTTCCAGCACGATGACGTCACGGGCATCACAAAGGCGCTCGGACGGATAGTATTTGAGGGCATGCGGCCTCAGGAAGATTATAGGCGGTGATTCAATGATAGACCGCCAAATCTGGGTTGGCGCCCTTTTCCAGCCCAGCAGTGACAGTAGGAAGAAGATCGTTCTCTCAGCATTAGAGAACGGCTTCGACACGCTCGTCCTGGACAGAAGGGATTCTGAGTTCATGAGCCTTGGTCGGTTCAGAGCGATCACGCTGGACGGCAGGGAGTTCTTGGAAGATGGAAAGCATGCGGGCACTCTGGTAGAACTCAGAACGAAGGACGACGAGCTCAAGGCGAAGAAGCTGGCCGAAAAAGCGACCACTGTAGTCATTTCGGCGAGGAACTGGAAGGTCATCCCGCTGGAGAATCTGATCGTGCATTTCCAGGGTTCTGGCTCGAAGCTGTTTATGCTCGCCAAGAATACTCAGGAGGCGAAGCTCTTCTTCGAAACGATGGAGCGGGGGGCAGACGGGGTCTTGTTCGTTCCTGACAGGATCGATGAGCTGGGGAGGCTCAGGAAGCTGCTGGAAGACACATCACCCAAACTCGAGCTCAGAGAAGGGAAGATAACCTCGCTGAGACAGCTCGGGCTGGGGGACAGGGTCTGCATCGACACCTGCTCCATGCTCAACATAGGCGAGGGAATGCTCATTGGGAACCAGTCGTCTTGCCTCTTCTTGATCCACTCAGAGACCCTAGAATCCGAGTACGCAGCATCTAGGCCCTTCAGGGTGAACGCCGGTCCTGTCCATGCCTACGTCCTGATGCCAGATGGCAGCACGAGATACCTGTCAGAGCTGATGGGAGGAGACGAAGCCCTCGTCGTTGGAGCCGATGGACACACGAGGAAGGTAGTGGTCGGGAGGACCAAGGTAGAGCGGAGGCCGCTTCTCCTGATCGAATCCGAGGTTAACGGGGAACGGTTCTCCACGATTGTCCAGAACGCCGAGACCATCAGAGTCTACTCCAGGGGCAAGATAGTCTCGGTCTGCAAACTGAAGCTGGGAGACCCCATCCTGCTCAAGCTTGAGAAGGGCGGCAGGCACTTCGGTATGTATGTGAAGGAGACCATAAGGGAGAAGTAGATGACCCAAATCGTGGCTTCTCTCATCGAGGGAAGCATTGCTGGAGTTTCGGACTCGTCAAGGACTGCTTTCAGAGAAGGCGCTGACATCGTGGAGTGCAGGTTGGACCATCTATCTGGACTCGACTCGGAGCTCGTATCGCATGTCAGAAAAGCCGCGCTTGGCCCGGCGATAGCAACTCTCAGGTCAAGAAAGGAGGGCGGCAAGTCCGCCATGACGGGCTCGCGCAGGGAAGCCATACTCGTGGCCGCGCTCGAGGCGGACTTTGAGTACGTCGATCTAGAGCTGACGAGTGACCGGCACCTCTTCAAGAGGCTGGCGGGCTCTGACTGGGACTCCGAGATCATCGTTTCCGTTCATTTGGCCAAACCTGTCACGCGGGCGACCATCGAGAGGCACATCGCTGAGGCAGCTAGATTAGGTGACATCGCCAAGATAGCCATGCCGTGCGAGCACGCCGATGATGCGCTGATGCTGGCGCGAGTCGGGGCGACGCTCTCAAAGAAGAGGACAAGGTACGTCCTGATCGGCATAGGCACCCAGGGCCAGCTGACTAGGGTCTTCGCGGACAAGATCGGCTCTTGCTTGGTGTACGCCTGCCTGCCCGGGAGACCAGCAGCTCCGGGACAGCTGGACGTGGCAACACAGCGCAGACTCCTGAACGGCGACCGTATAGCGCTTGGCCTGATCGGCCATCCAGTATCACATTCTGTCTCGAAACCCATGCAAGAGGCGGCGCTGACAGGGCTAAGTCTGGCGGGGTCCTACATCCCGATGGACTTCAAACCTGGAACATTCGACAGGAGGGCGGTCGTGACCCTCCGGAATTTGGGTTTCCGGGGAGTCAACGTGACCGTCCCTCACAAGGGGACCGCCTATGATCTCTGCGACAAGAAGGGGATGGCCGCGATGGCTACAGGAGCGGTCAACACAATGAAGTTCCAGACCAAGTCGATTGTCGGAGAAAATACCGATGTGATAGGATTCGCCAGCCTGATTGACGGAAAAATAGTCATAACTTGCGACACGGATGCGCTCCTAGTAGGAGCGGGCGGAGCTGCTCGGGCCGTGGCCTACGTCCTGTCACAGCGGGGGGCAAGAATCACAGTTGTCGACATAGAGAAGAAGAGGGCAGACGAGCTCGCGCGCACCTTCGGTGCGAGATCTGAATCGCTCAAGAGGCTCTGGAAGTCAGGAAGGACCTTCGACCTAGTTGTGAACTGCACTCCAGTCGGGATGAAGGGAGTTCCTGGCAACCCGATTGCTGGCAAGCTACTCAAACAGGGCTCGACGTTCATCGACATCATATTCAACCCGCCAGTCACGGCTGCGATGAAGGCCGCGGAGGGAAGAGGCGTGAAGGTGCTCGGCGGTCTTGAGATGCTGGTGCAGCAGGGCGCGGAATCGTTCAGGATTTGGACCAGCCTTGAACCGAACGTGGAAGAAATGCGAGAGGCTGCGAGGAGGGCGTTGGCGTGATAGGCAAAGGCGCATGCAGAGGTGCAGCGACGATAGTCAACGCCATAGCCACAGGCAAGGGCGCAGCCTTCGGAATAACACTCGAGGCAGACGCAATCGTCGAGCTGGAGCGAGGAAAAGGAGACATCTTGCTCCAAGGATCTGACGAGGGACACGATCTCGTGTCAAGCTGCGTTCGGGCGGTCGCCTCGAAAGCACTGGGCAGCTCCGACGTGAACGGCGAAGTGCATGTCAGATCTGACATTCCGATCTCCAGAGGCCTGAAGAGCAGCAGCGCAGTGTCCAACGCGGTCGTTCTTGCTGCCGCGAGGGCATTAGGCGCGAATCTCTCCGACATGGAAATCGTTTTAACCGGTATCGAGGAGTCAATCAGAGCCGGCGTCACAATCACCGGCGCTTTTGACGACGCCTCTGCATGCTTCTTCGGAGGGGTCGCAGTCACGGATAACAGGAGTTTCACGATATTGCACAAAGGGAATCTGGATCCAGACCTGGAGATGGTGCTCCATGTCCCCGAGAGACGAATCTCTAAGTCAAGCATCAAGGGACTCGATTTCAGCCCGATAAGGAAGGATGTTGAGAAGGCCCTCGAGCTCGCGCTCAAGGGCGAGTACCTGAAGGCGATGGAGGCGAACTCAAGGGCATACGCCAAAGTGCTCGACGTGTCCGAGGACATAGCCGAGATCGCCAGGAACAAAGGAGCACTTGCAGCAGGGATCTCAGGGACTGGTCCTGCGACTGCCATCGTATGCGACCGAGCGGACCTTGGGGCTATCCTCAAAGCCCTCCAGCGGGAGGAGGGAACTCTCCTCAGAGCTCACGTGAACGATACCCCAGCGAGAGAGGTGGTCCCACGGCTATTGTAGTCAGGTCATCGGTCGCCAAAGGCACTGTGACCGCTCCCCCATCCAAATCATACATGCACAGGGCCATGGTCCTCGGAGCGCTCACCCACTCGCATTTCGTCCTGATCAACCCCCTGATGTCTGAGGATACGAGGGCTACACTGGACGCCCTCTACGCCCTCGGCACGGAGTTCCGGAGCAATTCCCGGGGAATGTTGATACATTGCGAGAAGTTCAGGCATGCTCCAGGAGTGATCGATGCGAAGAACTCTGGCACGACGTTAAGACTCGTGACTGGGATAGCGTCACTTCTCCCGGAGCCCAACATCCTGACAGGGGACGAGAGCCTCCTGCGGAGGCCAATGGGGCCACTTGTTGACGCGCTAGCTCAACTCGGTGCCAGATGCGAATACCTCGGGAACCCAGGCATGCCCCCACTCAGGATCGCTGGTCCCATCACCGGGGGCAGAGCTGAGATACTTGGCGACATCAGTTCCCAGTTCGTCTCTTCGCTCCTGATTGCCTGCTCACAGAAGAAAGGAGACACAGAGATCGATGTCAAAGGACCGCTGCGTTCCAGACCGTATGTTGACATCACACTCCAGATGCTTCGCCGATTCGGTGCTCAGGTTGAAGAGAAGGATCAGTGTTTCTTCGTCAAGGGATCTCAGAAGCTAGCTCTTGAGAACTACACTGTGCCAGGAGATTACTCCTCTGCGGCATTCCCTCTCGTGGCCGCAGCAATCACCGGCGGAGAGGTCACAGTGAGAGGCCTGGACCCGGACTCTCCCCAAGGTGACAAGGCGATCATTGAGCGCCTCACTTCTTTCGGGGCGAATGTTTCGACAGGTAGGGATTCGGTGAAGGTCTCAGGAGGGAAGCTCGAGGGAACAGAGATCGATGTGAGGCATACTCCAGATCTGTTTCCGGTCCTTGCCGTCTTGGGGGCTGTGGCGTCCGGGAAGACCGTGCTGAAAGGAGGGGAGAACCTTCGGGCGAAAGAGAGCGATAGGATCGCAACGACGACCACTTTCCTTCACAACATGGGCGCCAGGATGGTCCCGACGAGCGATGGATGCGAAGTGATCGGTGGCGAGAAGCTGCACGGGACCACAGTCCAGACGCAGGGAGACCACAGGATACTTATGGCTGCAGCGATTGCGGGATTGTCAGCCAGTTCCGAGACGAGGATCGAGGACAACGACTCATACAATGTCTCGTACCCGGGATTCATCAGGGACATGCACCAGCTCGGGTGCCGCCTGGAGGTGAGAAAGTGAACGAGTTCGGCATCAGATACAGAGTCGGAATCTTCGGCACCAGCCATGGTCCCTGCGTTGGAGCGAAGATCGAGGGATGTCCAGCTGGGTCCAGGATCTCCGAAGCGGTCATTCAGGCCGAGCTCGATCGGAGGTCGCCTGGGAAAGGGATCATCACATCTCCTCGAAGAGAGCGCGACAAGCTCGAGATAATCTCGGGGATACGCAACGGCAAGGCGACTGGAGGCCCGATCGTCGGTTTGGTGAGAAACGTCGACACAGACTCCTCGGCCTACGATGCGTTCCTGAGAGTGCCGAGGCCAGGCCATGCAGATTATCCCGCCACTGTGAAGTACGGTGGCCACCACGACCACAGAGGAGGTGGACAGTTCTCTGGAAGGATGACCGCAGGGCTGGTCATCGGAGGCGCTATAGCCCGACAGATCCTCGAGAGAAGAAGCGTCTCTCTGCTAGCCCAGACCGTTCAGATAGGCAAGATCGCTCTGAAGAAGGAAGTTCCATTCAGCATCGCTGAAAAGATAGTGCGCGCCAACGCAGTCGGATGTGCTGACAGGGTCACGGCCGATCAGATGAAGGAGGAAATCGTTAAGGCGCACGAGGAGCGGGACAGTGTCGGCGGGGTCATCAAGTGCACGATCATCGGCTTGCCAGTCGGAGTTGGCGAGCCGTTCTTCGGCTCCATCGAGAGCCTGATGTCCGCGATGGTGTTCTCGATCCCGGGAGTGAAGGGGATTGAGTTCGGTTCTGGATTCAAGTGCGCGTCCATGAGGGGGAGCGCTCACAACGATCAATACGCTGTTAAGGGCGGCAAGATCGTGACTAAGACGAACAACTCAGGGGGAATCCTCGGTGGCCTCTCAAACGGCATGCCTGTTGAGTTCAGAGTCGCATTCAAACCGACTTCGTCCATCGCAAGACCGCAGATGAGTGTAGACATGGTCGAGAAGAAACCGGTCGAGCTCGAAATCAAGGGTAGGCACGACCCGTGCATAGTGCCGAGGGCGGTGCCGGTTGTCGAGAACTCCGCAGCTGCGGTGATTCTGGATCTCATGCTCCAAGGAGGGTTCGTATGACTAGGCACGAGCTCGAAACTCTCAGGGAGGAGATTCAGACAATCGACGCGGAGCTGCTCGAACTCATGTCGAGAAGGCTTGACGCGGCGACCGAAATAGGGCTGGTCAAACACAAGGATGGACTTAAGGTGCGGGACCCAGCCCGAGAGCAACAGGTCATCTCCGAGTACGCGCGAAACGCGAGAGCCTTCGGATTGGACGAACAAATCGTTTCTCAGCTGGCGAGAGCGCTCATCGAGGGCTCCGTCGCTGTCCAGAAGACGAAGAAGAACGGAGACTTGGTGGGCAGGACGGGGCTGGTAGTCGGCGGAGCAGGAAGGATGGGAAAGTGGATCTGCCGATTCTTGTCCGACCGCGGGGCGGAGGTTCTCATATGGGACCCTCGTGGCAAGCTCGAAGGATACGCTAGCGTGAAGTCTCTCCGACAGCCAGCGAGGAAGGCGGACATTGTGGTTGTCGCGAGTCCCCTTGGAGTGTGTCCAGAAGAGCTTCGTGCGGTGATGGACAGCTCGCCAAAGGGCCTTGTGTTCGACCTTTGCAGTGTAAAATCTCATATATCTGGGATACTGCGACAAGGAGCGAAAGCTGGGCTGCTGGTCACAAGCGTTCATCCTATGTTTGGGCCGAGTTCCCCTTCCCCAAAGAACCAGAATGTCGTCATCTGCAGCTGCGGTAGCGAGAGGGCCGACAAACAGGCGAGTGAACTGTTTTCGAAGGCGGGTGCGAGAGTGAGCAACATCAGCCTCGAGAAGCACGACGAGCTGATGGCGTATGTACTAGGACTTTCACATCTGTGCACGCTTGTCTTCGCTGGGGTCGTCGAGAGGTCAGGCAAAGAGCTGTCCGAGTACTGCGATGTCCAGGGTCCGTCATTCAGGAAGCTTACGAGGATGGCCAGAGACTTGTCGGTCGAGAGCCAGCGAGTCTACCACGACATACAGGCTCTCAATCCGCAGACAAGACAGATGATAGGCAGCATGGAGACAGTGCTTCGCGAGCTCAGAAAGGCGTCATTGGATGCGAACGCGGTTCGGTTCGGCAGAATCATGGAAGCTGACAAGAAGTACCTAGAGGTGAGATGACATGGCGAAGAGAAAGGCTGCAATACTCGGTTCAAGCGGAATGATCGGGCAGAGATTCGCCCACATGCTTGATGCACATCCCTATTTCGAGGTCGTTGCCTATTGCGCATCGGATAAATCAGACGGGAAGAAGCTAGCTGACGTCTGGAGACTTAGCGATGTCGAGCTGAACCTGCGCCTGGGAGCGAAGACCATTCGGGCTACAAACCCCGCCGCTCTCGGAAGACAGGGCGTCGAGGTCGTTTTCAGCGGCCTACCTTCCGATGTAGCTGGCCCGGTCGAAGATGAATGCGCAGAGCACGGAATGGCCGTCTTCTCGAACGCAGCGTCTCACAGGATGGAGCACGACACGCCGATCCTGATCCCTGAGATCAACCCCGATCATCTTTCCTCGGTGGAGGTCCAGAAGAAGAGGAGGAAAAACGGCGGATTCATCGTCACCAACGCGAACTGCTCTGTGACAGGACTCGCTCTGGGCCTTAAGCCATTGCTGGATGAGTTCGGATTCAGAGACGTCAATGTGGCGACATACCAGGCACTGTCAGGGGCTGGCTACCCAGGGATGGCCTCGCTCGACATACTCGGCAATGTGCTCCCGTGGATAAAGAACGAGGAGGAGAAGATGACCGCCGAGGGAAAGAAGATTCTGGGAAGCTACAAGAACGGCAAGTTCGTCGATTCGCCAATCAGCATCCAGGCGTGCTGCGCCCGGGTGAATGTGAGGGACGGCCATCTGGAGGCCGTCTTCATCAAGGATAAGCACATGCCCGAGGCGAAGACGATTGCTCGCACTCTGGCTGATTTCACAGCCAAGCCGCAGAAGCTCAAGCTGCCAAGCGCGCCTGAGAGGCCGATCATCGTGAGAAAGGAACCTGATAGGCCACAGCCGTTGCTCGACGTTGACGCTGGAGTCCCTGAGAGAGCGAAGGGGATGTCCGTGACCGTCGGCAGGATAAGAGTGGACAAGGATTGTCTGCGATTCTTCCTCCTCTCCCACAACACCATTAGAGGAGGCGCAGGAGGGTCGGTTCTCAACGCAGAGCTGGCGTACAAGGAGGGAGTCATCTGAAGGCAGAGAAGAGAGGGGCCAAGCAGAAGACGGCGTCGAAGAGCTATGATGAGATCCGAAAGAGGATAGTGGACGGAGAAGTGGTCGTGATGACGGCCGAGGAGTTCAAGGAATACGTCAGGGCGAAGGGCGTCAAGAAGGCAGCCAAGGACGTGGACATCGTCACAACTGGCACCTTCGGCGCGATGTGCTCATCCGGCGCCTACTTCAACTTCGGCCACGCCGACCCGCCAATCAAGATGCAGAAGGTCTGGATGGACGGAATCCCTGCCTATGCCGGTCTCGCGGCTGTGGACGCATACCTTGGCGCGACCGAGCTTGACGACACAAACAACATGATGCATGGTGGAGCCCATGTGATCGAGGACCTGGTAAAAGGAAAGGCAGTTAGGCTGAGGGCGACGGCTTATGGCACCGACTGCTACCCCAGAAAGGAGATCGACACCTTTGTCAGCCTGAAGACTATCAACCAGGCGGTCCTTTTCAACGTGAGGAACTGCTACCAGAACTACGCGGTCGCGACCAACTCGTCGTCGAAGACTCTTTACACTTACATGGGCAAGCTTCTGCCGGAGTACGGCAACGCGACCTTCAGCTCGGCTGGAGAGCTCTCGCCATTGATGAACGACCCGTACTACAGGAGCATCGGCATAGGGACGAGAGTGTTCCTGGGCGGCGGACAGGGCTATGTGATCTGGGAGGGCACGCAGTTTAATCCCGGCGTGCCTAGGACTCCAGCGGGAGTACCGAAGAGGGCCGCTGGTTCGATCGCGGTGATAGGAGACCTCAAGCAGATGACACCCGAGTTCCTGCGCGGTCTGACGTTCACGAAGTATGGCACCTCGCTGGGCCTGGGCATCGGGATCCCGATACCGATCCTCGACGAGGAGATGGCCAAAGCGTGCGCCGTTACAAACGACCAGATAGTATCCGCCATTTTCGACTATAGCCAGCCCACACGCTCCCGGACGGTCCTGAAGGAGCTCACCTACGCGGAGCTGAGGTCAGGAGAGATCGAGCTGAAGGGGAAACATATTCCGACATCATCGCTCTCGAGCCTCTACAAGGCGCGACAGATCTCGCAGATACTCAAGAACCAGATCCTGAAAGGCGATTTCCTCATTGAGAAGCCAGTCCAGAACTTCTCGATGGACAGAGTCTTCAAAACTCTTGATGTGCGGACAGAGAAGGAGGCGATGTGATTGAAGACCAAAGTAGTGCTCAACTTCAGTCCTGAGGCCGCAAACACGCCGATCACGCACAACCTCATCTCCAAGTACCATCTGCTGGTCAACATACTGCGCGCTGAAATCGACGAGATCGGCGGCAAGATGGTCCTCGAACTCTCCGGCAAGGCAGACGACATTCGGAAAGGCATTGACTACCTGAAATCGAATGGAGTGGGTGTGAGGCCGATCAAGGAGGGCGTGAGAAGGGACGAGGATGTGTGCACGCACTGCGGCATGTGCGTGTCCATATGCCCCACCAAGGCACTTGCAATCGACTCCAAGACTGGCAAGGTCACCTTCACAGAGGAGAAATGCGTCGCATGCGGAGTCTGCATCGACGCTTGTCCTCCAAGGGCGATGGAGATCCTGATATGAGCGAGTTCGTCCTCGCGAAAGTTGAAATCGAAGAAACGGCCGCAACAATAGCGGCAGACAGGGATTACGTTGCGCCAGCAGTGAACGCCATCAAAGCAGCTCGGAATGAAATCGAGAAGAAGATCAGAAAGGACGATTTCTTCTTGACAACTCTCGAACCCTACAGTCCCTCTGATGATGACGGCAAGGTCATCCGCAGGATGTGCGAGGCTTCTGATGCAGCTGGCGTGGGACCCATGGCGACAGTCGCAGGGACGATCGCACAAGAGGCGTTGGAGGCCATGGTGACGAACGGATGCACCCATGGCTGGGTGGACAATGGGGGAGACATCGCTCTATTGTTGGAGACTCCGGCCACAGTGGAGATTTTCAACGAGCCTGATTTGCCTTCGGCTTTTGCGCTCGAGCTCGAACCGACCGATGCAATCATCGGAATCTGTACGTCCAGCGGGAGGCTGGGGCACTCGATCAACTTCGGCGACTCGGACGCTGCCGTGGCGATTGCTGATTCGGCTGTCCTGGCAGACGCTTTGGCGACCGCGATCGGCAACCGGGTGACGGACACCAATTCACTTGGATCGTGCTTCAATCCTTTCAAAGGAATCAAAGGCTTCATCGGTGGCCTTGCGATGATCGATGGAGCGGTCTCGATGCACGGTCGGCTTCCGAAGTTGGTGGAGGTAGAACACAACCCGGATAGGCTCACAGTCCACAGCAAGATGTCATCCTCGAAGTTCGTTGGATCATGTACTCAAATCCCAGAGGTGAGGACTTGAAGATATTGAAGTTCGGAGGGACTTGCCTTGGATCCGAGGACACACTCCTCAGAGCAGCGAAGGTTGTCAAGGAGGAGATCGAGCAGAAGGTCGTTGTTGTATCGGCCTCGGCTGGAGTCACAGACTCGGTGAGGGACTTCATCTCAAAGCCGCGCCAGGAGAAGGAGATCGACGACTTCCTGCTTCAGCTCAAGCTAAGACACGTCGAGATGCTGCCCAAGAAAGATGGCCAGAAGAGAAAGGAGGCGCTTGAGCTGATCGAGGCCAAGATAACGAAGCTCGAGAGGCTCCTCTACGGAATCACGTACACTGAAGAACTCACGCCGAGGACAAACGATCTAATTCTCAGCTTCGGGGAAAGGCTATCAGCAATCGTTGTGGCATCGAGGCTGAGCCACGAGGGCATGGATGCGGTCGCGATGGAGACTGATGCTCTCGGCATGATCACGAACGAGCGGCACGGGAACGCTGTGGCAATCCTGGACAAATGTGAGAAAAACCTCGGCCCGATGCTGACGAGCGCGGTCAAGAAGGGCGTCGTTCCAGTCGTCACCGGATTCTTCGGAGTAACGGAGACCGGCCACGTGACGACGGTCGGCAGAAGCGGCACTGATTATTCTGCCGCCGTCGTTGCGTACTCAACCGATGCGAATCCCGTCGAGATTTGGAAGGAGGTAGACGGCTTCATGAGCGCCGACCCGAAGCTTGTCAAGGATGCTTTCATACTCGAGAGGCTCTCCTACGAGGAGGCTGCGGAACTCGCTTACTTCGGCGCCCAGGTGCTGCACCCGCGGGCCGTCCAGCCTGCGAGGTTGAAGGGCATCGAGATCGTCATAAAGAACCTGTACAAACCAGAATCGCCTGGGACAACCATCGGAAAGAGCAAGCAGCTGAGGAAGGACATCATCAAGAGCGTCTCGTACCTCCCGAACGTGGCCACGCTCAAGGTCTACGACACCGGGGCGGGCTACAAGTCTGGTTTTCTTGCGGACATCACAGCCTGTCTGCACAAGGCGAACATAAACATCTTCTCGGCGACAACGTCCCAGACATGCGCGGCGGTCCTCATAGACGAGGCCGACATTCCGAATGCGAAGAAGGCCGTGAAGGCGATAATAGGAAGCATTGGTGAGAACTTCGAAGTCAACCCTGGCGTGGCGCTCGTATGCACCGTGGGGGAGGGGTTCGGAGAGACCAAGGGTATCGCGGCGAGAGTCTTCAACGCTGTCGCTGCGAAGAACGTGAACGTGGATCTCATCTCTGCAGGAGCCTCGATGGTCGCGTATCACTTCACTGTCGATAGGAAGGATCTGAAAAACACGATTGCCGCAATCCACGACGAGTTCTGGGGCAAGAACATGAATGAAAACGTCTCAGATGGCCCAGTGTCCTAGGCCACTCGGACGAAGGTCGAGTTGAAAGCGGAGTTGCCGCCGTACTTCTGCACGTAGTCCGTGGTGAGGAAGTTGGCGTTCTTTCCGTCGGCCAGCTTCGGCCACAATGCTGAGTAGGTGAGCATCACACCAGGCGGGACCGATTCCGAGATCTCTGACTTGACCGTCCATTCGCCGAACTCGTTGGACAGAGTGACTGTGCCTCCGTCCTCGATGCCCTCCTCGAGAGCGTCCCTCTTGTTAACGTAGACCACCGGAGACAGTTCCGGGTGAAGGATGTGGTACTGCGACCTCACAAGCAGCTTGTGAACGGGCGTGAGTAGCTGATACGGCAGCTTCCCTTGGACCTCCACGTGCGCAGGCAGGCCTCCCAGACCCTCAGCAGCAGCAGTCGCCGAATAGAACTCGATCTTGCGAGTCGGAGTGATGTACACGTTTCTGTCAGGAACCCGCAACTTCACAAAGCCCTTCTTCTTGAGGGCCTCGAATGTCCCCTCGACCGCCTTGCTCTTTGACATGAGGGTCTTCGCGATCTTCTCATCCTCTTCGTAAAGATCCTTCGCCGTCAGCTTCATCGCGCTGGCCAAAGACCTGAACAGGTCGCTGTTGCTCTTGGCCTCGCCCAGAGGCTCAATCGCTTTCTCATTTATGGACAAGTACTGGTGGAGGTACGATGTGTGGATGTCGAACTGCTCGAAGAAGCTGGTTGCCGGGAGCAGGATGTCTGCGTAGTCGGCCGTGTCCGTCATGAAGAGATCGTGGACGACGGTGAAGATATCCTCGCGCGCGAATCCCTTCCGAACCAGGTTTTGATTCGGCAGCGTTGCCAGCGGGTTCGAGTCATACACGAACATCATCTTGATCCTTCCAGACTCAAGGGTTCGGCCAAGGTCGACCATGTTGTGATATGCCTTCTTCCGGGACGTGAGGCCCCAGCCTTCCAAGTACTGTCTATCGAAATCGTCCAGGTCCGTCGAGTAGAAGAATCCCCTGTTCTCGCCTATCAGCGCGGGCAGGACACTGATTGCTCGGATCATCTCCCCGCCGTTCCTGTTCCTCTGCATTCCGTAGCCCATCATTATGCAGTTCGGTCTCAGCGAAACATAGTCGGCTATGAAATCCTCGATGTCCCTCTTGACGAGACCGGTTATCTTGGCCATCGCGTTGAGATCGAACTTCTTCGAGACCTCCGCAAGCTTCTCGAAGCCCGTCGTATTGTTCCTCACGAACTCCTCTGGGTACAGTCTGTTTTCTATGATGTGATTGACGCAACAAAGAGCCATCGCGGCGTCTGTCGTGGGCTTTATCTGGAGATGGATGCCGATTTCCGCGGTCGCCGTCTTGATCGGATCGATTACGTAGACCTTGGCTCCGCGTTTCTGCGCCTTCTTGATTAGCTCGAACCCATGGGGGCTGCTCCAGGCCGGGTTCATCCCCCAGACGACGATCAGCCTGCACTTCTCGATCTCCTCGGGAAGCATTCCCAGACAGGACCCATAGACGATGTCCAGGGCCTTGTCGCCGGCTCGCGAGCATATGGTATGGGTTATCCTGGAGGCGCCGATCGCGTTGAAGAACCTGCTCGGGAAGTATCGCTGGATGTGCCCCATCGTGCCTGCGTAGTCATACTGCAGAATGGAGTCTGTCCCATATGACGCGGACCGGGTCTTGATCTGATCGGCGATCTCGTTCAGGGCCTGGTCCCATGATATCCTCTTGAACTTGCCCTCGCCCTTCTTCCCGTCCCTCTTCATCGGATAAAGGACTCTCTCCTTCGAGTAGACGTACTGCATCAGATTCTGGCCCTTTGGGCACAGGAATCCCTGCGTGAAGGGCTGTTTCTTGTTCGCTTCAATGGAGTGGAGTTTCCCGTCTCGAACCCGGGTAACTATCGAGCAGCTGTCGTAGCAGTCTCTCGGGCAGGTATTGAACAAGTACAACTCTCGGTCCTCCGGGGAAACGATGGATCAGCTGCGACGCAGCCGAAACTGGAAGAGCCTACGGGGATTTATAAATTCCCAGGCCAGCATTTCGCGCATGACACTCCATCTAGTGAACGATGCGTTTGCCATCGAAGCTCAGCTGAGCCGCCTGCCATTGTCATCGTATTGGTTACTTCCAACGAGAACGTCGATGCTCCGCTTATTGTGCGCGTTACAGTCTCGCGGCATCAAGGAGTTCTTCGAGGACATCCTCGAGAACCGGCCTTCTCCAGTGCTTCCGTGATTTTCGTCTTGCACGGATTGCGGCCTTGACATCCGTTCCTAAGACTTACTTGACCTGGTTGCCTATGGTTCTGTAGTCGCCCCAATAGAGCAGCATTTCATCGGTCTTGTAGCCAGGATCCTTTCTCGCGGCAACCGCTTCGCCGATGAACCATGTGTGATCTCCAGCCTCGACTTCCTTGATCTTGACGCATTCGATGTTCACTGGGCATTCAGCAATCAAAGGAGAGTTTATCTTCTCCGCCTTCTCTCGAGTAAGTCCAGCTGCTTCGAACTTGTCGAACTTTCGTCCGCTCTTAGAACCGCATATCTCGACAGCTCTGAGCATCTTCCTGTCAGGAATATTGATTGCGAAGTCCTTGCTTTCCCTGAACAGTCCGTAACTGAAGCGCTTCGGAGCGATCCCAAGGCCCAACAGCGCTGGCTTGAACGAGAAGACGTGGCACATTGCGAGCGTTATTATGTTGTCCTTTGAGCCGCCAACAGATGCAAGAACCACCGGAAACCCTGAAAAGCAATCCTGCGCCTTTTCCGGCGAAATCGTCTGTTTCACAGCTTGTCACCCAAAGAAGCGCAGCATTCCGCCCAAATCGGTCCTAGGAGAACGATCATTCCCCGAGCAACTTCTTGTATTCCTCGGCGCTCATCAGCCCTGAGAGTTCCGACGGATTGTTCATCTCGATCAGGGCTATCCAGCCCTGCACATAGGGATCCTTGTTGAGCAGCTCCGGCGAATCGAACAGCTTGCCGTTCGAGTCCTTCACGACCCCGGAGACGGGAGAGAACACTTCAGAGACGGTCTTGACTGACTCGACGTTCCCCAGGACATCGCCCGCTTTGACTTCCTTGCCCGATGCTGGAAGCTCGACGAACACTATCTCGGTCAGCTCAGTCTGTGCATGGTCCGTGATGCCGATGCGCGCGAGGCTTTTCTCAACCTTCACCCATTCATGGTCCTTGGTGTACTTGAGGTCTGGCAGAACGACTGACATATCTGGCCTCCCATTTTGACGCGAGATGCCGTTATTCAAATTTATAACTTCTCCCTTCAGCTCGGAGTATGAATGTCCAGACGCGAAATGAAAATCTCGGAGAGGGACTCTTCGCGCTGAAATGCCGCGAAGCTGGTTCCGATGCGTTCGCGAGTTGCGACAGCAAGGATTGTCTATGGCCCGAATCGTGAATAGACAGTGGAGCCAGTCTTTGTAGCCTTCCCCTGTCCCCTTAAACCCTTTCTCTTTTCCTCCCCTATGGGCTTTTCCGAGGGACATTAGTGGACCCTGAAGCGCCCAACACAGAACGCAGCTACTGTCTCGGGAGATTACTCTCAATTCGCGAGCTTTGGCACAGGAATCGGTTGCCTTTCCCTAGATAGACTGGGAACTGCCAACCATTTCCCGTGAATCAGATCGGTATTAGCTACGACTTGGAATCTTGCTTGAACACCGCTCTAAGTTCCTCGACCTCAGTCCAAGTCTCTGATTTTCTGGATTCGGGGACAATCAGGGCGTCCCACTTAGGGAAGAAATCGTCCGTGAGTCTTATCAGCTCTGGTTTCTCATTCACAGCCTTCATCCATTTGTCGTAATCTTCGCGGCGCTCGTACTCATCTAGGAACATCCAGTCCTCTTCGGATGACTCCCGTCCAAGGTGGACAAAGAATCGAGACCTGATGTAATGGAAATACTGCCTATGAGACCTCTGGTAGTCCATCATTTCAGACCAGAGATCGAGCACTCTGCCGCTGTTCTCTTTTGGAACACGCCATCTAACGATATTGACGAACATTCTGAGCAACCCCCCATTATTCTGAATTGCGTTCGCCATTAATAGAATTGCCTTTAGTGGTGCACTTTCCTCCCCTATGGGCTTTTGCGAGCGAGGCTCCACTTGCCCCCCTTAGGAGTCTCGATGACATCGAGCCATCTTTGGCACGCGAGGATGGCCAGCAACGGAATCACTTCATCTCTTCTCCCGAACGAGTTGGGGACTATGATCCGCCACTGAATGCTAAGTGTTCTATCGATTGACATTCGTGCCGCCCAAACAATAGCTCGGAGGCGCTGACTTAGGTGCGATAGGCGGGCGGCGGTCCAGCAGGTGGCGGCGCCGGGGCCTGCCTGAACTCGTGGCGCGATATGACCACGAGTATGAGGCCAATCAAGGCGAGCACCGCACCCAGGAAGAACCCGATGCTGATGATGCCGAATATGGCTCCGACGATGGCCACTGCGAAGTGCTTCCGCTCGGCGGCGAACACACCGCCGATAATGGCTATGGCACCGAATACGGCGAACGCGGCGCCGAGGACGGCCAGGAGGTTCTTGAGGTCCTGGTTCGTAAAGCCCGACGGCAGGGTCACGTTCAGCTGGTTGTAGTTCAAGGTCGAGGCTAACAGCAGGAGGATGCCCATGATCAGGCCGAGCACCCCGCTCGCGATGATCAGGCCTCCGCCCCAGCCCGCGTGGCCCGTCCTGGCCACCATCTGCTGTGCCGGCATCATCTGCACCCTGTAGTCATGCCCGCAGTAAGGGCAAACGTTCGCGTCCCAGGTGATCGTTCTGCCGCAGGACACGCAGTTCCTCGTGCTTGTGGTTGACTGCATTCCACTTTGCGAATTCATGCTCTCCGACCCCTCTGCATCTGCAGACAGCCCCGCCCATTATCAATCTTGCGCAGGTTTCCCGCATATCTGAGCTCGTGAATGGAATCGGGGCAGATCCCTGACAAGGGACGAGGCGGTCAAAAGTGCGGCATCGCCTTTCCTCCCCTATGGGCTTTTCCGAGAAGCTAAACCCGTTCCTTCTTTTTCCGGATAAGAGCCTCCTTCTTCTTCCGGGTAAGAGCCTCCTTCCTTTTCCGGAAAAGAGTCTCCTTTCTCTCCCGGACAAGAGACTCCTTCCTTCTCCGGACAGAAGACTCCTTCTTGTTCCGGACAAGAGCCTTGATTATCCAATAGACAGCGAAGCCGAATACGATTAGCAAAAGGACAAAACCGGCCAAAGTACGGAGTCCAATGTAAACTGCCATTCCTCTCTGCTAGGTATCGCCTTTCCTCCCCTATGGATGTTATGCTGAGGCGCGAGAGGCACTTCAACATGGAAACCATTTCCTGAGTGCCAATGTCCAACATGCCACATAAAGAAATACGTCTTATCGAACAAACCTATCACTTCATACGTGCATCAGCAAGTCTACGTCGTCACGAGCGTAATGAAAAGCCTCTCGGTCTCTCCTGATGTCAGGGTTATTGTTCTATCTTCTGGCTGAGTGCTGCTTCCTGGAACCTCGATGTGAACTTGAATCGTCAACTCTGAACCGCTCCACGAGAAGTTCTTCTCAAAGACCTCCGAGTCACCGGCCGGAATAGTCCCATTCGACTCCAGCTGACCGTTGAGGTATAAAGTGTAGTTGCGTGGGCCAGCCTCGATGTAAGAAGGATTGATTATTGTAACTATCAAAGTCCCGACGTTTAAC
>JBASRQ010000179.1:0-1901 GCA_049273895.1 Thermoplasmata archaeon
GGAGGAACTACCCGCTGGCTGGGTCGCGATCACGCCATGGATATACTATGGCGTCGAGGTCCAGGGCGGATGGGAGGTCACCTGCTGCAAGTTCGGCAACGTGAAGCTGGAGTCGATCTCGGGCTGGAAGTTCTACGACTGGAACATGAACAGGGTGAAGGACGGCGAGCCTGGAGTTGACGGCTGGGCGATAACCTTGTACGGCTGGCTCAACGATGGCACCTTCCCGTTCTCGCCGATCGGAGCGACACCAGTAGGACCGATCACGGTCTACTCAGGTCCCGATGGCGCATGGAGCTTCGACAACCTGCTGCCCGGAGTATACATCGTGACAGAAGAGAGCCGCGACTGCTGGTACCACACCACGCCTGCGTCAATCACCTTCTGGATCGCGTCTTACCACGGCGTGAGCCAGGTCAAGTTCGGCAATGTCCCGTTGACCACGATCTATGGCTCCAAGTTCTTCGATAAGGACCTGGATGGAGTCATGGATGCAGGCGAGCCCGGTCTGTCCGACTGGACGATCACGCTCGAGAAGGAGACCTCGCCTGGAGTCTGGACGTTGTGGGGATCCACCACCACTGATTTGCTGGGCATGTATGCGTTCGGAAACCTGTTGCCTGGCAACTACAGAGTGGACGAGGTTCTACAGAACGGGTGGATGACCACCTCGATGTTGCCCATCGTCGTGACCATTCCCGCCTACAGTGTGAGCCATCAACTGGAGCCTCAGTGCATAGCGGTCAATATTGGCAACATCAGGTACGCCAGCATAGAGGGCTACAAGTTCCTTGACGAATTCGGGCCTAGCGGTTCATGGCCGAACGGAATCAGAGATCCTGGCGAATCAGGATTGGGCGACTGGCATATCGTCCTTGAAGGCAGAACCGTCAGAGGAGACTACGTCTGGAAGGACGCCTGGACAGATAACTCAGGCTCTCTCTCGGAGATCGGGTACTATTGTTTCGGCCAGTTGCTGCCCGGCAAGTATTGGGTGAACGAGACGGTCCTCCCAGGATGGGTCCCGACCAAGACCTCTGTCAACCTGATCGTGCTCCCAGCGTATCCGTGGGGTCCGCCGGTGAATATCGTCGTTGACTTCGCCAACATACTGCCCGGGGACGATCCGGCGATGAGCTTCGTGCTCAAGAGCGGCTGGAACCTGTGGTCGTCACCACTGGATGTGCCCGGGTTGACCGCCAAGAGCTTGCTCAGTGCGATTGGCCCGACGGCAACCGTCGTCAGCCAGCTGAACAAGACATCTGGCAGGTATGAATCGTACGTAGCGGGGGCGCCGGCGAGATACGACTTCAGGATAGTGCATGGCCAGGGCTACTATGTTGCGGTGAAATCTGATGCTGTGTTCACTCTGCAGGGATGGTATGTGCCCGCGAGCGGGTCGTCAGTCAAGGCTGGATGGAACATCATAGGTTACAACGGCGTGGAAGCGATCAAGGCTAGCGCATTGTTGGCTAGTGTCCAGGGCTGCACCGGCACGGTCTTGACGTACCTTGACTCTGCGACAGGAATATACCACTCCTACATCAAGGGTGCTCCAGACAGGTACGATTTCGCCGTGACACCCGGAGTCGCATACTTCATCTGGGTCGATGGGACGGGGACCGTTTAGCACTGAGAGAACCGGCATGAAAAACCTATCAATATGCGGGCGTGATTTTGGTCGCCCGCAGAAAACCTATTTTTATCCATGTAACTTGCGTTCGCTGCTCGATCGGCAGCCAAAAGGCTTTGAGACAGGCCGCCATTCGGGCATATCACCTACATTGCGGAGAGGAGCGAGTCGCATGAAGCTCTGTGGATTCTTGTCAAGGCCTGCCTTCGCGATTCTGATAGTGTTCATCGTCGCCGCCGTAATAGTGACATCTACGGCGGACTTGGGT
>JBASRQ010000180.1:0-1839 GCA_049273895.1 Thermoplasmata archaeon
ATCCTACTGATCTTTCAAGCAAAGCCAAGAGCCACGGCAGCAAGCCCGAACGGATTGGAGAGTCTAGTTTGCCTCGGTCGAGATCTCTGAGAGCGAAGAGTCTCTCCACGTCGAGTTCCACTGCGACCACAGACGGACGTACCTCTGAAATGGTTACCCGGACACGTTCGACACTGGATTTGTCTACGTGGGTGGTCCCAAGGATTGTGATTCTCTGCAGATTCTGGCCTTGTTCCAAGATCCCACCCAGGTTCTGACGTGAAGCGACTAGAGTCCGAGCAACCGTATTAAAGCGGATGGACAGTACCGGAGAGTACGGTAGGTTTGTTTTTGGGCGCCAAGGAAGGGCAGGCGACAATCAAGAAGGCACTGGCAGAAGGGCGTCACACCCTTCTGGAACCTGAGGCCAAGGCAGTGTGCCTTGAGTATGGTATTCCTACGCCCAGCTTCAAGGTCGCAACGAGTGCAACGAGCGCTGCTGCGTTCGCAGGCGAGTTCGGCTATCCGGTTGTCTTGAAGATCGTCTCTCCCGACATAATCCACAAGACCGAGGTAGGCGGGGTCGTGGTCGGGCTATCCTCAAGTGGTGAGGTAGAGTCTGCCTATCTACGAATCTTGGAGGGAGTGCGATCCCATAGACCAGATGCACGAATCTTGGGAATTCTTGTGCAGAAGATGGCTCCCGAATCGACGGAAGTCATTGTGGGTTCGGTGAACGATCCTCAGTTTGGGCACACAATTCTCTTCGGCTTAGGAGGAGTCTTCGTCGAGATACTCAAAGACGTGTCATTTCGCATAGCCCCCCTCGAGGAGCGTGACGCACGTGAGATGATCCGCGAGATCAAGGGGTACTCCGTTCTTGGCGGATATCGCGGGCTCCCGCCTGCCGATCAAGACGCAATAGTCAACATACTCTTGTCCGCATCGCGTCTGGTGACGGAGAATCCTCAGATTGGCCAAATGGACCTGAACCCGACGATGGTGTATGAACGGGGGGCCTTGGTCGCAGACGCGCGTATGCTACTTTCGGACTAGCGGCCGGCTGAATCATCGATTCTTCAGACCTGCAGGCTAGGGTAAGCACGGGCCCGTCAGACTTGCGTGGGGGCCTGTGAACTGGGTTTCGAGAAAGTTTTATGAGCAATCGTGCATCTTCCGACAGGCGGCAAAAAGGTACAGAGCGGCTTGTCAGCGAATACTGACGCATTGTTCCGGGAAATCAGTGCACTCAGGGACTCGAATATCCGTTTTGTTGAGCAACGTGAGTCTCTGAACCAGAAGGCCAGGGAACTGATTGAACAACGCAACAAGCTGAATGAGGAATTCAAGCGGCTAATTAACGAAGTCAAGTCTCTCAAGGCTAGGAGAGACGAGCTTAACCGGAAGGTCAAGGAGCTCAAGGGTTCTCGGAACGTGGCACGTGATGCTGCGGTCGCTGAAAGGGAGAGGCTTGAGAAGCTCAGGAACAAGTCAGATGAGCTCTCGGAGCGCATCGACGGGAACCCGCGAAGGGCGGTCGAAGAGTTCAATCGCCTAGAATGGAAGATGCAGACCACCACTCTGACTCCCAAGGGTGAGAAGGAGATTATCAAACGCCTGAAGGAACTTGAGGCTCAGGTGCTTGTCGCAAAGAGGGCAGAGGCTATCAGGGACAAGATACTGGGAACGAAGGCGACCATTGGTGGCAAGAGGCTTCAGGCCCAATCGTACCACGAACAAATGACTAAGGTTGTAGAAGAGAGCGAGGTCATCCACAAGAAGCTGGTTGAGGTGGCTGCCTCCGCGTCCGCGGCCAAGGCTCAGGCAGACCAAGCACATGCCGCCTTCGTAGAGGCCTTG
>JBASRQ010000182.1:0-6348 GCA_049273895.1 Thermoplasmata archaeon
GAGACGCTCCTCAGGTTCATCTTGGCCAGCAGGGAGTACCTCGCCTCCCCGTCGCTCAAGTTCTTCTTCCCCGCTGAGAGAGGCGCTTGGGACGCACCCAGAATTCGCAAGGTCGCGGGGAAGAGGCTCGATAACCTTCTCTCTGTCACATTCCCCAAGCTCGACCTGATCGACGATGTCGTGTATCCTCAGCTCAGGAAGTCTCTCGCGGCGATCTCGGCATTGCTCGAGAGGGCAGAGTTTAGCATCGAGAAGACATCCATCCACGTCGACGACGCGATGCATCTCCTGGTCGAGCTCGATTCGATCTCGCTCCCGAAATCGCGGAAGCACAGAGGCCCTCCGGTGAATTCCGAGAACGTGAACGAGTTCCTCGCGAAATGGAACACGCTCGGGATCTCCGCGCCGTACATCGAATCGGGAAGATGGTACGTGATGACTGAGCGGGAGTTCGAGAGAGCGGACGATCTCGTGGAGGCCAGGCTCAAGTTCTTGCCCCTGGGCAAGGACGTGATGAAGCAGAATTCGTTCGTTGTGAGCAGCGGAGATGCCATGCTCTCAAAAGAGCATATGTCCGCTTTGACGCGCCACTTCGACGACCGGATGCCCTGGCAGCGATGACCAAATGGCCAAGCCTAAGGCTCGACCGCCAGGGGTCCAGCTGGATTGAAGAGAATGCTGTTGTTGGCCGCGTCTCTCGCGCTTATGAAGAACATGAGGTCCGACGTGGCGCTTAGGGTGTCGCCGGCCACCTGGTAACCGTACCTCGACTTGCCCTCGGATATCATCGCGGTGTAGCCGCCCGCAACAGACCCGACTGCGATCTCGACGGACTTCAACTTGCCGTTGTCGCTGACCCTCGCTGTGATGTTGATGCGATAGCTGCTGTTCGCGCGTATGACCGGATCATGGGACGCGTTCACAGCGGTCCACTCGTAAGCGCCGCTTGCCGCGTTCAACTTGTACTCTTTGCCGTAGACGTGCGTCCCGTCATCCACCCACACGATTACCTGATCGACCGTCGGTCTGGCGTGGTCCGCGAAGGGCATGTTGAGCATCAGGACCCAGATTGCGAGGAACGTGAAGAAGAAAGTCCCAACGTTCCCGACCCAGTTCCTCCTCTTCAGGCCGGATGTGTCAACCTTTGCCAGCTGGTCGAAGGTTTTCAGGGTGACAATCCCCGCGATGCCTGCCAAGAAAGCGACGGCCATGAGGTTCGAACCCATCATCGATATTACGCCAGCAACTATTCCGAAAGCGATGGCATATGCGATAGTAACAAGGGCGGTTCTCGTGTCCCTGAGCTCCTTCTTGAGGAATTCCTTCTCGTTGAAATCGGGCGGGCGGAACTCGTACTCCTCCGGCTCGGGCTTGCCCTTCTTGCGTTTCTTGGCCATGACGCCCCTCGAACAGCTAGAGCTATTTAATAGCTTTTGGGCATTTCAAAACGCAGTCTGGATGAAACTCGCAAGAGCTCGCACGCTGGCGGTCTGTCCTCCGCTGAGACGGTCTCAGCCACCACTTTCGTATACCTCTAATCAATACCCTTATATGCCGTTCCAAAGGTGTACAGAACACAGGTGCTGATCTCATATGTCAGAAGAGGAGATCGAGAAACTCCCGGGCGTCGGGCCTGCCATACTGGAGAAGCTCAAAGAGGCTGGCTATAACGACCTCATGATGATCGCTGTCGATTCGCCTAGAAACCTTGCGGAACTCACGGAGATAGGCGAGGCGACTGCGGCGAAGATCATCGCGGCTGCCAAGAAGGCCGCTGATGTCGGCGGCTTCGAGACGGGCGATGTCATTCTCGAGCGACGTAAGACCGTGGCGAAGTTGGGCTCATGTTCCAAGGCCCTCGACGAGCTGATGGGCGGAGGGTTCGAGACCCGCGCCATTACCGAGTTCTTCGGCGAGTTCGGGTCCGGCAAGACGCAGCTCTGCCACCAGCTCGCGGTCAACACGACTAAACCAGTTAGCGAGGGCGGTCTCGACGGACACACCGTCATGATCGACACAGAGCAGACTTTCAGGCCCGAGAGAATCACGCAGATGGCTGAGGCCGGGGAACTCGATCCAGACGAGGTATTGAAGAAGATACATGTCGCGCGAGCATTCAACAGCCACCACCAGACCCTGCTTGTGGATAAGGCCTACGAGATGGCCAAGGAGTTCCCCGTGAGGCTTCTCGTCGTCGACTCGCTCACCGCCCATTTCAGGGCCGAGTACATCGGAAGGGGCGCGCTGGCGGAGAGGCAGCAGATGCTCAACAAGCACATGCATGACCTGCTCAGGTTCGGCGATGTGCACAATGCAGTCATTGCGGTCACGAACCAGGTCGCAGCGAAGCCCGATGCGTTCTTCGGAGACCCCACACGGCCCATAGGTGGGCACATAGTCGGTCACACGGCGACATTTAGGATTTATCTCCGGAAGAGCAAGGGCGGCAAGAGGATCGCCCGGCTCATCGACTCGCCGAACCTGCCAGAGGCGGAAGCGGTCTTCCAGGTATCGGAAGCAGGCATCAGCGACTAGGCGCTGGACGCAAGATTAAAGGCTCTGTCGCGATGTCCCAGGTCCGTGAAGCTGCTGCTCGAGCTCTCGATGGAGTGTCAGTCCCTAGCCCGGGCTGAGGCGCTGTCCGCTGCCACTTCGCTCGAGGGGAAGCCTGAAGTCCTTCGAGAAGAGCCAGGGATCCTCGTCGTTGACACAGTTGCGGACCCTGAATCGCTGGGGGCCAGGCTCGGCCTCTGCCATTATGTTGGGGAATGGCTCGCCTCGTCCAGCCAAGGAGACATGGAGTTCGCTGCCGGCAAGATCGAAGTGCCGGGACCGAGAAGGGTCAGGTGGACCAAGATCGGCGAGCAGTCCGTCGACCTCGCATCGACTTCGCGCACGGTCGGCGCGATTCTTGGAAAGGATGGAGGTGTGGACTTGCACCGACCGGCGACTGACATCAGGGTTGTCTATTCCGAGAGGGTTCACTTCTCTAGAGTCATCGCATCAGTAGATCGCTCGTCGTTCGAGAAGAGGAAGAACAGGTACATGCCTTTCACGTATCCTGCATCGCTTCATCCAAAGTACGCGCGCGCCCTCGTGAACCTGGCTCAAGTACCCGAGGGCGGTCGTCTCCTGGACCCTTTCTGCGGAACGGGCGCCATTCTCGCCGAGGCGTCCATCATCGGTTTCAAGGCCATAGGAACCGATTTCTCGGAGCGCATGATTGAAGGCTCTCGAAAAAACCTCGACCATCTGAAGGCCAAAGCGGATTTGAGGGTCTGTGACGTCGGTGAGGTTCCATCCGCAGTCGGACATGTCCACGGCATCGCGACCGATCCTCCCTACGGGAGATCGACGAGCACGGACGGCGAGAAGATCCCTGACTTGTTTCGAAGGGCCTTCCAAGCTTTCTCTACAATCTTGGACTCTGGAGCGAGGGTTGGAATAGTGGTCCCTGATGTCGACCTTATCAGAAACCAGCAGGACTATCGGCTATTGGAGTCCCATCAGCTCTGGGTCCACAGGTCGTTGACACGGAACTTCTGCGTCCTCGAGAAAATCTAGGCCACGCTTACCGTGATCGTGATAGGATCGAGCGGCGTCTCTGAGTAGTAGGCCTGAATGGGTATCATCCGGTCCCCTGGAGTCGCAAATAGTGAGACGGAGATTTCCACACCGACTTCCGCGAAGCCAAATGCAGGAACTGATATGTTCAGCGGGCCCGTCGTGTTGAATGAACCCGATGTGAGAAACACGTCTACATACACTGGCTGGCCACCAGTCGCATTGAGCGTGATGTTTGCCTCAGTCTCGCCCGTGTTGTTTATGCGAATGGTCGCGTGGGTCCAGCTGCCGGGAGCCACCGCTGAAGGGGGCGTTGAGACCCAGAATGTGAATACGGGACTAGTCACCGTCACGTTGAATGTAAGAGTCCTCTCAACCGTCGAGTTCTTTGCGGAACCCTTGATCGTCACGTTGTAGCTCTGCCCGTATTGGACCGAGATCGGCGTGACGATAAGGACGCTAGCTGTCGCCTTCTCGCTCGAGTTCAGGCGCAGAAGCAATGTCTCGGCATAGTGAGAATCGTCTTGATCGCTCAGCTTGAATGTGATGTTCCAGCCGACCAGGAGGGAGGAATCCTTCATCTCAATCTCGTTTAGCGTGTTCCCAGTGTTGTTCAACTTGACGTTGAATACGTGCGATCCTCCCTGGGTGACGTTCGCATGCGCGTCGTCCAGGGTCGTCATCTCGAACGAGTGGTCTGCAGAGATGGCCGTCAGCGGGATGGGCACGAAGGCGACGATGAGGACGGCGAATGTCAGCACACCAATGCTCTTCCTCTTCAGATCGAGTGGGGAGATGTCGTTCAACGGAGGGGGATGTCTCGCGCCCAGGAACAGTATGATCAGGGCGAACAACAGCCAGCCGAAGTAGAATATCCCTATCCCGACGAGCGCAGCCACAGTGACCCAGCTGAGGTACTTCGCCCTCGCACCGAGAAGCGCTCTGGCGACATGCCCTCCGTCCAGCTGACCCACGGGCAGCAGATTCAGAGCAGTCACGAGGAAACCAACCCAAGCTGCGAAGGCTGTGGGATGCAGGAGGTAACCCCCCTTGAGCGGAACGAACAGCTCGAGCGCCTGGTACAGTAGAGGGAACGAGACGCCCATGACGCCTTCGGAGCCCGCATTCGTCGGCACCAGTCTGGCCTCTGAATTCGTCATCATCAGGCCGACTATCGCCAAGGGGATGGTCACGAGCAATCCCGCGAGGGGACCTGCGACGCCGATCTCCATCAGAGTCTTCTTGTTGGGGATCGGGTCTCTGAGCGAGATGAAAGCCCCGAACGTGCCAAGAGGAGGTATCATTGGGATGAAGAACGGGAGCGAGGCCGCCACGTTCCGCCTTCTCGCGGTGAAGTAGTGCGCGAGCTCGTGGACCCCAAGAATGGCCATCAGGGGAAGCGTGAAGGTCAGCATTCCCATGATGATGTTGTCCGCGCTGAATAGCGCCCCGCTGTCCGTCCCTGCGTAGCCGCTCCAGTCGAGAACTCCCGCGAGGAGCATCGTCAGGAAGGTGACGGCCAGCATGATCGCGTTCACGGACACGCCCCTGTACTTGACCGAGGGCTTCTTGGCGACCGTGACAATGTGCTCCCCCTTCTCGTACATGATCATCGGTATGTAGCCGTGACTCGCCATGTCCTCGCGCATGCGGTCGAAGTTCTCTTCGAGCGTCGTCTCGTCCACCCTGCAGAAGAACTCGACGACGTCGTAGCTCACGCGGACATCGTAGACAGGGAAATGCTTCGCCACCAGGCTTCGAACGAATTCTATCTCTTTGGAAGCCTCTGGCGGTATCTGAGGAGCCATTGTGTTTTGTCCCAACCAGCACCCGCTACATAACCCTTTGGTAGGTATGCTCGTTCCGGCAAAAACGCTTATATGCACGCATAATCTGACAACCGTCGATGAAAGGAGACGCGAAAGAGAAGTCTCTCCGAGGGTACTTTCGGCTCCTCAGACTTGGCAACTGTGTGATGGGAGCATTCGGAGCGCTCCTCGCAGCGATAGTCTGCGTCGGTCTCGATGGCATCGGAGACTTCGGGACTCAGGTTGCCTTCTCGATGTCCGTCGTGATTGCTTTCACCGCTGCGGGAAACTCGCTTAACGACTACTTTGACCGCGAGGTGGACAGAGTAGCTCACCCTGAAAGGCCGATTCCGTCTGGGGCAGTCGCTCCCTCCGGAGCGTTGGCCGCCTCGGTCGTACTGTTCGCCATCGCCCTGATCCTCGGCATCATGATCAATCTCTGGTCCATCGGGATAGTCGTCACATCCATTGCGATCATGGTGGGGTATGAAAGGTATCTCAAGGCCGAAGGAATCGCCGGAAACCTGGCCATCAGCTGGCTCACCGGGGCTCTCTTCCTCTTCGGTGGCGCTGCCGTTGACAGACTCGACCTCGCATGGATACTCGCGGCGTTGGCGTTCCTCGCAACCCTCGGCAGGGAGATCGTCAAGGACATACAGGACATCGAGGGAGACAGGGGCTCGAGACGCACGCTTCCCATGAGAATCGGAACTCGCAAGGCTGGAGTCTTGGCATCTGTCGGGTTCTTGGCGGCAGTCGCTCTCAGCCCTGCGCCATATCTGCTGGACCTGCTGTCCTCGTGGTATGTTCCCGCAGTCCTGGTCTCCGATGCAATCTTTATATATTGCGCTCTGATACACTTCCAGAGCCCTGAGAGAGGGCAGAAAGTGGCGAAGCTGGCTATGCTCGTCGCGCTGTTGGCTTTCCTCCTTGGAGGGGTGTTTTGAAAGTCCGGGACTACATCACTCAGACGCTG
>JBASRQ010000183.1:0-13269 GCA_049273895.1 Thermoplasmata archaeon
TTCGCGAAGCAGCTCGCGGACGCCCTAGAGGTCCCCATCGAGGAGATCCAGAGCATCCTCCCACCAGGCGATGTGGAAGTCGTCGAGCAAGCCGGCCTCGTCATTTCTTGATAAGCGCCCTGAGCGCTTTCAACTCCTGCTTGTATTTCTTGTCCCCAGCTGGAGTCTCCAAGACCATGGGTATCCCCTCGAACCTCTCATCATTCATGATGTTTCTGAAGCCATCGATCCCGATGAATCCCTTGCCAATCTGCTCGTGCCTGTCAAGTCGTGAACCCTGCTTTCCCCGCGAGTCATTCAGATGCATTGCCTTTAGATACGAGAGACCGAGAACTCCTTCAAGGAGATCGAAGGTCGCTTCGTATCCCTTCTTGGTCTTGATATCGTAGCCAGCAGCGTACGCGTGGCAGGTGTCAAAACACATTCCGACGCTCTTCTGGTCCTCCAGGTAACCGATGATCTTTGCCAGCTGCTCGAAGGAGTAACCGAGGACGCTCCCTTGGCCCGCAGTTATCTCCAACAGCAACTCAACATCGCCGGACCCGAACTCCTTCCTCGCCCAGTTCATGGAATCTGCAATCTTCTTCAGACCCGCCTGTTCACCCGCACCCATGTGCGCGCCTGGGTGGAATATGAGATATCTCACCCCAAGGTGCTTCGCTCTCACCATCTCTTCGAGGAACGCCTCTCTCGACTGCTTGAGAAGGACTTTGTCGGGGCTTCCGAGGTTTATGAGGTAGGAATCGTGGATGACGGTCTCGGCGATCTTGAACTCCACTGACTTCGACCTGAAGCTCTCTGCATCGTCGAGATCCAACGGTCTGGCCTTCCACTGCATCTGGTTCTTGGAGAATATCTGCATGCAATCGCATGTAAGCGCGCGACCGCGTTCCGGTGCTTGGTCGATCCCGCCTGAGATGGATATGTGGGCTCCTAGCAACAAGGCCTGCTCTCCCCGCTCGTAATCCGCAACCGACTAGATAATCCTAGAAGTCCATGGTGAACAGGTACGAGCCATTGACTGGCTGGGATTTCGGAGGGACGCCGCTCTTGTGCATCAGGGCGATCATGGCAACGTTGTCTCTCATGACCTCGGCAGTCAGCCCTTTGATGTTCCGCGATTTTGCGATCTTGACTAGCGCCCGCATCATGTAGGTCCCGATGCCCTTCCCCTGCCACGCATCGGCCACAAGGAATGCGATCTCGGCCTTGTGCGTTGCTGGATTCAAGTGATAGCTGCCGAGGCCGACGATCTTCTGCTTCGGTCCTTCCTTCGTGATCGCAACGAGAGACATCTCCTTGTTGTAGTCGATGCAGCAGAACTGCTGGAGCCTCCTATGGGGCATGGATTTCAGCATGCTGAAGAACCGGTTGATGATCGTCTGGTCGCTCAGGTCATAGAACATGTCGCTGAGCATCTCCTCATCGGTCGGTCTGACAGGCCTGACGAGGAGCTCAACGCCGTCTTTCGTGGCCATTATCGCTTCGAGATCCTCTGGATAGACTGCCTCCTCCGGACCCAGGATCTGGTCTTTGTAGATGTAGTTCAGCTTCTTTGCGCCTTCAAGCAACTTCTTCCTGAACTTCGGATGCGCGATGCCGATCAGAGCCATCGCCCTCTCGCGGATGTTCTTGCCGTGCAGGTACGCGACGCCCCATTCGGTCACGACATAGTGCACATCGCCCCTCGTCGTCACTACGCCCGCGCCCTCTCTGAGGTTAACGGATATCCTGGAGACGGTTTCGTTCTTCGCTGTCGAGGGCATCGCGATGATGGGCTTGCCCCCCTTGGATCTCGCAGCGCCTCTGACGAAGTCCAGCTGACCGCCTATTCCGGAGTAGAACATCGCACCCAGGGAGTCGGCGCAGACTTGGCCAGTCAAGTCGACTTCGATGGCCGAGTTGATTGCGACCATCCTGTCATTCTGACAAATGATGAAGGGATCGTTCGTGTACTCGGTCGGGTGGAACTCGATGGCAGGGTTGTTGTCCACGTAGTCGTACAGGCTCTGGCCGCCGATGCAGAACGACGCAATTGTCTTGCCCTGGTGAAGGGTCTTCTTTGAGTTGTTGATGACCCCTTTCCCAACCAGCTCCATGAAGCCGTCGGAGAACATTTCGGTGTGGATTCCCAGGTCCTTCTTGTCGGTCAGGTAATGGAGTACCGAGTCCGGAATCGTCCCGATGCCCATCTGCATCGTGGAGCCGTCCTCAATGAGATTCGCGATGTTCTTCCCTATCCGCCTTGCCACATCGTCCGCCCGCTCTCTGTGAGAATAAAGCAGCGGGACGTCGACTGGGATGGCCAGATCGATGTCGTCCATGTTGACAAAGCAGTCCCCAAGCGCACGAGGCATCCTCGGGTTGATCTCCGCGATGACCTTGTTGGCCGATTCTGTCGCGGATTTCACCACGTCAGTGGAGACACCGTAGCTGCAGAAACCGTGCTTGTCTGGGGGCGAGACCTGTATCAGCGCGACGTCTATCGGGGCCCGTCCCGACTTGAACAGAGCTGGTATTTCGGAAAGGAAGACCGGCGTGTAGTCCGCCCTGCCCTGTGCCACTGCCTGCCTCGTGTTCTCTCCGATGAAGAACGCGTTGTGTCTGAATTGGTCGGTGAACTTCTCCTCGGTGTACGGCGCGACGCCGAGGGTCATTATGTGCATGATCCTGTTATCGGCCAAGCGTCCTGCGCCCTCGATCAACGCCTTGACCAGTATCTGAGGTTCCGCAGCGCCTGATCCGATGAATACCTTGTCTCCCCTTTTGATCGTGGCAATCGCCTGTTCCGGGGTCCTCATCTTCTCGGCGTATCTCTGCTGCCAATCCGGCAACGCATATGACAGATCGCTCGAACCACCTTTCGCCTTGGCGGCTGAGAGCTCCGACTTCTCTGACATTCTGGTTCGATGTCGCGTAGAAAGTACCCGATAATAACGGTTTTGGGGTTACAGAGGTCCGATTTTCGAATTGGGGTCATCGCGAAACGGTAACGGCAGGTGCGGACACGGATCCGGCCCCATCACCAATCCTCTCTCAAAGGGCTCGAACGACGGCCTTCAGGCCCTCGATCTCCTTCCCGATTTTGACGATGGCTTTGTTCTTATCAGAGAACGCGAGCTCCGGGTGTTCCTTCTGAAACCTGTCGAATATCTCCGACGGGGAGATCTGATGCAGCTCTCGCAGAACCTGGTCTCTGTGCTGGGCCTGAGCCCGTAACGGATCCTCCAGAAGTGGAGCAATGTCCAGTTCGTCATTTAGCCAAGCCTCGACATCCTCCTGGTCCATCTGGCCGAGGTTGTTGAGGATGAAACGCTGGATGGCCTTCTTCCATTCCGCCTCCAAGATCATCCCTTCCTTTCCGGCAATTTCTTGCCGGGGTTCATGATGTTGTTGGGATCGAGCGTCTTCTTGATCCGCCTCATGATCTCGAGGGCGACATCCGAGTACTCCAGATCGAGATTCTCTCTGTGCTCGATCCCGACCCCATGGCAGCCTTGGACCGAGCCGCCAAGCCTTGTGGCGAGCACAGCTATCTCCCGAAGGACCTTCTGATACTTTTCCCATGCATGTTCGCCCTTTGGGAGCCGGTATCGTCCTCCGACCATCCTATAGCGGCCGACGTCCAGGCAGAACTTCTCTCCGGGAAGAGGTTCGATACCGTGCTTCGGACCGATGTCATTCCACAGCTTGTCGTAGTACTCGCGCATATGCTCCATGGGGATGTAGCACGTTATGACGTCCTCGAATCCCGTCAGAGCTCGAGCGCCACACCATTGCTCGACATACAGCTCGAGGAAGGAGAGCGCGACATCGTGATCCGAGAGGACCCCTGCAGTGTCAGCAACGATCTTCTTCACGAAGTCAACTTGCGCTTCCACTTCTCCCTTCGTACCGTCCAACATAACGTACAGCAATGCCTTCAGACCTTTCGGAGCACCCAGCTCGTCCATATCGTGCGCCTCGTAGGCCTCGCCTCCCGTGAAGCCCACTCCGGACGCCATCAGCTTCTGAGCGGCGTCGTTCGCGGCCCAGAAATCCGAGTAGAAGCCCAAGACGACCTCTCGTGCCTCGGGCAGCGGCTCGACTCGAAGAGTGGCCTCAGTGATTATTCCAAGCGTGCCCTCGGCTGCGATGAAGAGCTGATGCAGTCTGTATCCAGTCGAAGTGTACAGGACCTTCGGTCCTGTCCGAAGTGCGCTCCCGTCAGCAAGCACGACCTCGAGAGACATCACGCGGTCGGCTATGGTGCCGTACTTCTGGTTCCTCCTGCTGAAGCCGGAAGTCGATATCGAACCACCGACCGTGGCCATCTTGAGAGACCCCTGCTCCTGGGTCAGCCAGAGTCTCTGCTCTGCGAGCCTGTCCTCCAACTCCTTGAGAGTGACCCCTGGCTGGACCGTGACATACAAGTTGGGAACGTTGACATCGAGGACCTTGTTCATCCTGATCGTGTCGACAACAATTCCTCCATGGATCGGAACGAGCATGCCAGTCCTGTTCGAGCCACCGCCCTTAGGGATCAGCGGTATCTTTCTAGAGGCAGCGATCCTGACGATGTCCTGGACTTCGGAAGTTGACTCCGGAAGAACAACGAAATCCGGGAAGTACTTGTATTCGTCCTCGAACCTTATCCTGTACGTGTCCTTTGTGTACGGGAGGATGTCGGATTTCTTCCACAACACCCTGGACTCGCCGAGCGCGGCGATAAGCTCCTTCTTGACTGCTTCGTGGACCTCGTGCTCGAGCATTACCTGGCACCCACCTTGTCGGCAGTAGCCCGGTCCAGAAGGACCGAGAACTCAAGCACATCCATTCTAGAGCCTGTGTTTTGAGCGGCTGCCCTCAGAGTCTGCACGCAGAATGGGCATGTGGTCACGAGGACGTCGGCCCCAGACTTCTCGGCCTCGATGACCCTCCTGATCGCGGCCTTCTCAGAGATGTCTGGATAGGCAGTCTTGACGCCGGCCCCGCCGCCGCAGCACCTGGCCTTCTCCCTATTGCTTTTCATCTCCGTAAGCTTGAGCCCGGGGATCGCCCTGAGAATGCTACGCGGGGCTTCGTAAACCTCAGTATGCCTTCCGAGATGGCACGGGTCGTGATAGGTCGCCTTGATTGGCGTATTCTTCAACTTCAACTTCCCCGAAGTCAGCAGGTCGGACAGGTATTCCGTCGAATGAAGGATCTCGATATCTTTGCTGAGGCCTGGATAGTCCTGCTTGAGAGTCTTGTAGCAGCCCGAGCACGCTGTGACTATTCGTCTGACTCCAGTTCCCCTCAGCCGTTTCTCGTTCTCCTTGCGAAGCTTCTCGAATAGCTTGGCGTGTCCCAGACGTTTCACGGTTGAGCCGCAGCAGACCTCATCATCAAGCAGAAGCCCGAACTTCTCTCCGGCAAGCTCCATCAAGTGAGCAAGAGCTCGAGGGCCCTCCTGAAGGGACCTATCGAGGGCGAATGTGCAACCTACATAGAACAGTGTCTCGGTCTTTCCTGGAACGACTCGCCTGTCTTTGAGCTCCTTCGCCCACTTCTTCCTGGCAGTCTTAGGTTCCTGCCACGGATTTCCGTAGTTCTCCAGGCTCTTGACTATCATCGCATGCGCCGGAAGAAGAGGTAGACCTTTGTCGACGAGGTACTTCCTAAACGCTTGGGTGGCCTCCGCATTCTTGAGGTGGGCCGTGCACGAAAACTCATCCCTGCGACAGAGCAGGCAAGAGTATGCGATCCGGACAGCTCTCTCATCTGGCTCAAGAACACCGGTGGCCAACGCCTGGATCAGAACGTTCCTACCCTTCGGCGACATCGTCTCTTCGAGAATCTCTGAGTACATCGGACATTCGTCCTTGCAGCAGCCGCACCTGCACTTGACACACGCCTCAGCAATCTCGATCATCTCCGCGATCTCAGTGTCCATGACACGCATCACCTGAAGTCCCTTGAGCGCCAAACGACACACCGTGATTGAAAGCGACGTATTTGACCGTTGGCAGAGAGACCGCTTGGACTGGCCCTCCCGGCAGAGGTCATCAAAAAGTACATTCGCCCGAAGAGCTTCTCCAACACGGAGCAGGAGTGAAGAAATGGCCAGGGGAAGGTTGGCATTTCTGACCAACGAGGAGATAAGGAGGGTTCACGAGACCTCGCTGAGGGTCCTTGAGGAAGTGGGAGTCGTCGTCCACAGCGAAAGCGTCACGAACATGCTCACGACAGCCGGCGCGGAGATATCGAAGACCGGGAAGAGAGTTCTCATCCCCGAAAGCCTCGTGAGGACATCTCTTGCCAGCGCTCCGAAATCGATCCTCCTGGCGGCCAGGGATAAGTCACGGGACATCCGAATCCCGGTGAGCGACAGGATCCGGGTGGCCAACGGGGGAGAAGGAGTCTATGTGAAAGACCTCCTCACCGGCGAGTCGCGACCGTCGACCCTGGAAGACTACCGGGATTTTGTCGTGTTGTCGGAGGAACTCCCTCAGGTCGATTTCTGCTGGGGGATGGTGGGCGCGCTTGACCAGCCGCCGAATCTGAAGAACATCGTCGAGTTCAAGACAAGCCTTGAGCACTCGACCAAGCATTTCCAGGGCGGAGTATCCAGCGTACAGGAAGCTAGAGACATGGTCGAGCTCGCGTCGATAATCACCGGAGGATACGAGGAGCTCAGAAAACGACCAATATTCTCGTCAGTTCAATGTCCAATATCGCCGCTGGCATTTGAGAGCGGAGTCTCGGAGGCGCAAGTAGAGTTCGCTCGGGCCGGAATTCCTGTGGTCGCAATGGTAGCTTCCGTTGCCGGACTTACTTCCCCGGTCACCCTCGCGGGTTCTCTCGCTCAGGTCAACGCCGAGAACCTCGCCAGCCTGGTCATCTCGCAGGTCGCGGGGAAAAGCGCCCCGTGGATCTACAGCAGCGATTCTGTCCCAGGAGATTTGGTGACGGGTTCCATAGACTACGGCGCGCTCGAAGGGGAACTCATGAGAACGGGAGCAGGTCAGATGGGCAGGTTCTACGGCCTTCCAACGATGGTTGCAGGCATCTCCCTCGAGAACAGTTCCCTTCTTATTGGAAGAGTAAGGGACGGAGTCCCTTACATGGCCATGCAGGCCTTGGTGCCGTCGGATCTCGGCTCAGGTCTGGGCGGGATCGATCAGGCGGCCGGAGCATCGTTCGAGCAACTGTTGGTCGACGCATGGGTTTGGGAGGTGGCCCGCGGGTTCGCCCGCGAGTTCGCAGCCGATGATGTCGCAATCTCGTTCGAGACGATTCGAGAAGCAGGTCTCGACGGCAACTTCCTCGGGAAGAGGCACACTCTCACGCGGTTCAAGAAAGAGCTCTCAGGAACGGTCAACCCGGAAAGCTCGCTCTCGGGGAAGGGGGACTCAGGCGCAAGAGGCGATCTGCTGAGAAGGGCGAAGGTAGAGGTCAAGGCAATGCTGAGCAGACCGAAGGCTCTGATGGTATCGAAAGACGAGTCTGCTAAAATGGCCGAATTCATCAAGAGATTCTCGTGATGCTCCTGCAAGAAATCGCGTAGGCGCCCGAGCTGGGATTCGAACCCAGGTCCGAAGCTCCGCAGGCTTCTAGGATATCCAAGCTACCCCACTCGGGCATGGGCCCCTGCGCGCAGACACCTTCATGAGGACATCGGTAGAAAAAGGCTCCCATGGCAGATGACGGGTCAATACGCACTCGTCCAGTCGATCTTGCCTTTCTTACGCGCGACCTTGTCGGCGTACCTGAAGATGCCCAGCGAGATGAATAGGAACGCCACCGTCGTCAACACAAGAGTCAGCAAGAGCTGCAGGTCGCTGAAGCTCTGGAGGCCGGTAACCGGTCCGAGCTGCGACATCACGCCCGGCTCGAGGCCTCTCCGCACTCCCTCCATCCAGTAGGTGACAGGCAGGAACTTCGAAACCGACTGCGCCCAGACCGGGAGGATGGTTATCGGGAATATCACGCCCGAGAGCACATAGAAGACCCCGGCGATCCCTTCGTTGATGCCCATCGCATGCTTGGCCGTGAGGAACGTCACGCCTCCCAGCGCGAGACCCATGATCGCCAGAGTGGCTAGGCCGAGACCTAAGGCCACGATGAACAGCGGCCAGTTGACTGCTGCTAGGTTGATGTCGACGCCGAGGAGGAGCACTCCGAAGAGGAGCGTCAGCAGCACTCCGAACGATGTTATCGCAATCTTGATCGCAGCCCTGCCGAAGATGTATGTCTGGAACTTGATCGGGGCGATGTAGACCTGTTTCAGGGTCATGTAATGTTCCCTGTCATCGTGAATGACCCATGTGACACCGAAGAGCACATCGGCCACGAACATGTACAGGGCGTTCCCGACGTACATGAAGGAGAAGAACATCGTGTCGGTTTTGCCATGCGTGATCACGAGGTACATGAACACGAGTATGAGCGTGCCGGCGAGCGGCTTGACGACTGAGTAGGTGGCGAATAGGAACGGATCCGTCCAGTTGGCCTCCATCTCCCAGCCCAGCCAGGCTGCGTTCTTGAAGGTGCGCATGTTGCTGCTCACTGCCATCTGAGCGTCAGCCTCCCGCTGGTCTTGCCCAGCTTTTCCATGTAATCAAGTGACATCTTCGAAAGCAAGATGAACACGATGCAAAGCACGCTGAGTATGATCGTCTCCATCCCTATCGGAAGGAAGCCGTACTGCGACTCGGTCGATGGGTAGAACAACTGCCTGAGCGCGTCAAGCCCGAGCGTTATCGGAATAATCGACGCGCCCGCTGCGGCCCAGAAACCCAGAGCCTTCACGGGGAAGTAGAATCCGGACGCCAAGTATATCGGCTCGGTCATCAGGCTCGACATGTGGTACGCCTCGCGCCCGAACAGGAGGTAGAGCGATGCGAACATCATCCCCATGCCGTAGAGGGCGATCATCGTGACGAGGAAGACGACTATGAGCATGACCGGGCTGGATAGCGAGAGCGCTATGCCGAACAGGACTATGCCTATCGTGAGGGTCGAGACCGCTCTTAGGGTCGTCTCGAACAGTCCCCCTACGGCCATGCCCGCGAGAATCGACATCCTGGAGATTGGCGCCATCAGATAGAGGGACAGATTGCCGATCTCCTTCTCCCAATAGAGCTGCGAGGCCATGCTCCAGAGGATGTTCAGCCAGAAGGCCGTCATCGCACCGCCCAGGATGACGAATCCCACAAACTCTTCGGGTGCCTTCATGAATTTGTAGATGTACGCATAGGCCGCGACCGTTAGAAGGGGCAGAAAGACGTCGAAGAGGACCCAGCTCGGCTCCCTGGTCGAACCGATCATCCTGGGGTACGCCCGACCTCTAATAGCTCTCAGGTTCCTAATGAGCCAAGTCTCCGTCATTCGAACCCCTTTCCCACCATCTTGATGAAAACGTCTTCGAGAGTGGGCTCGGTCTTCCTGAGCCCGAGTATCTTCGCCCCGCTGTGAACGATCTCGGAGACTATGTCGGAGACCGCAGATTCGTCGCGGAGAACGAACTTCAGGCTGGTCATGTTGCTCACGGGATCATCGGTGTAGGTGAACTTCTCGACGCCTGGAATCATGTCCAAGACGCCCTTGTTGTTGAGCAGCGTGACGTCGATCTTCAGCATCGTGCTCGTCTTGACCAACTTCTTCAGGTTATCCGGCGTGTCGCAGGCCAGTATCTTGCCATCGTCGATGATCGCTATCCTGTCGCAGAGCTGGTCGGCCTCGGCCATGTAGTGCGTTGTCAGGAGCACGGTCTTGTCGGACTTCTTCTCGACCCACTCGACGATGTAATCCCTGATGACCCGGCTCGCATTCACATCGAGCCCGAGGGTGGGCTCGTCCAAGAACAGGATGTCAGGGTCCGTCACGAACCCCCGAATGACATTCATCTTCTGTCTCATTCCAGTCGAGAGCGTTCGCACCTTCTCGTCCTTCTTGTCGGCCATCCCGAAGAGATCGAGCATCTCATCGATCCGCTTGAACGCGACGGCGCTCTTCATTCCGTAGAACTGCGTGAACATCCACAGGTTCTCTTTCACCGTCAGGAGTCCGTAGCCTGAGATCTCGCCACCCGAGACCATGTTGATCCGCTTTCGCACCTCCTGAAAATCCTTTTCGACATCGAAGCCGGCCACATAGGCCTTGCCCGACGTGGGGAGAAGGAGCGTGCTGAGTATCTTGAGAAGGGTAGTCTTGCCAGCACCGTTCGGGCCGAGCAGGCCGAACAGCTCGCCATTTTCAATCCGCAGGTCGACCCGATCCAGAGCCGTCACTGACTTACCCTCTTTCTTCTTCTTGGGATTGAACACCCTGGTCAGCGACTTTGTCTCGACTGCCGGTTCCATTGGTATTTCACCGAGCGATTCCATTAGACGGATACAATAACGAAGCAGGCTACAAGAATGTGCGCAGAAAGAACTGGTGTTGGTCGGTATTCCCTACGCCTCATAGTGCGTCCGGTACCTCGTCACGTACCCGGCGATCTTGTTCCTCATGGAGACGTAGCGCACATCGGTGAGCTTCGCGACCATCAGCTTGTTGTGCTGGTAGTCACTGGTGAACTGCTCCGGGTACCTCTGGACCAGTTCGATGGCTACCCTTTTGATGTATGTCGGTCTGATGTTGCCCACGTGCTCACCGATTGGCCTCGGTAGGAAAAGGGCCTATATATGGTTTTTGGAACAAGGTGCTTTGGCAGTCGAGCAATCTGCGACAATCTGGAAGGGTCTCTGAAAGCGCCCGAATGGCTCAGCCTTCTGGCTTCATGCTTTCGACGAGCATCTCCTCGTCCGAGGGAATCTCCCCCTTCTTATAGGGACTCCCGCAGGCGTAGTCACCCTCCGGGCACGGCCCTCGGAAACACCCAGGCCCTGCATTGTCGAAAAGGATAGGAGCGACCTCCTTCACCTCTCCGAGCATCTTCCAAGCCATCATTCGAATCTCCCACTGTGCGCGCCTGCAACACCTTATGTTGAAGAAGTGCCAAAGCTCGCGCGCATTCATGGTCACGGTTATGTTGGTCGAGCAGGCGTTCGGCAGAACATATCTCGCGTCTTCCTTCTTCACTTTCTTGACCAGCTGCTTGTACACCTTCCAGTCGTCGTCCATCGCCTTCCTGAAGAGCATCTTGGCCTCAGGGTCCTCTTTGATCGATGGAGGGATGACGTACTCGGCCTTGTCCATGCTGACATATCTCTGGCTCTGCTGGGAATAAGAGGCGACTCTGTGCCTCACGAGCTGGTGCGTGAGTGACCTTGAGACTCCCTCCACGCTGAAAGTGAAGTACGCGTGTTCCACGACCGACAGATGCCCCATGTCCACGACCTTCTTGATTATCTTCTTAGCGCGCCCGTCCGTCGTGGTCTCGAACAGCTCGGACGCGCCTTTCTCCGAGTAGCACGACTGAGCTGCAGCCGCGCAGATCTTGTCAGGGTTCTTCGTGTAGTTGAGAAGCATGACCTTCAATTCCGCACCTGCCGGGAAAGGGCCTAAAGACGTCTGGTGTTTAAATGCTTTTGACGGACCTGAGTGTAACTGCACTCACTCGTTATGGTACCAGAAGCTCATATTGTACTCTGCCGCGTTCTGTCTCGCCTCGACCGTGCCGCTCCTCAAATCCCGCAGCCTTATGGTTTCCACTTCGACCGCCCCCAGCGACTGCAGTAGGCCTGGTATGTGGCCGTCGCCGACAACGGCGACGATGTTCTTGTGCTGCGCAGCGAGGGAGCCGAGCTTGTCTGCCATGTGCTTGTTGCGATCGTCGATCAGCACTTCCTTGACTGAAGGAAGTTCCTTGCCCATGGTCTCGAGGTACTGCGCCTCGTTCGTCTCGTACTTGTCCATCTCCTTCTCAACGGTTTCCTTTGACAAGACGAGCCCGACTAGCGCCCCGCCGATGAGGTTCAACTTCTCTCTGAACGACATCTTCGACCAGAGCTTCGCGAAAACCCTCGCGGCATCCATATCGATGAGCGCGATTTTCGCCCCCACTTCTCCTGCGGCGGCCACAGCTGCCATCATCTCGTCTCCCACCTCTGTCCCAAACTTCCCGGCCATTCGTTTCTGAAAGTAGGACAGCAGGCGATACTGGATAGGGATCGAGCCCGAGCGCTCCCTCTGTATCAGAGAATGATATCGTGCGGGATCGAGCTCCAGGCAAACGAGCTCCGGCCGTTTCAGTCTGATGACCTCCTTGACATTGTCAGATATCGCGAACACGTGCCCGACGCCTATGAGAGTTATCATCTGTTCCGGCTCAACATGACATTCTTTTAATAAGCCTTTGCGCCATCCGCAGACCGTGGCCAGGCTAGTCGTGTTCGACATGGACGGCGTTTTGGCAGACATCCAGAGCTCTTGGGTCCACGTCCACAAGCATTTCGGTGTCAACAACGACCATTCGCTCTATGCATATCTCAGAGGGGAGATCGACGACCTCGAGTTCATACGAAGAGACATCCACCTGTGGAAGGAGAGGGAACCGGATGTGTCTGAGGGGAGGATACGCGAGATCCTGGCCTCAGTGCCGCTGATGCCAGGGGCGGCCAAAGCTGTGAAGCAACTTCGCGAGTCCGGCCTCAAGACCGCAATAGTCTCTGCGGGCATCGACCTGCTGGCGGAGCGCATATCTGAGGAGATTGGGATTGACCATCACATGGCGAACGGCCTGGACGTGGACAAGAACGGCAAGCTGTCCGGCGAGGGAGTGCTCAGAGTGAGGCTCATGGACAAGGGACACGCCGTCGCCGTAGTGGGGGAGTATTTCGGCACGAGGGTGAAGGACATCGTGAGCGTAGGCAACTCCCACTACGATGTTTCGATGTTCAGGAGATCCGGGAAAGGGATCGCGTTCCGTCCCTCGGACGAGATCGTGAGACAGAGCGCCGATGCCATCGTCGAGGATGAAGACCTCTCCGGGATACTGAAGTTCATCTGACGGTGTCAGTGGTATCCATATTCGCCGATGAGCGGGACGAAAACGCACCCGCCAAGGTTCTCTTTGTCGAGCTTCTGACCCTTTCTCTCGACCTTAATCAGGTCCTGATAGAATCGGCCGCCCACAGGGACCAGAAGAATCCCTCGATCCGCCAGCTGGTCCGTCAGTGGAGTGGGGATGTCAGGCGCTCCCGCAGCGACGAATATCCGGTCGAAAGGCGCCTTCCCCGGAAGACCTTTGGTCCCGTCGCCGAAGATGACAGTGACTAGGGCGCCATAGCCAGTTCTCTTGAGGTTGTTTTCCGCGAAATTCGCAAGGCTCGCTATCCTCTCGATCGTGTACATATGACCATC
>JBASRQ010000200.1:0-3524 GCA_049273895.1 Thermoplasmata archaeon
CGGGAACACGGTTCTAATCGACGGGTTCTACGACGATGTCGCCTCTCCGTCTAAGGAAGATGAGAAGGTCATCAGGGCAGCAGCAAAGAAGTTCGACACGAAATCTGCGAAGGACTCCATAAGGATAGACAGGTTCATGATTCCGGACGAGAACAAGGAGGCCCTCATAAGACTGTACACCTGCTCGTCTACGCTCAATATCGACGGCATCTGGTCAGGCTGGATCGAGAAAGGCTCCAAAACCGTCCTTCCCCACAAGGCAACATGCAAGATGGACATCAGAGTGGTCCCGAACCAGAAGAAGGACGACATGATGCCCCTCGTGAGAAAGCATCTGGACAAGCACGGATACAAGGACATCAGGATGACAGAGATCGACACTGGCTACGACTGGTGCAGGTCCAGCCTGAAGGAACCTGTGGTCCAGGCCGTCATCAGATCCCTGAAACATTTCACAGGCAAGCCCAGCATATGGCCCTCGAGCGGTGGGTCGATGCCTTTCTACGTGTTCGGCAGAACCCTCGGCCTGCCCTTCGCAATCGGCGGGATAGGGTATGGGGACCTAGCCCACAGCCCGAACGAGTTCATGGTGGTCGAAGGCAACAAGAAGCTCGCAGGCCTAGCGGAGATCGAGAAGTTCCAAGTCCTCTTCATGAGCGAATACGCTCACGGGCGCTGAAGAGCGCGCTCGTATTCGTTCAGCACCACCCTCGCGGTGGAATCCCACTTGAATGCTTTCACGCGCTGTCTTCCCGCCTTGCCCATCCTCTTCCTGAGAGCTGGATCTTTCAGGAGTCTCAGAATCGAGTCCGCGAGGGCCTCGACGTCTCCGGACTCAACCAGTATGCCGTCGGTGCCATCCCTGACCAGCTCTGGTATCCCGCCCACGCGACTGGCGACCACGGGTTTCCCGCACGCCATCGCCTCCATGAGAGAGAGTCCCCAGCCCTCGTTCTTGGAAGGAAGCGCAAGCACATCGCAGTCGGAGTAGAATCCAAGAAGCGTCTCTTGACCGACCGAATCGTAGAATTCCACTGAATTGGTCAGTCCGAGTCGGTCTGCGAGCATTTTGTACGAGCTCCAATCGTCAGTCCCCCTGAAACCCGTCTTCGCGACGGCGACCATTCTGGCGTCTGGGAATGTGCCAACCACGATCTTCATCGCCTGGACAAGGTATTCCAGACCTTTGCGCGGCTCGAGACCGCCCACAAAGAGCACGGTCGGGACTTCAGATCTATTCTTCGGCAGGGGTTCGAAATCCGATGGATCGAGGCCATTGTAGGCGATGACGGATTCGTAGCCGTAGTCCCGTTTCAGATGCTCCTGCCAGTACTTCGAGACGACGAATCTGTGGTCAGCATTTCCGACTGCACGTCTTTCAAACTCGAAGAGTTTCGGCTCTGCGAAATCGTCCACATGGTGGATCGTTCGGAACACGGGAGCGGATATGATGCCTCGCTCTTTCATCTGCGCGAGGGCTGTGCCGCCGACGCAGTCCTGCGAGTGGTACAGGTCAGCATCTCTCGGGAGGTTCTCCATGTACGAATCTATCATCCTCTCAAGGCGCGTGACAAGATCGGCGTGCCAGACATAGGGGGAGATATCGAACGGCACGTGCACCTCGCGGAAGTATCCCTTCATCGAGTCCAGATCATCTGCTCGCGCGAGCGAGTACAAAGTGATTTCAACGCCTAGTATACGCAGCCTCTCGGACAGTTTGAGGGCGTGTACGACTCCCCCTCTCGGCCGCGTGCTGTATGTCAGCATTGCCACTTTCAAACTCGGTCTCCAGGTTCAACAATGCAATCATCGGATAATTCCTTTCTCTTTGGTAAGGCCTCGGCAGCCGGGCATTTCTGAACATGGCGATTGAGAATCCCATATGCCAGGCCTTGCGGCATTTCGTAGGCTGGCGCGCAGTAACTGGGAAATGTTATTAAGTCTGGGACATTTATCCCCGTGGTGTTGCCAGCAGTCAGTATGCCCGGGCTGCTCCGGCGATCTGGGGCCTGGGCTGTGCCGCCTGCTTATGGCCGCTCGCCGGAGATTCGGGCGTTCGACAAGAGCAACACGCAGCGTCAACCTGTTTCGGGGCGGGGCGAAGATGCTCAAGGGGGCGAACACCTCAAGCAAGAGAACCAACGAGCAGCTGCTATGGTTCGACGAGATAACGCTCAAAGACCTGCCCAAGGTCGGCGGGAAAAACGCTTCCTTGGGCGAGATGATCCGCCATCTCGCAGGCATGGGCATAAAGGTACCCGAGGGTTTTGCCGTCACGACGAAAGCGTTCAGGCAATTCGTGGACAACTCTGGGCTCGAAGAGAAGACCAAGGCCGCGCTTGAAGGTCTTGACCCTGACAATCCGTCGGACGTCGCCGAGAGAGGAAAGGCAGTCAGGAAGATGTTCCTTGACGCAGACTTTCCGCCGGAGCTCAGAAGGGAGATCGAGTACGGATACTGGGAGCTCGGGCGCAGGCTCAACATGCCTAACCCGAGCGTTGCAATAAGATCCAGCGCGACTTCAGAGGACCTTGACGGCGCGTCCTTTGCGGGCCAACACGAGACGATCCTGAATGTCCGAGGGGAGTCGGCAGTCCTTGGTGCGATGAAACAATGCTTCGCTTCACTCTTCACCGACCGAGCCATCGCTTACAGGGTCCACAGGGGTTTTGGGCAGATCGGCAACGCGCTTTCGGTCGGAGTCCAGCGGATGGTCCGGAGCGATTTGGCATGCTCCGGCGTCATGTTCACGCTGGACACGGAGAGCGGTTTCGACAATGTCGTGTACATCACCGGATCATGGGGTCTTGGCGAGATGATCGTACAGGGAGCCGTGAACCCCGACCAGTTCTACGTTTTCAAGCCGTCGATCGACAAGTCCGAGGACCCGATCATCGAGAAGAAGCTAGGGAGCAAGCATCTCAAGCTCGTCTACGCGTCGAAAGGTCCGGGCATGACGGACGTCGAGGTCACGGAGACCGACAGACAGAGGTTCGTGCTCACGGACCAAGAGATAGTCAAGCTCGCCAGGTGGGCATGCATCATCGAAGACCATTACAAGAAGCCCATGGACATCGAATGGGCCAAGGATGGCATCACTGGCGAGCTGTACATCCTCCAGGCTAGGCCAGAGACCGTTCACTCCGTCAAGCTGGAAAACGTGCTCGAGACCTACGTTCTCGAGGAGAAAGGGGAGATGCTCGCTCGCGGCGAGGCGGTCGGGAGCAAGATCGGCAGAGGAACCGTGAAGGTGCTCGAGAGCGCATACGAGATCTCCGATTTCAGAAAGGGTGAGGTCCTCGTCACTGACAAGACCGATCCTGACTGGGAGCCGATAATGAGGATCGCTTCTGCTATCGTGACTGACAGAGGAGGAAGGACATGTCATGCGGCAATCGTCTCCAGGGAGCTGGGGATCCCCTGCATAATCGGAACAGGGAACGGCTCCAAGGCTCTGAAGACCGGTCAGGAGGTTACTATCGATACATCAGAGGGCCAGGGGATAGTATACCGCGGTTTCCTGA
>JBASRQ010000213.1:0-14351 GCA_049273895.1 Thermoplasmata archaeon
TTCCCGGCCCATGAGAGTCTCAGCGCGTCTTCGATTCCCCGCCCCACATCGGCTTCTTGGCCTTCTCGATCACTTCGTCCAGCCTCTTCTGGACACTATTCTCGAGCGGCGGGACCCTGTGGTTCTCAAGGATCCATTTAGTTCTCTCCCTCGCCCTGTCGACCAAGGACTTCGATCCGTCTTGCGACCAGGCGTCAAACGATCGCCTGTCGATCAGGTTGGGCATGAAGTGATCGGTCCTCAGGAACTGCATCGTGTGCTTCTGGGCAAGGAAATTCTTGCCGGGACCCACCTTCTCGATGACGTCCAGGGCCATCGTATCGTCATTGGCCCACTCACCCCTTACCAACCTGCCAATCGCACCGACGATCTCGTCGTCGATGACAATCTGTTCTAGGTAGAGGCAGCTCGAGTCTTCGAGCAAGCCGACGCCGCACATGAGGTCGGCGCCTGCCAGCATAGGACCTACGCAGCCCGTGTAGTACTCCATCACAGCCTGATCCCCCGGCTCCTTCGCGGTTGCGGACACACCGACGCAGGAGGGCATGCCGTAGTAGTGTGCGAGCTCAGTGGCCATTGCAGATGAGATCGCATGCTCTGGGCTGCCGCCTGCCCTGATGGTCGTCTTCATGTCGAGAGGGGCGTTCCCCATTCCGTATATGACCGATGCGCCCGGAGTGGACAGCTGGGTCATCGTGAGCGCGCTCAACACCTCAGCGTTGCCGACGACCAGAGATCCGACGAGCGTGGCGGGGCCAGTTGCGCCCGGTTGCGGCATCCCGAAGAACACGAGAGGCACGCCCTTCTCTGCGAAATAGAGACTCGCATCCATGACGCCCGCGTCATGCTGGAGTGGAGCGTAGGTGCACTGCAGGCAGGAGGTAATAGGTCGCCTTCTGTACTCCTTTTCGCCGCCGGCTGCGACGTACCCCATCTCTGTCAATGTTCTCGCATCAGAGAGCGTAACGCCCGTCTCGTACATCACGTGCTTTTCGGTGTTGTTCAGTGAAGCATCGAGGTCATGGAGATGCACGACCGATGGCTGCTGATCCGTGGAGCTAACCATCGGCCAGTGAATATGGATGTTCTGCAGATAGTCGATGATCCTCGAGGATTTCACGAGATCTTCTTTCGTAGACGGCCTTCTTCTGCCGGACTCGAAGTCGACCGCGACCGCGCCATTGCCGTTCGCGGTCATGTAGCTGTGATTCATGTCCAGCTTCGCATCGTACTTCGGGTTTCTGGCGGCCAGCGTTATCGATGTCTTCTTCTTTGCCAGCGCCTCCTCGACCAGGTGGGATGGTATCCTGACTATCCTTGTCTTCTCGTCAACTTCACAACCATTGTCCTTGAGCAGCTTTCTGCAGGCCACACTGTCGACTTGAACCCCGACCTTTTCCAGTATGTGGAGAGTGCCCCAGTGTATCCTGTCCAGATCGCTCTCGCTGAGTATTTGGAAGCGGACGCCCCGCTTTATGCCAAAGGCCATCTGACCTCACCTGACCAATCTCTTGGCAACATCTACTGCGCCAGATGCGTCGCCGCTGTAGCCGTCTGCGCCGATCTCCTTGGCGTATGTGTCTGTGACCGGCGCTCCGCCTACGAGGGCCTTGATGGCCTTATTCTTCTTCTTGAGTGGGGTTATGACCTCTGCCATCCTCGGCATGGTCGTCGTCATGAGGGCCGACATCGCAACGATGTTGGGCTTGATCTCCTCACCTTTCTTGACGAAGTCTGCGGACGGGACATTGACTCCCAGGTCCACGACCTCGAAGCCGTTAGAGGACAGCATCGTAGCCACGAGGTTCTTGCCGATCTCGTGTATGTCATCCTGGACAGTCCCGATGAGGACCTTGCCCGCAGTCGACCTGTGCTTTCCCTTAGGAACAGCGGGTTCGAGCACAGCCAACGCGGACTTCATTGCCTCTGCGCCCATGACCAGCTCGGGCAGGTAGATCTCTCCCTTGCCGAACCTCTCACCGACAGTCTTGATTCCTTCCGCCAATCCTTTCTCAATGGCGACGAGTGGGTCAACGCCATCCTTCAGTGCCTGCTTTGCCAAGTCAGCGATTGTTTCCATCTCGTAGTTTATCACGGCGTCCTTCAGCCGCTTTACTGCATCTTCCATTGGTTTGCCCCCAATAGCTTTCCTTCGGGATCCAATCCCTCTGGTTCTGTCTCGGAAAAAGAACCGATGATGTCTTGGACGAACGCTTTTTCCGCTTCAGATTGATTCGGCATACTCGCCTCCCTAATTAAGGTTTCGTTAAATCGCAGAGCCTCCGCTCGTCAAAGAAAACGAACGACCCCATTCTCAGAAGTTGCAGCAAACAGCATCAACTGAAATGTCGTTCGGGGTTCGCATGTGTTTGGGGAGCGGACTGCAATCTCATGTGGGAGATGGGGTCGCAAGGTTTTTGAATGAAAAGGCGTTCCCTCCTTCGAAGGAGGCATAGAAAATGCCTTGTGCAGTTGTGCCCGTGATTGAACTCAGAGGAACTGGAAAGGTCGTCAAGATAGGAGCTGGCAAAACGCCGGTCATCGTCGGTGAGCGGATCAACCCGACCAACAGGAAGGAACTGATTGCAAAGTTGAAGGCAGGCGAATTTGACATTCTCGAGGGCGAGGCGAAAAAGCAGGTCCAAAACGGTGCGGACGTCCTCGACATCAATGTTGGCGTTCCAGGGATTGATGAGAAACACGCGATGTTGGAGGCGCTCAGGATCGTTCAGGGCGCGGTTGAAGTTCCACTCTGGATCGACACATCAAACCCCGACGTCCTTGCGGCGGCCTTGAAGAATGTCAAGGGTAGGCCTGGAATCAACTCGACGACTGGCGAAGAGAAGAGGATGGATGTCGTGGTTCCGCTAGCGGCCGAATACGGCGCCGCCCTCGTCGGTCTGTGCATTGATGATGCCGGCATCCCGCAAACCTCCGAAAAGAGGGTCCAGATCGCGAGGAAGATCATAGAGAAGGCTGAGAAGCATGGGCTCGACCGGAAGAACATCATAATCGACTGCGTCGCGCTGGCATGCAGCACAGGCGAGACAGGCGCAAAGGCCACTTTGGACACGATCAGAATCTGTGCTGAGGAGTTGGCCGTGAACACTACCGTGGGACTGAGCAACGTCTCGTTCGGGTTGCCTGAGAGGCCTGCCCTGAACGCCTCTTTCATGCTGCTTTGCGCTGGCCAGGGCATGACATGCTTCATTGGCAACCCCAACGACCCGAACATGCAGGTGGCGCTCAAGGCCTCCAAACTGTTCTGGGGCGAGGACAGATATGCCATGGGCTACTTGACATACTACAGGAAGAGGCAGGCCCAGCTGGCAGCGAGCGAGAAGAAGTCGTAGTCTGAGCTCCTCCTGTAACCTCTTGCCCTCCAGACATCCTTCGGAGTCCAGTATCCCGCAGACTGTAGAATCGAAGAGAGCGAAAGAGGTTTTTACCGGCGGCCCTCAGCGCCTCCTCAGCTTCGGGTTGAGCACATCGTCGACGGCATATCCCACCAGGGAGAACGCCAGAACCATTGACACGATGGCGACGCCTGGTGCTCCTATCCACCACCACGCTCCCGCCTTGAACGCCTGTTGCAGGTAGGCGGACTCGAGCATGGAGCCCCAGCTGATGACGCTCGGGTCGCCGAGGCCGAAGAAGTCCAGGAACGATTCTGAGAAGATCGCTATCGCGATCAGGAGCACGGTGTTTGCGAATATCAGCGGGAGCACGTTCGGCAGGATATGAGTCCTTATGATATGCCCGTCGCTGGCGCCCACAGCCTGCGCCCTGACGATGAACTGCCTCTCCTTCACGGTGAGGACCTGAGATCTCACCACTCTGGCCGTCGACGGCCAGCTCGTGATTCCGATGACCACGACCACCCATATGAACTTCTGGCCGAGGATGGCCATCATTACGATCATGAGCGGGAACCAGGGCAGCACGAGGAAGAAGTCCGTGACCCTCATCAAGACCTCGTCCGTGATTCTCCCGAAGTATCCTGCGCCCAGGCCGATGAGCGTTCCGAGGATCACTGAGATGGCTGTTGCAACGACGCCGACAATGAGGGATGCCCTCGCCCCGTAGAGCGTCAAGCTGTAGATGTCCTGTCCCTTGTGGTCTGTCCCAAGAGGATGCGTCCAGTTCGTGTATATCGACTTCTTCAGGGATGGATGCAGCGGATTCTGCTGAAGCGGTGGCAGGTTCCTCGGATCGATCGGGTTAGGAACGTTGGGTTCCTGATGCTTGTCAGGGTGCGGGACCGTCGCCAGGACAGGTGCGAGGATCGCCATGGCGAGGAACATCATCAGGACTATCAGACCCGCGAAGCCGAGTCTGTTTGACCTGAAGATCTTCCAGTCCTTCTTCAAGACCTTCCACTGCAGCCTCGCCTTCTCCACATCGGTCTTCGTTATTATTCCTGAGCCCTTGCGCCATCTGGCTAAAACTATGTACGCGACAACCAGAACTACTGGCAGCCCTACGAACGTGAAGAACCAATGCGCCACGAAGAAGCTCGGCTTCCCAACTATGTTGACGCTGACCGACCGTGTGCCCGATAGTCCGTGAGAGTCATCTACGGTCAGAGTGACTGTGTAGTTGCCAGCCTTCGTGAAAGTGTACTGCAGGAGAGGGCCGGTCGCATTCTTCAACAACTTGTCGCCTTTCATTATCGTCCATGTGTAGTTGCGTATCAGGCTCTTGGGTTCGGAGTTGGATCCGTCGAACGAGATGTTCAATGAATCTTTGCCCTCGAACAATCTCCTGTTAGACCCGAGCTCAGCCTTCGGGATCACAGTGACCACCGTTCGATTGCTCGAAGTCCTGTTCAATGGATCGGTCACCGTGAGATTGACGGTATAGATACCCGTGGTTGAGAACCTGTACGGAACCTTCTTCAAGCCATGACCGACGATGTAATGCGTTCCGTTGTCCTCGATAGTCCAGTTGTAGTTCAGTTCGGCGGGCCTGTAGTCCGAAGTCGTTCCGGACGGGTCGAGTACCGTGAGGTTGCCGTACCACTGGACCTGGTCAGGACCCGCGTTCGCGACTGGGTCGGCCATTGCGAGGCAAGCGCTCGTTTGAGGGCCCTCTCGGGTGGGCGATACTGCCAAGAACCCCAATGTCGGCGTCAGGAACAAGATGAGAATGAAAACTGGCGCAATCAGATCCCTCCCAGCTGATTGCGGGCGGCTATCCTCTGCTGGCCTTGGATCGCATCCCTTCCACAGCATGGTGTGACCTGCCATTCGACCGCCCCTTAGACCTTGACCCTTGGGTCCAGATACATGTAAAGGATATCAGCCAAGAAGTTCGCGATCAGCACGACTATGGCCATGATGAGGAATATCGCCTGAAGCAGCGGGAAGTCCCTGAGATTGACGGCTTCCCACGTGAGCAGTCCTAAGCCTTCATACGAGAACACAAGCTCCACCATGATGTCGCCGCCGAGGACCCAGCCGATGCTGATTGCAGCGACGGTAACAACGGGCAACATCGCGTTTCTCATCGCGTGGTCGCGGAGTATGGCTTTGTTGGAGAGTCCCTTCGCCCTGGCGGTTACTATATAGTCTTCCGTCAGAACATCCGTAAGCGAGTTCCTCATGATCAGGGCGTACTCGGCCATCACCTCGATCGTGAACGCGGTCACCGGCAGCACCATGTGATAGAGCCTGCTGGCAATCTTCTCCAGAATCGACATGTCCTCGTACCCCCTCCCGTATGCTCCGCTGAGCGGGAACCACTTCAGCTCTCCGGAGAACACCATCAGCATCGCGAGGGCAAAAAGGAAAGTCGGCATCGAGTAAAAGGTTAGGGCGAACGCCATCCCGACCGTGTCCGCAGGCTTGCCTCTCCTCCATGCGGCGAACCTGCCAAGGGAAACGCCCAACCAGATCGCCAATGCCGTGCCGGTCCCGACCAGCAAGAGGGTGTTGATGATAGGGGTGGGCAGACCCGCGGTTATGCTCTCTCCTTTCCACCTGGACGCGCTTATGCCGAAATCCAGGGTGAATACCTGCCCGATGTATATCAGGAACTGCTGGGACAACGGGTCGTCGAGATGGAACTTATGTCTGATCAATTCCTTGATTAGCGCGCTGCCCCCGCCACCTTTCGGCACAAGAACGTTCTCAGGACCGCCAGGCAGGATTCTGAACAAGAAGAAGTTGAACGCTATGATCGCGAAGAGCGTGATCACAAGGTAGACGGTTTTTCTCGCCAGATACGACCGCATTTCCATGGGATTGTTCCTCCGTCTCGTCAGTGGTTGTTCTTCCTCATCGGATCAAAGCACGCCTTTCCGATGCCCGATATCCAGTCCCCTATTTGCTTGCTACTATCACAAGCGCGCAGCTTCTCTCCTGAGAGAGTGGATATGAGGGCCCGTTTCCGGGCCCAATGGGTTTTGAGCTCAGTCGCCGAGCGGGCTCTCGCCACTGACAGATTCCTTCTTCTTCCCCCTCATCCTGAGGAGGACGAGAACGACAACAACAACGGCGACGACTGCGACCACCCCTGCGACAACTACCCAGCTGATCGCCGTGCCGCCGCCAGCTGCGTTCAATGGAACTAGGTCGAAGTAGAGCGGGTTGCCCATCCAGAAGTTGTCGACGCTTCTGCCTGGGTCCGCGGCCCAGTCACCCCATCCGCTGAACGTGTCGTTCCTCCAGGCATAGGTTTGGTACACATATGCCAGGAGTATGTAGTAGCAGTCTTCGTAGTTGATCCGTTGGCAGTTGTCTACATAGACTTTTCTCTGCGCCGTGTTGAGCTCCTCTACGCTCTCCAAATAGTTCTGCTCGTATGACGCGTTACTGTACATGTTGTCGTTCCATCCGGACCAGGCATTCTCCGTCTGGACGAATAGCTGGTAGTTGGGGTCGATATCCGAACTCCAGTACCAGATCATTGTGTCATACTCGTAGGCATAAGCCTCAGCGCTCAACTCAGCCTCGTCGACTGTCCTGTAGTTGACCTTAATGCCGATCTGGCCCCAGACGTCCTGCAGGTACATCGCTATGTCCTTCTCCTCTGGGTATTCTCTCCTGACTATCATGTCGTAGACCAGACGCGTTCCTTCGGGCACATAGTTGTTGATCACAGCCGAGCTATTCGCAAGGCATTCTCGTATTCCGTCGCCGTTCGTGTCCACATAATTGGACGCCGTCAACAGGCTCCGAGCGGCATCGAGATCATACGGGATCTTCTCAGTCGCGTTCGGCTCGTAGTGCCAGTATTTGTTGATCGGCGGAATGATGGTGGTGGCCGGCTCAGCGAGGCCCAGATAGTACTGCGATACGATGTATGGTTTGTTCGTTGCCATCGCCATCGCTGTCCTTATGTTGCGGTCCAGCCTCGACGGGTTAGGCCCTGACAGATTCTCATTGATTGCCACCTCGGTCCAGTACTGTGTGATCTTCGGGCCATCGAAAGTCGTGATGTTCGTCAAAGAACCTGAGTCAACGTCCCTCTTGATATTTTTGTATGCTTGAGGCGGGAACGCCGCGACGTCTAGCTCATTGTTCTCAAGCGCATATGTCATCGCAGTCGTCTCATCATAGAAGTACATCACGAGCTTGTCGAACTTGATATACGGAGAACCGGGTTTCGTGTCCTTCCAGAAATAGTTCTTGTTCTTCACGAGCGTGATGTGATTTCCCGCTATCTGTTCCTTGTTTATGTTCTTCGTGCCTGTGAACGGGCCGGTGCCGACTATCGGGAACTTTCCATCGAATACTCCGGTCCAGTTGAGCATAATGTCTTCTGGTGTCAACGATTCCATTTTGTGCTTTGGAAGCATCGGGATTGAGATCAGGTATGCGTACGAAACTGGGATCGAATCCTCCGTCACCCTGTCGTAGAAATGCACTCTGACCGTATAATCGTCGACCTTCACGGCATCCTTCATATAGAAGGAGTATGGCTGGTATGACCAAATTACTTCGTAGTTTTCGGCGTTCAGGTTGAAGTTCCAAACGACGTCATCTGCGGTGAACGGTTCTCCATCATGCCATGTGGCCTTGTCGGTGAGGTTGTATTGCCACACCGATCCATAGGGTTCCCCGCTCAATTGCATCTCAGGATCCGAAGTCGGCACAGCCCATATGCCAGTCGCTAGGTCCGGGGTCGGGTTCATCTGGTTGTCAATGACGTTCATTGCATCATAGACCAAACCGTAGAATATGTATGAAGCGTCGTTCAGACCCACATATGGATTCAGACTATCGACCTTCTGCATGAACCCAATCCTGAGCACGGTTTCTCGGGCTTGCACATTTCCAACGACTCCCAATACTCCCGCGATTGGAATCGATAGAACGGTCACGCTGATTATCACTGCGCACATTGACAGAATTTTCAGAACTCTCTTCTGCAAATTTGTTCCCCCACTTCCAGCTCTTGTTTGCATCCCTCGCCGCAGAATCGCGCAGAGTTCTTGCGCGGTTCTCGTGCGCCCGTTCCTGCCTGCTGGCAGAAGCTTTTGCAGCAGGAACTGGCAGGATGAAACACAGAATGAAGCCAATGGTATATGAACATTGCTACTTTGCGAATTTTCCGTGGGATTTTGTTCAAACAACTGCGCATTCTATGAAACGAAATTGAGGGAACTCCCATTGATTTTCGTTCGTTTCCGTCATTCGATGGTGGCGTACTTCTCGAAAAGGAAGGCATTGATGAAGATGCGCGAGAATCCTGACCTGATCAGGCACGGGGTGGAGCGGGATCATTGCTCGACTTCTTTCGCGGCCGGTAGCATTACGCAGAATCTGGCTCCTAGCTCGCTCTTGCCCGGGACTCGGTCTTCCACCCAGATGCGCCCTCCGAACTTGTCAGTGAGCGCCCTGCATATTGACAGACCAAGCCCTGTGCCCGGGGTCTTCGGATCCGGTTTCAGCCTGACGTACTTCTGGAAGAGCAGAGGTTTCTTCTCATCCGGGACACCGGTTCCTCGGTCATCGATGCACACCCTCCAGAAGCCCTTTCCCTCTTCGACAACTCTCTCGCAAGCCAGGTCGATCTCGACTTCCTGGTGTGGGTCGTACTTGACCGAGTTTGACAGCAGGTTCACGAACAGCTCCTCAATCAGCCTGTTCGCCAAGACTTTGCATGAGTCTGGCACTTCTAGAGTGACGCTGATCCCCCGTCCGGGGAATGAGTTCTCAAGCCCCGAGACGATCTTCCTCAGCACCTGCGAGAGGTCTATCTGGACAAAATCCTTTGGATCCATCACTCCTATCTTCGTCAGCTTCTTGACATGCTCGATCAGCTCCGCGGTCTGTCTTATCAGATGGAGCCCCCGCTCCAGATTTACCTTGTGTTCTGAGGGAACATCTTTGCTGTTCACGACCATCTGGACGTAGTTCAGAGTGGCGAAATTGAAGTTGTTGATGTCGTGGAACATGAGATCGTTGAGCATCTCTATCTCCTTCTTGGCGTCCTGGAGCCTCGTCAGCACTTGGGCGTTCGAGAGAGCGACCGAGGCCTGCTGCGCGAAAAGCTTCCCCGCTTCGAGATCGCTCTTGGTGAATACGTTCCCCCGAGGCCTGTAGAGTTCAAGGACTCCGATGACTCCTTCGCTTCCTGTCAAGGGTATCGCGAGCATCGCGTCGTGTTCATCAGGCACGCCGGGAATTGACACGACTCGCGGATCGGAGTCAACGTCATCCATGAATTCTGCCTTCCCTGTCTTTGCCACGACTCCGACAACTCCCTCGTCGACCGGCCCGGCCTCCGCCATCACCTCATCCGCGTATTTTCCAACCGCATAGACTGGGAAGATCATCTTCTCTGACCAGTCCACCATGTAGAATGACAGTTCAGTGTAGTCGACGATTTCACGAATGCTGCTGGCAATGGAGGCATAGATCTGATGCGTCGTGATGGCTTTCTGGAGCTCGACTGCGGTCGAGACGAGCGCATCCTGGAGTCTTATCTTCTTTTCGAGTGAGTTGAGCAGAGCCATGTTGTCGATGAGGCCTGCCACTTGGTCTGCGACCGTCTGGAGCACGTCCGATGCTTCGAGATTGTATTCGTTTGGCTTTGAGTGGAGGATATTGAGAGAACCGACGATCCTTCCTCGGCTTACCAACGGGACACAAAGCATGGAGGAGAAACGACTTGCGTCCATCACGGCGAGCTCGGAGAAAAGTCTCCTACCGGCATCCTTGCCAGACACGAGCGGACTTCGACTGAGTTTGAGTTTCTCAACAATGCTCCCATCAAACGTGACGAGTCCCAAGGACTTGGCCGATGGTGCGCCCTCAAGGTCAGGTGCGACTACCTCGACATGCCTGCCGTTCTCCTCTGTTATCCCGATTGTGAGCAACTCGAAATTGAGCAGCTTGCGCAGCTCCCCGGAAATGCCGACCAACGACCGCTTACGGACGTCGTTTTCTGTCGCCGCGATTTTCGCGATTTTGTTCATGACGTCTATTCGGTACGCTTTTTCTCTCAGCTCGTTCTCGACCCCCTTCCTCGTCGTGATGTCTCTGAGAACAACAGCTATGCCAGTAAGAACTCCTTGTGTGTCCCGGATATAAGAGGCCGATATCGACGCATGGGCTATGCTTCCGTCAGCCTTCTTGAATCTGATCTCGTAGTCCTCCACAACACCACCTTGCTCCAGGAGCGAGATCATGGCTTTCCACTCTAGGTTCCTCTCAGCAAGATCCTTTGCAATGTTCTTCGACTTGAGCTCGTCCGCAGTGTATCCAAGGATCTCTGAAAAAGCAGGGTTCGAATAGAGGATGTCCCCGTCTTTCGAGCAAACGAACACGCCGTCTGAGAGTCCAGCAATCAGTGATTCCGTGTCAATCTCTGAAACCATGAAGACCTCGACTCCGTAGGGGGAAGGAAATGCTCTGGCCAGAGAGGCTTCTGTCCGGTGCCCAAGACCACTTAGCAGTTCTCTGTCATAAAAGCTTTACCAGACCGAATCACCGGGTGTCAACTTCCTTTCTTGGTGGAAGAAACCCGCATTAAGACTGTCAGTCAGTATGTCTCCGGGCAATGTCCATATCAACCCAATTGAAGAAGGTTGAAGTAGGGGTCAGCAGATTCCCCGACAGTTCTGTGCCACAGCGTCGAATCTCGTGGCTTGGCAAGGTGGGGCAATGGGCGATGACAAGATTCTAAAGGATCTGCAGAATGCAATTCTGGGGTATGACTCGTCGGCAGCAGTGAACGCAGCCAAGGCGGCGATCGCGGCAAAGATGGATCCGCTCGTGGCAATCGAGAAAGGATTCGTTCCATCCATCGAGAAGATTGGGGGAAAATTCGAGAAGATGGAGATCTACTTGCCAGAGCTGATGCTCGCTGCCGAGGCGATGAAGTCAGGTCTGGCGCTTCTTCTTCCGCTGATTCCGAAAGGATCAAAGGGAACGAAAGCCACAGTGGTCATCGGGACCGTCCAGGGGGACGTGCACGAGATTGGTAAGAACATCGTATCGAGCTTGCTAATGGCTGGCGGGTTCAACGTCGTCGACCTCGGCGTAGATGTGAAAACAATAGCATTTGTCGATGAGGCGAAGAAAGCCGGCGCGAAGATCATCGGGGCCTCCGCACTGATGTCCAGCACGATCGGCTCGCAGAAGGATATCGTGGACTATCTGGTCTCCTCCGGCGACAGGAAGAAGTACGCGGTCCTCGTGGGCGGCGGCCCGACGACCAAAGAGTGGGCGAAGGAAATCGGTGCCGACGGCTGTGGGATGACTGCTGTCGAGGCGGTGAAGCTGGCCACCAAGTTCGCGAAGGGAAGGTGAGCCCTTGGTCCAGTTGCTAGATGTCATGGAGAAGGCGCTGAATGGCAAGCCGATGAGTGAGACAGACTATCAGTTGAGACTCTTCTCTCCCAAAGTGATGGAAAAGGTGAGGGAGCATAAGATCAAGTTCGATCCTGACAACCCGATTCCCAGCGACAACTCGATGGCTGATGAGGTCTTCGAGGCTGGGATTGAGCTTCTGCTCGACGTCGGGGCATATTGCACCACCAGTGGCAGGGTGATTTCCTACAGTGAGGCCGAGATCAAGGAACAGCTCAGGAACGCGCCCTCGAAGCTGTATTTCGGTGAGGGGAGGGACAGGAAGGCCCTCGTGAACAGGAAGATCGAGGACAAGACTCCTCCTTGGTGCTTGCTCGGAGCGGGTGGCGGCCCATGCTCGAGCGACAAGTCATTCCTAACCCTCGTCGAAGGATACGCAGAGATTCCCGAGACTAATGCCATCACCACGCCCGCAATAACGAGGGTTGGAGGCATGAGGGTGAGGCCCGCCTCCCCGCTTGAGGTGCTCGCTGCACAGAGAAACGCCGTACTGGCTCGCGAATCATGTAACAGAGTCGGGCGCCAGGGAATCCCGATCATGAACTCCCTCGCAACCGCTGAGTCCGATATCGCGTTCGCGGCTGCATTGCATCCCAGGTTCGGCATGCGCCCATCTGACGGATACATGATATGCTGCATGGATCCTATGAAGGTGGACTTCGCCAGGCTGAACAAGGTTGCGGTGGCCCTCTCAATGGGCGGACCGATAGGGATGTGCTTCGGTCCTCTTCTGGGAGGATACTCCGGAGGTCCTGAGGGGACCGCGGTGTCCAACGTTGCGCACCACATGATGGGCATACTCACGTATCAGTCTTCCTGGCTCCTCCCGTTCACAATACATCTGAGATATGTAGCGAGCAGCTCACGGGACATGCTGTGGGTGATCAGCACGATGGGGCAGGCCATCAGCAGAAACACTCACTTGCTCAGCATCAACCTGAACTACACAACGGCTGGCCCGTGCACACCGATGGTGCTGTACGAGACTTCGGCCGCCGTCACAGCTGCCGTCGCCTCCGGGCTGTCCATCGAATCGCTTGGCGTGGCGACCAACAAGCACGAGGACCGAACTACCCCTGTGGAGCCCAGGATCTCTGCCGAGGTGGGTCACGCCGTTGCTGGCATGAAGAGGTCGGATGCGAACGAGATCGTGCTGAAGCTGCTGGCCAAGTATGAGTCAAAGCTCTCCGCGCCACCTCTGGGAAAGAGCCTGTACGAGTGCTGGGACGCAGATGCCCGCAGGCCGACCAAAGAGTATCGAGCCGTCATCAAGAGGTTCAAGGCGGAGATGGTCAACCTAGGCGTGGAGCTGCGGCCAGAACCGTAGGAAGCGCAAATCCGCAAACTCCTTCGCCGACCGATATTTCGAAGCAAATGCTATCATCGCGCGAATCTATCTAGGGCCGCCGTATGACTCAGAAGATGCACAAGCTGTTCCTGACCACATGCGATCTAGGAGAGCAGAAACCGGTGGGGGCTAACGATTGCGAGCGATGCCCTCGCGGGAGTGTGGTCGACAGGAAATCCAGAGTCATATGCGCTGGTGTTACCAAGTTCTTCGTGGCTCCGTGTTTTTTCGACATGAGGAGTGCGGCGACCGTTGCCGACTGCGAGAATTGCCATTGGGGAGAGGTCGGCGACGACAGGATCAGGGTGTTCTGCTCGAGACTGTGACGACCTCCAATGCCAAGAGCTTCCTGTGCACTGTTGCCTTTCATTGGAGCGGAACCTGGACAACAGTATTATATAAAGACGCTAGTCATATCTGTCAGCACGGATGGGATGCGGCAGTGTCATCAGCTGGCAACTCAGCTGTTGGCTTTGGTTTTGAGCCAAAGCCGAGCAACGTCTACTTGATCGAAGAGCGAAAGCCCAAGATGACATTCGAGCTACTGGACCAATCGCTCTCATCCGGATACACGGCTCTCATCATCACGCGTGACTACCCGAAGAAGCTGCTCAGCGAGAAGGAGATAGGTTGCTGCAGAGTCCTATGGCTTACGAACATCGTTGGGGAGGGGCGCATTAATCCAACAGCAATCGGCATCCTGATGGGCCATATAAGGGCATTCGTCGAGAGCCAGGTGAAAACCACGGTCGTTCTCGACGGGCTGGAGTACCTGATAACGCTGAACACGTATGACCGCATGCTCCAATTCATGAACCAGCTGAGAGATATCGTGGTCACGAACGACTGCATCTTGCTCGTTCCCCTTGACCCGAGGACTCTGAGCCAGAGGGAATTGGCGCTCCTAGAGAGGAACATGGAGACGATCGTTCCCACGGGCGAGGGCGAGTCTGCGGATGAAACGATGCTTGGAATACGAGACGAGGGTGTCCTGAAGCTTCTTGACGTCAGACCCCGATGAGCTTTTTATCCATCAAGAACTGCAGAGTCTCCTATCCAGAATTTCCTTTTGTGATTCAAGACAGTCGCAGCATGTCTTTGAGCCACTCGACCATATCGGCAACGTCTCGGAATACTTCGACTGAACCAGCCTCTCTCAGCTCCTTCTCGGGCACATCTCC
>JBASRQ010000222.1:0-5550 GCA_049273895.1 Thermoplasmata archaeon
ACCGTATCCCATCAGATCGGCGACGAGGAACCCCATGATCCACGGCAGGATCACTCCGCCCACCGCGACCGATATCGACCTCTTCGTGTAGACTTCTTTCAGCTCGCACTCCAGGCCCACCATGAACAGCAGTATGATCGACCCGAGCTGCGCAAGCATGAGCACCACCTCTGGCAGGGGCGAGACCGTTCCAGTAGGCTGCTTGATGATGTTGAGGACGCTCGGTCCAATCACCACGCCGACCACGATATAGCCGATGACCTTTGGCTGCCCAAACCGCGCGAACAGGAAGCTAGAGAAGAGCGAAACGACCAGCAGGAAGGTTAGCTCGAACCAGACCTCTGACAGCAGCTGATCAAGTATACTGGATATTGAGACGACCATTGATTCTCGGACAGCTCATGCGTCCTGCGGATTTATTTCTTTTGCGAGTTCTCAAAGGCCATATATCGCGCCCTTGAGGAGCCAGAAATCCACGAACTTCCCAGTGTTGGTCGCTAGCATCCCGCTGACGAAGTCCTTGGGAACTTGCTCGACGCACGCGCCGAACTCGATGCTCCAGTTGCCCCAGTTCTTCCCGACCAGCTTCCCCAGAGCGGGGATGTTGGGGGAGATCGACAGAGCGAGCGTGAACCTCTGCTCCAGATTGCCGACGGCTCCAAGCAGCCGGGTCAGTTTCGGCAGGCCCACCTCGAACAGTACGTCGAAGCTCAGGAACATCCCCGAGAAGACAGGTTTGGGGAATGCCGGATACGCCATGGGACAGCTGGCCCTTCCGAGGTTGACGACAAGAGTTGCGAAGGAATGGATGAGCCACCTCAGTAGGTCCACGACCGCCTCACCAGTCACGATGAACGAGGCTCTGAAGCCGATGCCGGCCGTTCCCGAAGCATCGCTCAGGGCCACCTCTATGAAGAATATCACCTCGTGGATGACCTCGCCCACCAGCGAGAGCAGGTTCTCGATGAAGTTGTTGAGCACCCGCTTGGCAAAAAGGACCACGAAGTCCAGAGACGCCGAGACCTCCTGGAGCTGCGTTTCGAGGAACGCCTCCTTGAACGCCTCGAAGAGCGCCTTGGCTATGAAGTCCGAGGTCGCGAGCAGCACAGGGACTCCGTTGGAGTTCCCCATGCTCCCCTCTTTGAACACCCATCGCGGTCCTCCGTCCCAGCTTCTCTGATTGGTCCTGTCGTCGTTGTAGACATCCCGCAGCATCGGCGTGATGTCGACAGTGGCTCCCGCGGCGTCGAGCAAAACGACAGCGTCACCGTCGTTGAATGGATCGCCGGGCTCGCCGTTGTCCAGCGAGGTCTCGGGGAATGTGAAGACCATAAGGCCACGGGCAGGGATTGTGCCGTCGATTCTCATCGTGCTGTTCTTTCCGTGGACTGTCTCGATCGACCAACCATCGACGCACTTCGGCTTTCCAAGAGGATTGTAGAGTTCCACCCATTCCCTGCCGGAATCCTCTCCGATAGGGTTCGACTCGAACTCGTTCACGACGACATCGGTCGGGAAGGGAGGCGAGTACTTCAGCTGCATTCCCGCCTCGATTGAAGCGGACAAGCCGAGGACCGGGATCGGGATGTTCGACAGGAACGCACCTACGCCCGGGAGGTCCGCGGTGCTGACCCCAGCGAGCTCGTAGGGCTCGACCTCCGGCATGAAGAAGTCCATGCCCCAAGTCTTCGCCGTGCAGTGGACCTCCACGAACCGCCTCAGGATGTGCATGAGAGGGTCGACCATGACCTCTACAGTCGCCTTCCTCAATGCGATCGTGCCGTTTGCTACTACGTCATAGCTCCCGTCGCTGAGCCTGGCTATCCTGATACCGAAGGTTATCCCAGGGCCCAGCCGGTCGGTGCACACCATGACTCTCAGGAGGTCGTCACCGTGCCTATAGAGAAGATCCGGGACGTCCGTCTGGACGATCAACGTGAATCCGTACAACGAGACTCGGAACTCGACCCTGCCGAAAAGGTCGATGAAGACCTTGACTGCCCTCGCGAGCGCCGAATCCGCGATCTTCTGGATGTATTCCTGGAGCGTCTCGACCATCGTTTGGAGGGCGGATGATATCACTTTGATCACCTTGGTCGCGAAGCTGGCGAGGACTTCGAAGGCTTGCGTCACGAACTTGTAAATCCGCTCGAGCCCGTCCTTGACCCAGCCGAAAACCGGCTCCAGCTCGTCCCATACCTTGTCAAAGAAGTCCTGAGCGACCGCCAGCCCGTCCTTGAGCGCAGTGTTGGAGGGGTTGTATTCGACGTCCTGGAGAGGCCAGGCAGAATGCACGACGATGGGAAGAGAGATATCTATTCGCGCTCTCGTGCTGGACTCCGTAACCGGCTTGCCCAGAATCGACTGGAGGGCCAGATTAGAGGAAGACAGTCTGAGGTCCACCAGGCCCAGGATGGACACCGTCCATTGCGTCGAGTACGGAGCCGCGCTGATGTTGTATATCGATGTCATATGAACGTTAGGATACTCGCCCTTGCCCCTGTCGAAATCCCACGGTCTCTTGATCTGAACCAGAAGGTCGTCTGTCGGGAAGAGACTCTCCAGCGTGGTGTATCCGAGAGCGGGGTCGAAGGGGATGGTTCTGAGGGGCGGGAGGCCGCCCTCCACGCTCACCGCAAGAGACTCGTTCAGAATCTTTCCATTTTCCAATGCAGCCCGTCTGTCCCCGTCCCAGAATTCGAATGGCCGGTCGATATCGACATGGACCGAATGCTTGTAGCCTCCAACATCATTCTGCCGCAGGATCTCCTTGGAGAACGCAGTGAGCTCCTTCTCGAGCATGTCCGCGATACCGGGGACCCCGTCGGCCCCACGGCATATCATAGCGGAGATAGAGTCTACAACGGGGCCGCAGAAACCGCTTCCTGAGCTCAGGACGGATTGATTCACCAACATGGCGATCCTCTCCAACTGTCTCCCAGACAGTGACTCGAGGGCAGACGATGCGGACGAGCCGACTCCCCAGGACGAATCGAACTCGACATCGTTCCTCGCGATCGCTGCCAGCTGCTGCTCGACCGGAACGCCGAGGTTCGGGATGTAAGAATACCTTGCCGAAGCCAGGATCGATTCCGTGATGTCGGCGTAGACGGATTCCTTCAGGCCGGCGATGTCGACTATCTGCGTGCCCCTGGATGACAGGAACTCCGCGAAACGATGCGCGAGCTCGTATTGCGAGCTGAAGAAGGGCAAATCCTTGCCGATCTGCGCAATGGCTGCTGGGTCTATTCTAAGCTCAACGGCACCTGTCCCGAGCGACAGTGAGTCGAACAAATCCGAATTGTCGGTGGGGTCCACAGTAAGCCCTGGTAGTTCCAGCTCGGCCACACCAGCTAGATCAAAGGCTAGCCTGGACACGCTGTCTTTCAGGAGCGCCCTGAAATTCGCTTGACAGTCTTTGAAAGCGGGGTAGAAATCCTTCCAGACATCTGATGACAAGATGTCGTACTGAGGAACGTCGACGGGAGCGGTGATATTGCCGACCCACACGGGGTACAGGTTGCCCCCGGCATCCTCGACATAGTACTGCTTCTCTGCGATTGGGAGGACGAAATCGGTCCCTGACGAAAAGAGCTCGGAGTAGGTCGCCACATTGGCGCCTGCCGCGGCCAGCGCCTTCGAGATCCAAGTGACTGCTGCGGTTTTCGCCTTGTCCTCGCCAGTGAAGAAGGCGACTACGGAGTCCAGCGTGCTCCCAACATCGTCAAGGACCCCCTTCGCGGTGTCCAGCAAGCCCAACCATCCCATGTAGTCCATGAACTTCAGCGCGAGCTGGTCTGCGATCCCGAAGACCGCTTCGGCGACGATGACCTGGGGATCCAGCTTCGGCTGGGTCTTTCCCAAGAACCACAGGAACAGCTCCGCGGGGTCGAGGTCCCTGCCCTTCGAGCCGAGGACTGCAGCGGTCCCGAGCCCTTGGCCCCCACAAACGCTCTCGACTTTGGAGGCGAAGGACCTGTCGACAGTCTTGAACAGCCTGGCTTGTTCGAGCAGGAGCCCCACGGACACTGCCCTGTACACGTCAAGCTCGGTGAGGATATTCGAGGTGTTCAAGCCGGTGTACATTGGCTGTCCATAGCCCTCGAGCACTCTCAGCTCGCAGAGAGTGCTTAGCATGTAGCCCATGAGCCGCCCGAGATCTGAGAGCTCACCATCAGATGCAGACTCGAATGCCCTCAGCTTCGACTCGAGGAACGGCAGTGCTGATATTATCGGCCTCTGGAAGGATGCCTGCTTGCTTATCTGGACATCTCGGTCTCGGACATTCACAGTGAAGTTTCCGAGGGCGACGTAGTAGGGGTCCACAGTCCGTTCCGAGAGCGTTTCGGCCGAGGGAGAAGGGAGCTTAGAGTATTCCATTTGCGCACCGTCGACCTGCACCGTCCCAGGTTTTGTGCTGTCTGATGCGACTAGATCGATCGTTCTCTTCTCGATGAAGAAGAGGCCACCGGTCCAATTCGACACATCGAGTGCGAACTTTCCATCAGTGCGAGGGAAGGATGACGAGATGTAGAACTTCATCTCGTTCGAGAATGCCCCTGATATCGCGGTCTCGTTCACCGGGAAAGAGTCCCAATTTGACATGACTTCCTGGGCCCTTGATGCTCCGCACAGTCCTAGCTCCTGGACGACGCCGTTGATTGCGTTGTCCATGGCACCGAGCAGCCTGTCCCTTTGCTCTGCCTTTGCTTGATCCAGCTGCTGTCTCGCCAAGTATGTTCCGGTCACGGCCGAGGCCGTCAGAAGAACCACAGCGATGATTGCGAACGACACTTGCCCATTTCGATCTCCTCGTATCCTGGTCAGCTTTGATACGCGCCCCATACGCGCAACGGTCCTTTCAGTCATGACCATCCCGATTGACTGGACCAGGTGTGAGTTGTAAAGAGTTGCACCTACATGCAGCCTACATCGGAAGACGTCCCAGCGATTGACGCCTCCTGTCACGATTAAATATGACAGAAACGATACAAGTACTTGGATGGGATGTCTTGGAGACTGAACAGACTCTCCTGCTGATATTTGTCGCCTTTCTTGCGGCCAAGCTCGGCGGCGAGGTCATGGAGAGGCTGAAGCTTCCGGCAGTTACCGGAGAGCTGATTGCAGGCATCATCCTGGGCCCGACCTTTCTGAGCCTGATAACGTCCGAGGACAACTTCTTCGACGTCCTGGCTCAACTGGGTGCGACATTCCTGCTGTTCTCGGTCGGAATGGAGACGAAGCTCTCAGAGCTGAAGAAGGTCGGCCTCATAGCGACCAGCGTGGCCACACTGGGAGTCGTGGCGCCGTTCGTCCTCGGCTACTTCGTCTCGATCTTCCTCTTCGCCTCGTCGATAGAGGCGATGTTCGTTGCCACAGCTTTGGTCGCAACCAGCGTTGGAATCACAGCCAGGGTGCTCGATGACATGGGCATGATCAACACTCTCGAGGCGAAGATCATCCTGGGGGCGGCTGTCATAGATGACGTTCTGGGAATGATAGTTCTCACCCTCGTGAGCGGCGTTGCTGTCGGGGACTTGACTGCTCTGA
>JBASRQ010000227.1:0-3732 GCA_049273895.1 Thermoplasmata archaeon
CGACGTCGGCGGACGAGGTCGATTGCGACATCATATGCGTAACTCACGGGCACAGCGACCACCTCGGAGACGCTGTGGACATTGCTCGCAGGACAGGTGCTGTGATCGCCTCGATCGTCGAGTTGTCCGATTGGCTCGAGAAGACCGGAGTGAAGAGCGTGGGGTTCAATATGGGCGGGACCGCGGTCATCAAGAACACCAAGGTGACAATGGTCCCTGCGTTCCATTCGTCCAGCATCGGCGCGCCTGGGCTGGAGTTCTCGGCAGCCATGGCGGTTGGCATGGTCATCGATTCGGGCAAGGTGGTCTACCACGCTGGCGACACCTGCGTGTTCGGTGATATGAGACTCATACGCGAGCTCTACAAGCCCGATGTCGCACTGCTACCGATTGGCGGGTTCTTCACGATGGACCCAAAACAGGCTGCCATGGCGACGGCTTTGATCAGCCCGAAGATCGCAATACCGATGCACTACGGGACCTGGCCTCTGATCGAGCAGGATCCGAAGGAATTCGAGAGGCTCGCCAAGAAGTCGTCGAAGGTCAAGATAGTGATACTCAAGCCAGGCGAGTCTCTGGAAGTCTGATGATTGATGGCTAACATACTCACTCCAGCCGACATAAGGCAGCGGCACGGCTCTCTGTTCTCGAAGAGGCTCATCACTCTCGTGGATGAGAAGGCCGGCAAGGCCAAGATAGTGGAGGAATGCTGCGCCCAAGGCCCTGTCGAGTGGGATGCGGTCAACCGGCTGAGGGCGAGAGGGGTCGTGGAACATGTCGAGGTTGTCGGCACGACCCTGATTATGGACGCCCGGATTGGCGAGGGCGAGGTCCACTTCGGTCCCGCGTCCAGGGACACTGGCGGCCAAGCGCTCAGGTCCCTCATCGTCAAGGACGGCAAGGTGGAGACGACATGGATAGGCCTAGCCGGCGCGAGTGTGGGCGTGGGCGCGTGCTTGCCTCAGGCGGAGGGAGTCGAGAAGGTCGAGTATCTCAGCGACGAGCTCGTCGGGGGAAGTAGGAAGGTCGAGATCAGAATCACGACCCCGGTGCACAAGAGGCTCGTGATCGGCATCGATGACACCGACACGAAAGAGAAAGGTGCAACTTGGGTCCTTGGTCTGAAGCTGGGACGCGAGATGCCGCATGGAATCCTTCTTTCCCATAAGATCGTCCAGCTCAATCCGCACGCTCCTCAGAAGACCACGAACTGCGCATCGACCGGAGTGAGCTTCGCGGTGCGACCCGAGGATGTTGCGAATGCAGTCGACTGGGCCAAGGATTTCGTCGCCAGGAACACGTTCTCGGATCAGACCGCGATTGCGGCCTACGAAGGCCTCGACATCCCAAAGAAGCTCGTGAAGTACGGGGCCAGTGCGAAGGAGACGATCCTGGCCATCCACGATGCTGAGCACGCAGCGAAGGAATGTGGCGTCCATATCCACGAGATCACGGGCCGGCGGGGTTCCATCGGTGCCGTGGCGGCCATCGGCTGTTTCGACCTCGGACTGTACAGCGCTGGCCTGCCCGAGGACTTCAGGCACGTATAGCTTTAAATCACGCCCCCGCATTGGAGGCGAATAGCGGTCGGAGTGCATGACAACCGATCTCACGAGAGCGATATCATCGACGGCTTACAACGCCTACGAGAGGCGTCTTCTCAAAGAGGTTCAAGCCATGCCGGTCCCGCACCATGTCGCGATAATCATGGATGGGAACAGGCGGTACGCGAAGGAGTTCGGCCTTCTGGTCTCCGAGGGGCATGAGAAAGGCAGTGAGAAGCTCGAGAACATCCTCGAGTGGTGCATGGAGATTGGCGTGAAGATCCTGACGGTGTATGCCTTCTCCACCGAGAATGTCGGCAGAGAGAAGCAAGAGGTCGACGACCTCATGCGCATGTTCATTCAGAACTTCAGGAAGCTCGCGGACGACGAGCGCGTCCACAAGCACAAGATACACGTCAAGGTCCTGGGTCAGAGAGAGCTTCTTCCGAAGGATCTCAAGGACGCGATTCAGTATGCCGAGGACAGGACCAAGGACTACAACGAGTACTTCTTCAACATCGCAGTCGGCTACGGCGGAAGAGAGGAGATTCTACACGCCATACGAGATGTCGCGCAGGCGGTGAAGGACGGCAGCATCAGCGTCGATGACATCTCAGAGAAGACCTTCTCTGAGTACCTGTACACTAAGGACATGCCCGACCCCGACCTGATTCTGAGAACCTCGGGCGAAGAACGGATCTCCAACTTCTTGCTGTGGCAACTCGCATACTCCGAGCTGTACTTCTCTGACGTCTACTGGCCGGGCTTCAGGAAGATCGACTTCCTGAGGGCCGTCCGGGCTTATCAGCTGAGGAAGCGCCGGTTCGGAACGTAGGTACTTTTCGGCACACTCCTAAGCATCAATCGTCAATCATTTGCCAAATCCAGTACGAAATAAACGCTTATGGACCGCTTTTTTGCATGAATTCCGTTAGCTTGAAGTAGGCCTTCCTTGTTGGAGGTCCGGTATTGCGATGACCTCAGCACCTTCGGACGAATCGCCATGCGAGATTTACGAGAGATGGAAGGGCCTCGACCTCAAGATGCTCCCGATTGACAGGACTGACATCAGGATCCTATGTGAGCTTAGGGAGAACGCTCGCATGAGCAACTCGGAGATCGCGAAGAAGCTGAATGTCACCGAGGCGACGGTCAGGCGGAGGATCAAGAACCTGATCGAGAAGGGCATTATCCTTCGCTTCTCGATTCACATCGATTACAGGCTCATCGAGAACACGGTCAAGGCATACGTCCATGTCAAGACGGTGACGGACAAGCTAGACTTGGTCGTGCAGCACCTGACGAACCATAACAGGGTCGTCGCTGTCTACAGGGTTACGGGCGAGTACGACCTTCTTGTCGTGGCGCTTTTCGTAGGGATGACGGAACTCCAGGAATTCATAGACACGTTCCTTAAGATGGATGGCATAAAGGAGACGGACACGCAGATTGTCATGAGCGCACACAAGGGCGTGCCGTGGACTGGCATCTGATAATAGAGTTTGACGAAGCCGGAACAGGCTCAGGCCGCTTGAAGCGCTATCTGAACGACATCCATTGTCTTGATGTCCAATCCAACCTTCTTCGCGCCAGCGTTCAAGTTGATCTGACAGAACGGACACGATGTCGCAATCACATCGGCGCCTGCTTTGACGAACTGCTTCACCCTCTCTGCTGCGATGTCCTCGGCCATGTCGTTGAAGGCGGACTTGAAGCCACCCCCGGCTCCGCAGCACACTGAATCTTCCCGCTCTTCCTTGATCTGTATGAGCTGCAGTCCAGGGATCGCCTTCAGCACGTTCCTGGGCGCGTCGTAAACCTTCGCGTGCCTGCCCAAGTGGCAGGGGTCGTGATACGCAACCTTCTTCTTGAAATCCTTGGTGAACTTGAGCTTGCCCTCTTTGATGAGCCTCTCCAGATACTCGGAGATATGGTACAGCTTGTAGCTGGGCTTGCCAGTGATCTTAGGATAGTCCGTCTTCATAGTGTTGAAGCAGCCAGCACACGCGGTAACCATGACCTTCCAACCTCGCTTGTCCATTTCCCTGACGTTGTGTGGTGCCAGCTCGTCCCTGACTGGCCCTTTCTGCCCCGTCCTCAACAGGGGAGAGCCGCAGCACCATTCGTCCTCGCCTAGGATGTTGAACTTCACGCCCGCCTTGTCGAGGAGCCTCGCGGTGGCTACGGC
>JBASRQ010000011.1:0-25858 GCA_049273895.1 Thermoplasmata archaeon
TGAGTGTCAAGGAGGGACACGACCTCGTCGACGACCTTGAGCACGACATCAAGAAGGAGCTTCCGAAAAGCATCATCGTGATCCACATAGAGCCTTGCGATGCAAATTGCGAGACATGCAAGATGTCTCTTGAGAACCGGCTCGCTGGCAGGAAGGCCAGGTCAGGAGACTCCAACTGCAGGCCAAAGGACGGAACGCTCTCGTAGTATTCTCTCGACTTCCTTGAAAGGTTTCTCACCGTCCTCGCTGTTGTTCACGATGATCCATTCCTCACCAAGGAGTGATTTCGCGACCCGCCTGATAGCCCTAAGTCTTTCAGGGGTCTCGAACATCTCAGACGCGTGACCCCTTGAAGCGATCCTGCGCCTGGCGACTTCGGGTTCGATGTCGATGAACAGCGCTATCTCCGGGAACGGCAGCAATCTCCTGAAGAGGCGATACCCCATCAGAGCAAGCGATTCTGGCAGATAGGCGGTGCCCAAGAGGTATCTGACGAAGATCACAGTGCCCGACTTCTGTCTATTGTACGACCGTACCGATGCGAGCACATCCATGGTGAAGAACAGGGTCGCGAACGATCTATCCATGGCGCCCGAGCCTTCGAGGAATCTCTTTGAGAGCCTTCCGAAAAGCCGTCTGGATGGGTGGGAGAAGACAGTGACCTTCTCTCCCTGCTTCTCTAGCAGCTTGCGGATCCGATCAGCGTGGGCGTCCTTGCCGCAGCCGTCGAGACCATCGACAACTATTAGCTTAATTCCTAGACCCCCATGATGTGCATGAACCCCGCAACCACCATCGGGATGACGAGGTTGTCCACCGATCCGGGAGTGACCGCCTCGACGAGCGCCACAAATCCAGCGACTGAAGCAGCGAAGGGGAGCATCAGGGCTGGAGCGCTCCCTCCGGCATACCCAATTACATCGAAGTAGAACCAAGAGATCACGACAATGCTCGCGAGGGTTGCGAGAAAGACGGCAAGGCTTCCCTCGACGGTTCTGTGAGGCATGTACTGCCTTTTCCCAAAGCGTCGACCAATCAGCTCCCCCATGCCATCCCCGAAGGACATGGCGGCGATGGCGATCGATGCAGCGACGAGATCCCCGAACAGGGCATAGGCGATTATGGTCCAGGACGTCGCATACATGACAAGGCCGTACGGATGGCCCTCCGATGCCCTCGCGCCCAGAGGGCTCCTGCGAAGAGCCCCGACGGGAGATCTAGGGGTGGCCAGTGCCAAGAGAGGTATGAACGGAAACGCCGCAAGGCCTGCCATCACCAGCCTCGAGTCAAAGCTCCACCAGAAGAACACGATCCCGCCGGTGAGGATATGCACCAGCTTTCTTGGATTGCTCATCTTCTTGCTCAAAGCCCACGAGAGCGCTACGACACAAGCCACGTAGCCGTAGACTCCGATTAGGCCGAGGATGTCTCCATTGGTCAGTATTGCCACGAGACCCAGATTATCGCTGTTGTCCGTTTATACTTTTCCGAAATCGACGAGGCCCTGCCCCGCTCTTTCACTTGCGCTTCTTCGCCTTGAGCTCTTCGATGACTTCCTGTGCGCGGTCCATGCGAATCTTCTTCTCGGCGACTATGATTCGACAGACTTCTTCGACCAGCTCGGGCGGGCAGCCGACGCTCGTCACTATGTTCTTCGCATGAAGTGTCATGTGGCCTTTCTGGATTCCCACCGTGGCGAGAGCCCTGAGCGCTGCTAAGTTCTGAGCGAGGCCGACCGCAGCGATGATCTCTCCGAGCTCCTGGGCGTTCTTCACGCCCAGCAGCTTGATGCAAGCTCTCGCGGTGGGATGCACCTTGGTCGCGCCCCCTATAAGTCCTACGGCCATCGGGAGCTCTATCGTGCCGACTAGATGGCCCTCCGGCGTTTTCTCGAAGGTGGTCAACGGTTTGTACCCGCCGGCCCTCGCGGCATAAGAGTGTGCTCCGGCTTCGATCGCCCGAGTGTCATTCCCCGTCGCCAGTACGACTGCATCTATGCCGTTCATGATCCCTTTGTTGTGGGTGGCGCATCGGTAAGGGTCGGCCTCGGCGAAAACGTACGCCTCGACTACTCCCTCCACAACACCCTCTCCACCGATCGCTTCCTTGGTCCAGACCGCGCGCGCACGGGCAAGCCGATGCGATGCCAGATTAGAGAGGATCCTGAGGTAGACTCTCCCCCCTGATATTGACTCAAGCAATGGTGCAACTGCCTCGGCCATCGTGTTCACCGCATTCGCTCCCATCGCATCTCGAACGTCCACAAGAAGGTGCACGATCACGTTCGGCCCTCGGAGAGTGTTGATAACTCTGACCTCTAGGTCTTTGGCGCCCCCTCCCAATTTCACCAGCATCGGATCTTGCCTGTTCGCCAGTTCAAGCACTTCTTGTCTTTTCTCCAGGATGATGTGCTTAACCCGGCTCGGATCCTTGATTCCTGTGAGCTGGACCTGACCTATCATTATCGGCGGTGTGCTACTGGTGAAGAATCCGCCTTCGTCCCTGGCCATCTTCGCCGCGTTTGAGGCCGCAGCAACGACCGACGGCTCCTCTATCGCCATCGGTATGAGGTAGTTTTTGCCGTTGATCAGGAAGTTGACCGCTATTCCAAGGGGTAGCTGGAAAGATCCGACCGCATTTTCGATCATCTTGTCGGGGACCGACGGGTCGAGCCCTCCGAACCCAGTCAGGGCGAGCGCCTCCTCGTCTGTGAGACCGCCGAACTCTTTCACAATCCTAAGTCGTTCTGCCATGCTGAGCTTGTAGAAGCCCTCGATCCTAGATGTGCGCGCCATGGTGACACCGTGTCGGTCAGAGGAAAACCCCGTAACCCAATCTTAATCCTTTTGCAGGGGCCCATCGGCAATGAGCGTCGCGGACCGCCGGGAGCTGGTGGCCAGCAGGTGACGGAAAAGGATATATCGTGATTCAGGGCTGGAGGGACAAGATGACCAAGTGCTCCGCGCCTGGCAAGATGATATTGTTCGGTGAGCATGCCGTCGTTTACGGCAAGCCCGCCCTCGCACTGGCAATCGACCTCCGGATAACGGCGGACGTGAGTCCCGCAGATCAATACTCTGTCAATCGTCATCCCATGAAGAAGAGGCATCATGCTTACATCTCTGCATCCCTCGACGAAGCGTGGCGAGGCCCCCCGATAAATGTGGACACAGTGTCGAGAATACCGTCGGGCTCAGGACTGGGATCGTCTGCTGCGGTGACGGTGTCCTGCGTCGCCGCGATCATGGCTTCCAAGGGAGGACTCGAGCCTGAGGCGGTTGCCCGGAAAGCGTTCGAGGTCGAGAACAAGGTCCAGGGGATGGCGAGCCCGACTGATACCTCCACATCGACTCACGGCCACGGGGTCATCGTCTCGCCAGACAGACTTGAAGGGCTTCTCTGGAGGATCGAGAAGGGGGAGAGGAGCTGGAACATTCATCACTGCGACGTCCCGAAGCTGGGGTTTGTAGTCGGCTACACAGGGATCCACGCCGCGACGGGCCCGCTCGTGGCGAAAGTGAACAAGCTTGTCGACTCCAGCGACGACGCCAGGAAGGCGATCGACCGTATCGGCGAGATCGTTCTCGAGGGTGTTGACGCCATCAGGAAGAACGACAAGAAGAGGCTCGGGACATTGATGCTGGAGAACCATTCGCTCCTGAACCAGCTCGGCGTTGGCCATCCAACACTCGAGAAGCTCGTCGACTCATGCAGGTCGAACTCTTACGGTGCGAAGCTGACAGGGGCAGGCGGTGGCGGAAGCATGATCGCCCTGACTGACGATCCCGAATCCGTCTCGAAGGCCATCAGGGATTCGGGCGGGGAACCCATCATCGTGGAGGTTGGATGCGAGGGCGTCAGGATGGAGGAATGAGCCGGTGAGTGGGGAAACGATAAATCCGCGCAGCTGCTTGCCATCACAGGTGACCGCTTGGTAGAACGCATCGCACAGCACAGGCACTGCCAAAACTGTGACAAGGCCATTCCCTACAAAGACAAGTTCTGCGACGAGAAGTGCGAGGCTGAGCAGAAGACCAAGCTGCAGTCCAAGAAGAAGCAGCTTCTCTATTTCTATGGAATGATGGTGGCGGTGTTCATACTGGCGATGGCCCTCGTCTTCCTGAGGTAGATGTTATGAAGGTCGCCCTTGGTGGCACATTCAACGTGATCCACAAGGGCCATGAGCTGCTGTTCGAAACTGCTTTTACAGTGGGAGATTCGGTCGAAGTCGGCTTGACGTCGGACGAGTTCGCGAACAGCATCAAATCGGTCCCTGTCGCACCCTATTTTCAGAGGAAGGCAAACCTGGTGAAGTTCCTCGAGAGGTACGGGAAGCCCTTCAACGTCGTGATGATTTCCGACGTCAAGGGAACCGCCGCCACTTCGGAAACGATTGACGCAATCGTCGTATCACCCGAAACCCGGGAGCATGCCGAGCAGATAAACGAGCAGAGGCGAAGGAACGGTCTCAGGCCCCTCAAGATATTCACGATAAAGGATGTCCGAGCGGACGATTCCAAGCTGATAAGCTCGTCGAGGATCGTCAAGGGGGAAATAGACAAAGACGGTAGACTGCTTAGACCCATCAGAGTGGCCGTTGGCTCAACGAACAAGGTGAAGATCGATGCTGTCAGGAACATCTTCACGCAAGCCTTCGGTCTGGTGGATGTCCTCAGCGCCGAGCCCGATAAGAGTGTGGGAAACCAGCCGCGCGAGGAACGGACGGTCAAGGGATCCATCGAGCGGGCCAAGAGCGCGATCCAGAAGACAAAGGCAGATTTCGGCGTGGGGATCGAGGCAGGCCTTTTCTACAACAGAGTACTCGACAAGCACCTGGATATCCAGTACTGTGCGATTGTGGATTCGTCCGGGAAGATGACCGTGGGACACGGTCCCGGATTCGAGTACCCTCCCCAGGTCGTCAAGTCAGTGCTCAAAGGCGGCACGGTGGGGGATACGATGAGCGAAATCACGGAGATCGAAAGGATAGGCCACAAGATGGGCTCTGTCGGATACCTCTCGGACGGTATGATCGACAGGACCTCCCTGACGGAGATCGCAGTCCTGATGGCCCTGATTCCCAGGATAAGAAAGGAACTGTACGAGACAGAATCCTAGGCCTCTTCTTCTTCGGCCACGGCTTCCAGATACTCCGACAAGGTCTGGCAGCTGTCCTTGCCGACGCACCCGAACCGCGCGTATTTCTTGCAGTAATCTCCGCTCAGTTCATGGTGCTCGCACTTCTGAGCCTCTTTGAAGGAAGAACACTGCTTCTTTATGCAGGCATAGCCCGAGTACTTTCCCGTGCACAGATTGTCCTTGGTCACGAACCTGCATCTCATAGGATCACCCCTCCTGGTCGAGATTCAGGAGCCGCTCCTGGTGGATTATCAATTGCTTGCGGTACGACTCCGGCGTGACACAGTGCTCCCGTCCGGGGCAGAAGAAGCGTCGATACTTCTCGCAATACAGCCCGAGCCACTTCTCATGACCGCATTCATCAGCAGGCTTGTCATGATTTCTGAGCACAAGTATGTTCATGCCTGAGAATTCGCACTTGTCTTGGCCGATGCATTCGAGGCTGTCGACATGTCTGTTAGCGCAAGCTCCGCTGAGATAGCTGTACCTGCACATGGATCCCATCCCGTGCCCTTTCGAGCGCAGTAGCATGCGCGTGCGCGCACATAAACATTAAGGAAACGTCGCTTTTCCGAATTCCGTTATCCGTCGAATCATCATCTCGCGGCTGCAAACATTTACGGAATCAGAGGCGTTTCACAGGCTAGGAAGAACGTGGACACGAAGTCGAAGTATGTTCTAGTCGCGCTCTTCAGCGCTCTTGTGGTAGCTTTCGAAGCGGTCTCAATCGAAGGCGCGCTTAACATAGCCGAGATCAATCTCTTCCTCGTATCCTCTCTCCCGTCGGTAATCGGAGGCCTGATTCTGATGGGCATCTATCCGAGCAGCACGGCGGCATTGACTCGGAACCTTGGAACCCGGGGATGGTACATCTTGCTGGGCCTGTGCATGTTCTCCGCTGCCGGCGTCCTTCTCTGGTTCGACGCTGTTCACCGGATAGGAGCGAGCAAGGAGGCGCTGCTCGGTGGAGGGTCGTCTGAGGTGCTGTTCGTCGTCGTGCTCTCCGCGGTATTTCTGTCCGAACGACTCAGCCTGCTCGAGGGGATAGGAAGCGTCTGCGTAGTGGTCGGGGTCATTGTCGTTCTCGCAAACATCGAGACGGTCAGTCTTACCCTCGGATTGGGAGAGATAGAAGCGATAGTCAGCTCGTTATTCCTTGGAGCATCGGTAGTCATGACGACGACCCTGCTGAAGACTCACAGGCTCACGCCCCTTTCGGGAATCGAGCTCTTCCTCTCAGGGGTGTTTGTCATAGCCGTCGGAGCGGTGACTGGAATGATTGCCTTGCCGAAGTTCTCCGCTTGGCCGATACTGATCCTCCTTGGCCTATTCCCGGCGCTGGGCCTATTGACTTACAACGCTCCGCTCCCAAAGATCGGCGCCTCCCTGACATCGGTCCTCTTTGCTCTTAACGGGGTTCTGACAATGGGCGTGCAACTGCTGATACTTTTCATCGCCCCACACGCCAACATCAAGCTTCCCCAGAGCGTCCCTCTCGCACTCCTCGGCGGTGGAATCGCGTTCCTCGGAGTCTACCTGCTCAACAAGCGGGGAGTTGCGCCGATTCGTGGATGAGAATCCAGATGAATGCGCTGAGGGGGAGATTTGAACTCCCGAGGTACGTAGTACCACCAACTCTCAAGGCTGGCGCCGTAAACCGGGCTTAGCTACCTCAGCACTTTGGATGACACCAACTTCTGCGCTGATATCATCATTTCGGAGCGGTGAATCGCGCCATGTCCTCATGAACGCTTGCTCTCGCCCTTCAGCTGGAACAACCGCTCAAGATCCAGCTCAAAAGCAATCATCGGATAGTTGAGCTCGAAGGCTTCTATCGTCGACGGCGAGACCTCGCCGAGAACGCCGATTTCGTCGACGCCGACTGAGACTCTAGCGCATCTTCCTCTGACGAAGCTGGGATGTTCCTCTGACGATACCTCAGACGCAAAGCCAGCGCTCGACAGGATGGCTTGGACAAGGGATTTCGCCTCTGTGAAGCTGGCCTTTGGATGGATGGCCACTCCTGCGAGAATGGTCCGGTTCTTGCCATGCCTGACGACCTCTCCGACCTCGAATATCCGTTGAGGGAGCTCTCTGTGCTTGTTCTTCCTCAGCACCGTCATGAGGCTCGGGAGCAGGGATGTGCGAACGAGCACGTGCTCCTCGCTGACGGGGTTCTTGACACGGATCGCGGTCTTCTCTTCGGGGAGATTCATCGAGGAGTACTGGTCCCGCGGGTTCGAGAGCGACAGTGTGACGACCTCGAAGTATCCCAGTCCGATCATGATCCCTTTCACCGCGTTGCCGAACGATGTCAACGGATTCTCAATCCCGAACGTCGCCATCCTTGGCAGGGTGTTGCCGAACTTCTCGAAGCCGTATCCGATGGCAACGTCCTCTGCGAGGTCCACAGGATGAAGCACATCCCCTCTGTATTTTGGAATCAGCACATCGATCCCGTTCTTGCCGGCTGCGGCACCGTGCCCCATCCGCATGAGGCAGTCAGCCATCGCTTTGGGATCGAGGACCGTCCCGTTCCAGCTGTTGACATACGCCGAATCGAGGCTCATATGCCAAGGTTTCAGGTCGGGTGCCAGCACTGTTCGGCCGTCCTGAGTTATCCTGACGGTCTTTATCTTCCCTCCTCGCTCTGCCAAAGCGGTCGTGAGTATGTTCACAGCAGACGTGACGGCGTTCAGGTCTGTGCCCGTACAATCGACGAAGATGTCTTTTGTGTTCTCGGTTATCGCGGTCGTGGCGCCGTTGATTATCGGAGGAAACGAGAGCACCTCGCCCTTTCTGTCCATGATCATCGGGTAGCGGCGCTTGCCCTCGAGCACGAAGGCGTACGCCTTCCCCTTTTCGTGCTCTTTCAGTATCTCTGAAGGGGTCATCCTCCTGTCGCCCTGAAGAGGCACGAAGGAAAGCTCATCCGGAAGCACGGCCTTGTACGTGAATGGCGGCTCGACAGTTCCGAAATCGTGGATGCCAATCGCGACCTTCCTGCGGTTCCTGCCAAGGGTGAGGTGCAGTTTCTCCTGCAGGTCCATCATCGATCGTATGAGAGGGTCGGTGATCTCGTTGCCCTCGACGAGAGCAGACCAGATATACGGTCTGACCTCCTTCACCGAGGGTTCGACCAACAGGTCGACGGAGGACTCGCCCACCGCGTAGGATCTGAGGCCGGGTTCGTAGCCGAGAAATGCGCGAAGGGCCCTCGAGATGCCCTCCACCGAATACATGTCAGGCCTGTCTGGGAAGAACTCGAACGAAAGCTCATCGGACGATTCGTCCATCGCCTTCAGATCGGCGCCGATCAGTGGTAGGCGCTCCTTGATGGTGTCCCTAGGGACCTCTCTGCCCACAAGGTCGCAAAGATCAGAGTAACTGAAGTTGATGACTGGCATCTTTCCGAGGCCCCGCCAAAGGAAAAGGTTGCGCGTATAATAAAGTTGTCAGATGCTCGTTGCCGGTCACTTCTGCGACATGTCCTTCGAGGCTTCTCCCCCATAGGCAGCTTTGGCAGTCGTCTCATGTGCCTTTTCGGTCGTCGGAGCCGGAATGATGACGGCCCTCCGCGTCTCGCTTACGAACGCAGCGATGATCAGCGTGGCCAACGCGAGCGCAATCGAGCACAGGACTATCGGCGCCTCCGGGCTCACGACCTGGTAGATGTAGCCGAGGGCGAAGAAGCCCACGATGTTCCCCATCCCCTGTATCATTTGGTATGCGCCCATGACCCTTCCTCTCTCCGCGGGGAGCATTACATCGGCCAGCATCGCCCCGACCGACGGGTTCGACATCGCAGCGCCGAAGTCCGAAACCGCCACCAGGACGAAGACCTGCCAGACATCGGTGGCAACGACATTCAGCAAGAGGCCTCCGACCATCAGAGTCCCGCCCAACAGCATGAACGGCCTGCGTCCGTGTTTATCTGACATTACGCCGAAGGGAAGGGTTCCCAAAAGCATCACAAGAGCTCCGATGGAAATCGCGATTCCGACTTCTGTCTCCGTCATACCGATTCGGTCGTACCAGAAGAGAATGAGCCCGAGGTTCCACAATCCCTGGACGATGCCCATCACGAATCCGCGGGTCGTGACGGCCGCCAAAGACCTGTTCTGCTGGAAGTTCCTCTTCCAGGCAGAGAACATGGCAAGGACGGAGGGCTTCTCGTCCTGGAGATGTGCTTTTGGTTCCCTGATCAAGAACACCAGTACTGCGCACCCTACTGCGAGGCCTGCCGCTACGTAGAACGGATAGTAGAAACCTACCTGACCTGCCAACAGGCCTCCGAGGCCAGGACCCCCAAAACCGCCCAGAAGCTGGGCTGTGCCCTCCGCGCCCATCGCAACCCCTCTCTTGCCCTCAGGCACGAGATCGACAGTAAGGGCGAATGCCGCAGGGGTCACTAACGCAGCCGCCAGACCTTCCAGCACTCTCAGAACGGTGAACTGCCATGAATTCGAAATGAGAACGAGCGCGTAGGTGGTGACAGAGAATCCGAGCGTGCCCGCGATGATCAAGGGCTTTCGCCCGATGCGGTCAGCCAGATAGCCCGCCGGGATCATTCCTAATGCGAACGACAGGGCGAACAGGGAGTATGTCGCTCCCAGTTGAGCGGCGTCCATCGACAGGTTCTTCTCCGCGTATTTCGGCATGATCGGGGACAGTATGCCGAAGCCGAGGGAGACCACTGCCAGGGAAAGCAGGAGAATCGAGAAATCCCTCGAGATGGCCAGCGCTTCTCGGATCTTCGATGGGGCCTTGTCATGCTTCTTCCGGTCTTCCATGTTTCAACCCGAACAAACATCAACGGTCATTCATGTACTTCGAAGCGGCCACTCGTGTCCTTCAGGTGGTCGCTATTACCACGGGGCGTTACCGTAAGGAAAAATATAAGCCTACCCAACCTAAATCAAGACGCTGACAATGGGCCAGTTCTGTCCTCAGTCGAAGGCGGCATAAGATGATCAAGGAGAAGGTCAAGACGGGCGTATCCGGGCTTGACGACATGCTGGAGGGCGGCCTCATACCAGGTAGGGCGTATGTCGTATCTGGCACCTCAGGGACGGGCAAGACGACGCTCGCCATGCAGTTCCTGCTCGAGGGCGCGAGGAAGGGGGAGCGGGTCATATACATCTCTATCGACGAGCCTCCGAACGAGGTGAAGCAGAACATGCGGTCGTTCGCTTGGGATCTCGGACGAGTCCAAGTGTTCGACGCCACGCCCGATATCATGAGCTACGACAAGACGCCGGTCAGAGACGTCTCGACCGAGCGCAAGGTCGTGTACTTCAACGATGTCGGGAGCGACATAAGGCAGACCTCGGACAGAACCCCCATGGACATAACTGTGAATACGATCCAGGAGCTGCTGAAGCAGGAGATGAGAGAGAGGAAGTATTCGAGGGTCGTAGTCGATTCCCTGACATCCCTGAGATACTTCTACATCAGGACGAGCGAGGAAAATACGACGATGATCTCGTTCTTCAGGCTCCTTTCGGATCTCGGGGTCACGAGCCTCCTGACGATGCAGTTGCCGGAGATCTCGAAGCCGGACGTCGAGGCGCAAGTGGCAAGAGGAGAGATAAGGCTGCACAAATGGATAAACGGCCGCGGTCTTATGCGAGGGGTGACCGTTGAGAAGTACAGAGGGTCATCCCACGACCCGCGACTGAGGACTATGAAGATCACTTTCGAAGGCCTGACAGTCAAGACAGACTCTGTAGAGACAGAAGACAAGGTGTCGGAGGAAAAGGAGCAAGATCCAGCCCTGCAATCGGCCGCGGCGGAGCCTGCGCCCCCGAAGGAGATCACTCAGCCTTCGGGAAAGCCGCTCCCTTACCCGGCCGAGTCTTCCGGGAACCCGACTCCTGCAACTCCTGACCCGGCCCGCGAAGGGGGCGCCAGGACATGACTGACCAGCTCGGCTCTGATAGGGTAAGCACAGGCGTGCCTGGACTCGATGAGATGCTCGGGGGAGGGCTGATACCCGGAAGGCCGTACGTCGTGTCGGGCACGACGGGCAGCGGAAAGACCATCCTTGCTGTCCAGTTCCTGCACCAGGGTGTGAAGCAGGGGGAGCGCGCGCTCCTTGTCGCAATCGACGAGCCGCCAGCTGAGATAAGAGAGAACGTCCGTGCTCTCGGCTGGGACGTAGGCAAGATCAGAATCCTGGATGTCCACCCCGCGGCGAAGGCCTTCAGCAAACGAGTCTCCATGGTCGAGGTCGCGGCACAGAGAACTGTCGGCTCTCTGCGGGACGCCGGCCCGAGCGCGAAGACCGAGGCCATGAAGCAGGCGGCCCCGGAGATATCCGTTCCGTCGCTCCAGCTCATGCTGAAACAGGAGCTCTATGAGGTCAAGTACGGCAGAGTTGTGATCGACTCACTCACCTCTTTGAAGAAGCTGTCCGAGATGATGGGGGACATGAACACGAGCATCGTGTCGCTTCTGAGGTTCCTCTCGGAATCCTCCGTAACGAGCCTGATCATCACGGACCTCCCGGATCCGACCGAGCTCGAGCCAGAGATATTCATCTGCAGAGGAGAGATACGGCTCCACAAGCGCATGGTGGCGAACAAGATCGACAGGTGCGTTACGATCGAGAAGTTAAGAGGCTCCCCGCACGACACCATGCCTCGGCCGATGACCATCACAGAGGCAGGCATCACGGTCGAACCGAAGAAGAAAATCCCCAAGAGCTCATTGAAGATCCTCCAGGCTTTCACGCAGTATGGTAGATAGCCCGAGCCTGTGCTGCACACTATTTTACAGTAGTATACCTTTCTGGGCCTTCGAATACCATGAGCGGGAAGAGTAAGTTGCCTCTAGTCGAGGCTTCGGGCAAGCCTTTCGATATGGGCAGGAAGATCGGCAAAATCTGCTCGGCGAAAGCGGCCGCCTACAGAAGGGCGATCTCCGCCTCCGTTCTGCACAGCACCGGCTACACATGGCAGAAGGCAATCGAGAGGTCGAAGCTCTACCTAAACTATGCTGAGGAATTCTATCCCGACTTCTTGGATGAGATCAGAGGCTACTCGGAAGGCTCGAAGTTGCCGTTCGAAGACGCCTTCGCGATGTGCTGCCACGAACTGCTTTCGCCATGTGGCTTCATAGGTTGCACTGATGTTGCGGTCAACGGCGACGTCACCTCCGACGGGAGGGTCCTTGCCGCTCACAACGAGGATTGGTCGAACGACTGCCTCGATACCGTCGTGCTGCTTCATGGAAAACCGAATGGGAAGCCCGAGTTCTTCGCCACCTCCTATGCCGGACTTCTGCCCTCGTCTGGCATGAATAGCGCAGGCATAGGTCTGACGGGAAATGCGCTCGACCCGAACGACGTGCGAATCGGGATCCCAAAGGTCTTCCCCGTCAGAAGGATACTCGAGGCCAAGCGGATCGGGGAGGCGCTCGAGTCCGCGATGCCCCATGAGCGCGCATCGAGCTATAACAACATCATCTCCGACAAGCACGGGGAGATCTACTCGCTCGAGGGATCGGCCACCGACTGCGCTTGGTTGTATGCCATCGACGGATACCTTGTGCACACGAACCACTACACGTCCCCAAAGATGGAGAGGTTTGAATCGGACCCCTCCTCGATTGCGTGCTCGGTGTTCAGATACAACCGGGCGCTGAGACTGATTGAGGACCAGTTGGGGGAGGTCACGGTGGATTCGCTGAAGTCAATCTTGAAAGATCACGTCAACAAGCCGGGCTCCATCTGCCGTCATGCGGAGCGGGGGAAGCATCCCCTAGATGTCTCGGAGACCATCTTCTCCGTGATCTTCGACGTGACGAACCTGGAAGCCCATGTGCTCAAGGGCAAACCGTGCACCAGCACATACGTGAAGCTGTCGCTCGGGGAGTAGAGCTCCGTCGGAGCCATCGAGGAAAGTATTTAATCCACATCACGGTATTGCGCAAGAGCCATCAGGGGCCCATCGCTTAGCTTGGTTGGAGCACCCGGCTGATAACCGGGAGGTCACCGGTCCGAATCCGGTTGGGCCCACTTCTTTCGTACCGGATATTTCTCAATCTGACCTGATTGAACTTTCACGACAGGGGCTTCCCAAGCCTGTCGTACTAGAGAGAACGCATTTTCGTCTCGAATCCGGGCGCAATACAACTTCGTGGTTCTCTTGCTGGCGTGTCTAAATCGTTTCGAGATCGCTTCGACAGAAGCTCCCTTGTCCTTCGCATACTGAGCGAAATTGGGACGGAGCCCCTTGAACCAAAAGCGAATCCCGGCGGCGAACTCCAGGTGGACCGATGGCTCACATAGTCATGTGGATTGCACTAACGCGAGACGCTCGCTGGCCGGGCTCCCGCCTCAAGTGTCTTGCCCGTGCAAAGTATCAAAGACATCCCTGTCGATATCTTCGTGACAAAGTGGCTCGAAAACGCCTCGCTTGCCAGGGATCCTATGTCGACATCGAAACGCTCCTGGCACGAGCCTTCTGAACTAGAAATGCTCAGTAGGTAATATGGTCGATTCCACTGAGACCCCGGCGGTCGTTAAACCGAGAGACGTTGCACTGCATATGAGTATGGACTATTCCCACGGAATCAAGGATCACACGGCGAAGACCGTGGAAGAGATCAGTGCCCTGTGCGCGAGGGTGAAGCAGCCCAGATATGAGTTGGACTCGTTTCTAATGGATGTAGCTGAGATGATATCGAGGTTGTTCGGCATCGCGAACACGATGATTGCGGTCTGGGATCAAACGCATCAAGTCTACAGGTATCGTGCTGTAACCGGGCTTGAGAAGGAAGCCGCCGATGTGTACAAGAACCTCACTTACACGAAGGAACATATGATTGACGAAAAAACGTATCCGAGCCACAAGATTAGCGCACACACGCAGCTCTATCTCTGCGAGGAGCACCCCTATGCAGAAGGCGAGGAAACGTCATATGCGCGGCCAGCATTGCTCGGGATGAAGAGACGGTCCCTCTCGGACAGCCTTGAGGGAGACTACATGTGTTTCGATTTCGCAGGTGCAGGTGATGAAATCATGGGCTGGATCGAGACTTCGGGGACTCGGCTGAGAAGGTTGCCAGAGACTTCGTCAATTAGATGGATAGAGCTCATCGCGTGCATTATCGGAACCGTCATTCAGCTCAAGGAATAGTCTAGTCAAACCACGGCTGAAAATCCGTTCTCGAGACACCTTGCTCCACTCGCCAGAAGCCCTCGGATATTCCGAGATCCTCGACCACTCGGTTTTCGGCAACGACAGCCTCCGCAGTCAGGCTGCTGAAGAGCGAAAGGTACGAAAACAGGAACGCCCTTATCCCGCTCATGGACGACACCGATGTGAAGATCCTCAATCTCCTGAGAGGGAATTCGAGGATGAAGAATACGGAGATTGCCCGCCAGGTCAATCTAACAGAGAGGGCTGTTCGCGCCAGGATCGAGAAGCTCTCCCGAGAAGGTGTCATCAGGAAGTTCACTATCGAGACATCGCCTGTCGGAGTCGAGGGGATCGTGCTGATAGACACGAACGTCGGCCGGACGACCGCCGTCAAGGAGAAGGCTCGGCAACTTTCGGAGCATGTTTTCGAGTGCTCTGGCGAGTTCGACGTCGCGGTTCGGCTGAGGGCAGACTCCCTGGACGAGCTGAACAGGAAGGTGGACGAGCTGAGGGCGTTCCCGGGCGTCCTGAGGACGTCAACGCTGATAAAACTCATCGAGGGGTAGTGCCCCGCCGTCTAGCATTTTTCTAAGCCAGATGTTCTCATTCTGGTAACCGATAAGCAAAAGTTAATACTCCACACAATCTTTACTAAAAGACAGTGAACCAATGGACTTGATGGAGGCCATCAAGACTCGCAGGAGCGTGCGAAGATACAAACCGGTTCCCGTTCCCGAGTCGCTTCTGAAGGATGTTTTGAATGCTGCTAGACTCGCGCCCTCCGCGGACAACGCTCAGCCCTGGAAGATCATCATCGTGAGGGACGAGCAGACCAAGCTGAAGCTCGCAGCCGCATCGAACGGCCAGAAGTTCATCGCGCAGGCGCCGGTCGTGCTTGTAGCCTGCGGCATTCCAGACGACGCCTTTCCTACCGTGGGCGGCTACATGAGCAGCCATGTGATCGACGCTGCGATTGCGGTCGACCACCTGACGCTCGCGGCGCATGCGTCCGGCCTTGGGACCTGCTGGATCGCTTGGTTCAAGGAGGACAAGGTCAGGGAGGTCCTGGGCATTCCGGAAGACGTCAGGGTGATCGCTCTCACGCCGTTGGGGTACCCGGATGAGACGCCAGAGCGAACTCCGAGGAAGAATCTCGAGGAGTTGGTCGTCTATGACAGATACCAATAAGCACCCTTCTCGCTCTATATGCACGGAGAGCATAAGGAGCCATAATCCATAGCCGGCAGGCAGAGCGCCGGCAAGTCGTGTCAATGGTGAGAAAGCCGTGGCGGCTAAAGGCGTGACGCGGTCAGGAGAGGCCTACTGCCTATCGTGCCACCAGATGGTGGAGCGAGAGGCAGCCAAGTGCCAAGGATGTCTTTCTGAACTAACCGAAGAGGTGAAGGCATTCGCGTGTCCGAAGTGCCAGACCGTGATAGCTTTGGGCGAGCCGCAGTGCCCGACCTGCGGGCTCAGGTTCAAGGTGAAGGCGGTGAGGCCCCGGGAAGCCGCGGACGACGATAGATTCCTCATGAAGTTGATCGAATGGGGCAAGTCTCCTTCGGAATTGGAGCAGGAGAGGGCAAAACCGAAGCCGCCTGAGGAGCAGGCGCCACAGACCGCCCCGGCTCGACCAGAGGACCAGCTGAAGAAGCTCACGCAGCTGAAAGAGAGCGTCAAGGACCTGATGGCCAACCGGTCGGAAATGCTCGAGCGCATGGAGAAGAGGCTGGAAGAGGAGAAAGCTAGGCTGGCGAAGATTTCGGCGATGGAGGACACCTCTGAGAGCCCAGAGCAAGTCGAGGACGAGATCATGGCCCTTGCAGACGAGATGGCCGACATCACGATGCTCCAGGCTCATATGGAATCGCTCTCGGACGAGATCTCATCGCTCATGGAGTCAGTGGACGTGGGCGAGGTCACAAAGGAGCGGGGGCTTGCCGCGAAGGCTCTGCGGAAGAAGCTCGACGCCAAGGAGAAGGAGCTCGAAGAGCTGAGGGCGAAGGAGGAGCAACTTGCCAAGCGCGAGGAGATGGTCGACCGGAAAATCCAGGCCTATGCCGTCAAGAGGAAGCAGCTGGACGAGAGCGAGGCGGAGCTCCAGACGAAGCTGGCCAAGCTCGAAGACGAGCGCGCCGAACTCGAGAGACTGAAAACACTCGCAACCGGTGCCAAGACCGAGAGCGAGCGCGAGGACGCGCGCGCCGAATGGCTTGAGGAACGCAAGAAGCTCCATCAGAGGCTAACGGACATCAATACAACCGTCGTCAAGCACCGGCTCGCGAAGGAGCCCACGGAGGAGGAAATCAGTGCTACGGAAGGCGACCTGGACGGCATGATCGCGGAGCTCGAGAAACAGATAGGCGAGCTCATAGTTGAGAAGCTGGACCTACAGACCAGGATCCAGGAGGCCTCGGTCATGGACGAGGACCTCAAACGCCTCCTGAAGGTGCTGGACCAGATGCTGGGCCAGCTACCCGAGGACGCGATCGAGCGTTTCTCGAAATCAGACGAGTTCGCTCTGTACGAGCGCATACTAGATAAGTTCAAGATTTGAAAAACGATTTAATGTATAAGGCCATATATTACTAGACCAATACAGAAACACCCCCTCAAATCGCGTTGGATGACAGATGGAGCTAGGCTACCATGGGTCTCAGGGACAAGGCAAAAGAGAGCGCTACGAAGTCGCCTCAGGAGCAGGCACAAGAAGAGCCTGCCCAGTCGCCTGAGGAGAAATCCATGCAGCCGCCTCCTGAGGAGCAGAAGCAGAGCCCAACTCTGGAACCCTCCGTAACATACCTAGTCGAAGAGGAAAGGCCTGACCTCGCGTATTCGCTTTTCATAACCGCCTCCAAGCAGGGCATGAGGGGGATGATTGTCTCCCGGACGTACCCCAAGAATCTTCGGAAGGCGCTGGACATCGGTGATGCGCCCATATTCTGGCTAACCAACGCGATGAGCGACGAGGCCATTGGCCCTAAGGACTTGGAGAGACTGACCCTGTCGATCCGCAGGTTCTTGGAGGAGGGTGGCGGGCAGCTCGTGCTGATAGATTCTCTCGAGTACGTGATCACCAACAACAAGTTCGTTAGCGTGCTGAGGCTCCTCCAAACGATCAGGGACCTCATAGCGATTCACAAGGCCGTAGGCATCGTCTCGCTCAAGTCATCCACGCTGGAACCAACGAAGCTCGCCTCGATCCAGAGGGAGTTGGAGGTCTTCGCCGCTGACAAATCGACCGTAGCGCCTCTGCAGCCTGAGGCTGAGTCGCACCTCATCAGCGAAGTGAAACAGGACGAGCTGCTCATAGAGGCGGAGAGACTCGAGGAGGATCGAAAGAGGATAGCCGTGCAGGGGACGAGGCTCAGCACCGAATCCCAGAAGCTCGCCTTGGACAGGCAGGAGCTGGAGAAGGAGCGCCAGGAGGTTCGACAGACACTCGTCCGCGTGAGGCAGACGAGGAAGGAGCTGGAAGATTTCAGGATCAAGCTCACCAAGGAAGAGGCCGAGCTGACCTCGCGGGTCAGAGCAAAGCTCGCCAAGGAGATGCAGGCCCTCGACTCGAAGAAGGCCAACCTGGAGATGATGGAAAAGGAGGTCGAGTCTAGATACCAGCAGCTGGACAGGATCGTCGGCCTCAAAACCGAGCAGAAGATGTTCGAGATCCAGGGCGAGAAGAAGCGGCTCGATGGCGAGAGACAGAAACTCTCTGACCTGATGAGCAAGGTGGAGCTGGACAAGAGAACGCTCGACGAGAACATCAGGGGAATCCAGGACAAGGAGGCTTTGGTCGACCGCTCTCTCGAAGAGGCGAAGGCACGCGAGAAGAAGCTCCAAGAGCGCGAGCACGCCGTCGCGCTCGAGAAGGTGGAGATCGAGAAGCAGAAAGCAACCGTTGATACTGAACGAAAGGACCTTGACCGACTCAGGAAGGCCCAGGAAGACGAGATCTCGCAGATGAAGGCCGAGGTCGGCAGGCTGTCAGGCGATGTCACTCAAAGAGAGGAATCGGTCACAAAACTCACCCATGAGCTTGAGACGCTGAAGTCTAGGCTCATCACACAGGAGCAGATGCTCAACGAGAGGGAGCGCGCGACTCAAGTGCGCGTTGACGAGCTTGATGACCGCGAGAAGACACTGGCGACTCTCGAGACGGAAGCCAAGCAAATGCTCGAAAAGGCTAACCTGCTTGATTCGAACGCAAGGAACAAGGAGGCACAGCTGAGGAAGGAGCATGAGAGCCTCCAAGAAGATCTGGAAGACCTCAGGGCCGAGCTGAACAAGAGATCGGTGGACCTGCAGAAGAGGGAGGAGAAGCTCAGGTCTGATGAGGATAGGTTCTCCAATGAGAGTGAGTCACGGAGCAAGGCGCTGTCCGAGCTTGAGACGAAACTGAAGGAGAGCAGCACCAACCTGCAGAAGCTCAGGGACGCGCTCGACAAGCGCGAGACTGCTGTCAAGACCGTGGAGACGGAAATCGATCAAATCCGAAAGGAGGCCGAGGACTACGCTGCTGCGCTCAACGACGAGAAATCGACCTTCGAGAAAGAGAGGCAGAAGGCGAAAGAGGGCCTGATCCAAGAGAGAAACGCGTTCGAGCAGGATAAGCTAGCTTTCGAACAGGAGCGCGTAGATACCGAGAGGCAGATTGCCGAGGCACAGAAAGAGATCGACGCGAAGATCGCCCGGATGGAGGAAGAGCGCAAGGAGGGCGAGGAAAAGATCCTTGCGGTCGAGGAGATGCGCACCATCCTGAACCAGCGCGCAAGCGATGTCGCGTCTACCGAGCTGAAAATGGCCGAGGAACGGGTGGCAATCGACGGCCTTAGGCGCGAGCTCCAGAGGAAAAGGGACGAGATCGACGGGTTCGAACGGGACATGGCAATCAAGCAGGAGAATCTGCGCGCGACCGCGGAGATGGTCCAGAAGACCAGGGCTACCCTCGATGAGAGGGAGGGTCTCCTGAGGGAACAGCTCCTGACATCCGAGAACGAGAAGAACGCTCTAGAGGCAAAGCGCGCTTCGCTGGAGGCAGACATACAGGAGTTCGAGAAGCACATAGGTGAAGTTGAGGCGCTGGCCGCGGAGACTGGCTCGCAGCAGACTGAACTCGAGGAATGGAAGGTCCAGCTCGATGAAATTTCTGAATCACTGAAGGCCAAGGAGGCGGACATCAAAGCGAGGGAGGCGGCGATTGAGTCGTCAAGACAGGACTACACGAAGCTCAAGGCGGATGTGCTAGCTGAGAAAGCGAGGCTCGAGAGCGACTACAATTCGAAGTTCGCGCAATTCGAGGAGCAGGGCAAGGCGCTTGCGGCGGAGGCCGCTTCCCTGGAGGCTGTCAGGAGCAAGATGACCCTGTCAGAACAGGAGGCCAGTAAACGAGAGGAGAAGATACTGGCCACGGAGGGGGCACTGGCTGAGAGGGAGAAGAAGGTCTCGGACGCCGAGGCCGCCCTCCAGAACGCCAAGAGGGCGATCAACGATCAATTGGAAATCCTGAAAGGCGAGAAGCAGGCACTTGAGGAGCAGCGCTCCAAACTGTCCAAGGAATGGGAGTCTCTGCAGCAAGAGAAGGACAGTGCGCAAAAGGAGACCGAGGAGAGTTGGGCGGAGCTCGAAGTTGCCAAACGAGACCTAGAGGAGAGGGCGAAGGTCCTCGAAGACAGAGATGAGGCAGTCGCCACCAGAGAGAAGGGACATGAGGCGGCGGCAGCGGAACTTGCCACGAAGATCACCGAACTCCGTAGGGTCGAGCTGAAGCTGAGCGAATCTCAGGCAGCAATTGATACAAGGGAGCAAGAGCTGAGGGACCTCTCCTCGGAGCTTGAGGCGGCGAAGGTGGAGCTGACCCAGAAGCACCAGGTGACGCAGGAGACGCTTGCCGCCAGGGAAGAGGAACTCAATGAACGCCTTTCGACTCTGGAGCGTGAGAAAGCCACTCTCGATGCGGAGCGGGCGAGAGTTGATGCGGAGGCGAAGAGGATATCAGCCTCCAGAACCGACCTTTCAGTGGCAGCAGCCCAGGTGGACGCGAGGTCGATTGAGTTAGACGGACTCGCGCAGCAGGCGCGGTCCAGGGAGGAAAAGCTTTCCCAGCTGGAATCGTCTCTGGCAAGCAGGGAGCAGACTGTCCTTGCCGGTGAGTCGGCGATTGAGAAGAGCAAGGACGAGATTGAGGCGTTGAGGTCCGAGCTGGGAGCTAAGCAGGCATCCATTTCACAACAGGCCCAGGAGCTCGCGGACCACGAGACGAAGGTTCGGATGGAGACTATCGCACTTAAGAAGCTTCAAGAGGACCTCCGAGCAGGGCAGGAACAGTTAGATGCCCGCACGCGGGCTTTGGAAGAGAAGGAGATTGCGCTTGCCGGAAGGGAGGCGGCCGTCTCGAGCGAGGTCACGGAGCAGAAACAGGGCATCTCCATGGAGGCCGCCGAGGTCCAGAAGGCTCGTGCGGAAATCGAGGGGATGAGAACTGAGATCGGCCGCCAGAACGCCGAACTCGTCCTGGCCAGGAAGGAGATGACGGAGCTGCAGAGAAACCTCTCTGAAAGGGACTCGATCTTGAGGCAGCAGGAGCAGAGCATTTCCGCCAAGGCCACAGAGCTCGAGGGTATGTCGGCTTCACTGGTCGACAGAGAGAGGATGCTAGGTGAGGAGACCAAGAAGCTTGAGAGCAGGGAGACCGCACTAGGCATCAGGGAGCGGGGAGCGGAGAAATCCCTTGATGAGTACAAGTTGGTGCTCGAACAAATCGAGAAGCAGAGGGATCTGTTGGAGGAGAAGGACTCGGAGCTCAGGGCGAAGGCTGCCCAGCTCGATCGAAACATCGGGGAGCTCGAGATCATGCAGAATCAGCTTGACAGCGAGCGCGACCTGCTGACCCAGAAGGACGCGGGGCTCGAGCAGCTGAGGATGGAGTTAGAGAAATGGCGCCTCGAGATCATGGATAAGAGGGAGAAACTCGAGGAGGAAGTCCGTGAGAGGATATCAGAAGTCTCTCGGCAGACTTCCGCGCTGTCGAAGCCCCAGGCCGCAGCTGCGACTGATGACACGCTGCTAAGGCGCGAAATCGGGTTGCGCAGTCTCGAGGAGCAGTTGCGCACTCGCGAGAGGGACCTCGAGACCAAGGAAAGGACAGTTGCGGTCGAGATGGAAAGGCTCGAGAGGGAGCGCGCCGAGGTCCAAGACCTATGGGACAAGATAGATTCCTCCAAGAAAGGGCTCGCTGCCGTCATGGACGAAAAGACCATCGTCGAGCTGGAGAGAAGAAAGCAGGAACTGGACGCTCTCTACCTCAAGATATCGGACAGAGAAGAGACTATTCGAAAGGACGAAGCGAGGCTCGATGGAGAGTGGGCCCGACTGCACTCCATCGAGGAGGAGCTGGCGGACCTCGCCAAGGTACTGAAGTCGAAAGAAGACGAGATTAAGAAGCTGGACGGGTCGGCTGGGTGAGGCCAACCCTGTTTTTGAGTGGTTCCTAGAACACGGTGATCTTGCCGCTCACTATCAATTCGGTAAGGTCAGTTATGTTTGCCAGCTTCTCGTTGTAGATCGCCCTGATCTCCTTCTCATACTTCTTTGGGTTCACATTGCTCGCGTAGATGATCTTGGCGCTCGCGGCCTGAGGAGTGTCGATCGGATGACCTATCTGCGACAGAATCCTCGTGTGGACCTCGACGATGTCCCCTCTGCCGATATCGACGATCGCGCTGGCCACCCGGTTGGCGAGTATGTTGTACAGCTTGCCGACATGAGTGACAGGGTTCTTTCCGGCGGACGCCTCGAGGCTCATCGGTCTCATGGGAGTGATCAACCCGTTCGCCCTATTGCCTCTTCCGACCGATCCATCATCGCCGTTCTCCATGCTCAGCCCAGAGACAGTGAGGTAGTAAATCCCCTTCGCGTAGTCGTCGGCTGTGTTGATGAAGACCTTCAAATCCCGGTCTGTGAACTTCTGGGCGAAATCCTGGATCTTGCTCGTCGCGTCCCTGATCGAACTCTGGTAGTGGCTCTTGTCGGGCACCTTGCCAGAAACCATCGCTATAGCTATCGTCAGGGCTATGCTGTCCCTTGTCCGGCACGCCATGACCTTGACATCCTCCCCCAGCTCAGGCATGGTTCTGCACAGCTTCCCGTTGATGAACTTCTCCGTTTCGAGAGTTATCCGCTCCGTCTCGCTTAAGGGCGCGAAGCCTACTCCGAAGGAAGTGTCGTTGGCCAGAAGCCTCCTCGTCTCGTAGAGTCCACGAAGGTCCACACTGCCCTGGCCGATCCTGCAATCCAGGGTGACATCCCATTCGACGTCCAGACTCTTGCAGGTCTTCTCGAGATATGAATACGCAGCTCTCAGAGCACAAGTCCTGTACGGCAATCTCTCGCCGTTCACCTCGGTTGTTGCGCGTCCGACGAGCAGTATGTAGATAGGCTCCAACATCGCGCCACCGCCGAACTTTGGGGCTGATTGGCCGCCTACAACCTCCACCTCGTCCGTATTGTGGTGCAAAATCCTCCCGTACCTCTCCTTGTACATCTTGCACAGGGCTCTGCTGACGCTCTCGGCAAGACCGTCGGCGATGCTGTCAGGGTGGCCAATGCCCTTCCTCTCAACGAACTCAGTGTCCTGCTTCTCGATGGAAGCGTGCGTCAGCTGCTCAATGAAAATGTTCCTTTCCATGAACTCATCTCACGAAGGTTGCGTGCGAAGAACAATTCTTCACACTTAACCTTTTCGGACCTGAATGGAATGATTGGCCAGATGAAAAGAAACGTCACTTCTTGATTGCTTTCCTTCTGGCCTCTCTTAGCGTGCCTTCGGGTATCAGGCACATCTTCTTCCCTGAGAGCACGCCAGCCACGCCTTCCTTGGACTCCACCTTGCTGTAGTCCTCGCAGAGTCTGCACGTCGGCGGGCACACGCTTACGCGATCCTTGGGCTGCGGGTAGGAGAAAGTTCCGCCCTCGTAGTTCCTCAGCACGACTCTCTTATCGGACATCGATATGAGGTACTGTGGCGCGATGGGTATCTTGCCACCCCCTCCTGGCCCGTCCAGGATGAATGTCGGGACCGCGAAGCCAGACGTGTGACCTCTGAGGGCCTCCGCGATCTCTATACCCTTCTCAACGGACGTCCTGAAGTGCTCGAGCCCCTTGGACAAATCGCACTGATAGTAGTAGTAAGGCCTGCATCTGATTTTGACGAGCTCGTGCACGAGCTTCTTCATTATCGTTGGGCAGTCGTTAATCCCCTTGAGGAGAACTGACTGGTTCCCGACGGGAATCCCGTGGTCAACCAACATCTCAACCGCTCGTTTGGAATCGGGTGTGATCTCCTTCGGGTGGTTGAAGTGAGTGTTGAGCCAGATGGGGTGATACTTCGAGAGCATCTTGCACAGTTCGGGTGTGATCCTCTGAGGCAGCGTGCAGGGCGCTCGGCTGCCGATCCTCACGATCTCGACATGATCTATGCCCCTCAGCCGCTTGATGATGTCCTCAAGGAACGCGTCGGATACGAGAAGGGCGTCTCCTCCGGACAGGAGGACGTCTCTGACCTCCTCATGCTCCTTGATGTACTTGATCGCGGCATCGATCGTTTCCTTGTCCATGTGCCGATCTGTCTGGCCCGCCAACCTTCTCCTCGTGCAGTGTCTGCAGTAGTTGGCGCACATATCAGTTATCAGAAACAGCACGCGGTCAGGATATCTGTGCGTTAGACCGTGCACGGGTGAGTCGATGTCTTCGAAGAGGGGGTCTTCCATGTCTGATGCGTTGAAGTCCGTCTCCTTGGCCGTTGGGACCGCCTGCATCCGTATCGGATCATGCGGGTCGTCCGGGTCCATCAGCATCGCGAAGTACGGGCTGATGGCCATTCGGAGGACCTTCAGGGACTCGTGAACTCCAGCTTCCTCCTCAGGGGTCAGGTTGATCACTTGCTTGAGCTGGTCGACCGTGGTGATCCTGTTCCGCACTTGCCACATCCAGTCGTCCCATTCCGTCCTTGTGACGTTCTTCCAGATCGGGATTTCCTTGTACGATCGCATCTGACACACACCCTTGTGGGGTCTGGATGGTTCAGCATTGTCCAACTTGCTATTTAGCATCTTTTCAGCAGCCTGACAACTGCGTTACGAACTCCGATTGCGCAATACGAAATCGGAAAGAGCTCGAAGTAGCCGACGAACCTATTCGGAGTCGAATGTCTAGCCGCGGCTTGCCGGACAATGTTAATCGCCAATGGTTAAATAGCCTAAGCCTGATTCAAGAAAACGCAACTCCAGACGGCTAGATACCGCCGTCGCGTCTGCGTATTTCCACGCAGCGAAAGATCGTCGGGAACGCATTGGGCGAGCCTTAGGTGTTGAGATGAAGAAAGTCGCGATAGTCGGAGCAGGACAAAGCAGGTACGGTGAATTCCCCGACAAGGGCATCAAGGAACTGTTCTTCGAGGCGTACAAGGACATGACCGCGAGCGTAGACAAGGGCATCGATCCGAAGGCAATCGAGGCTGCCTACATCGGCAACCTCGGCTCGGGAGGGTTTCAGCTGGGGAACATGTCCGCGCTCGTCTCTGAGTATTGCGGCCTGCCCTACATCTTCACGATGAGAGTTGAGAACGCGTGCGCCTCGGGCGGCTACGCTCTTGCCGCGGCTGTGATGGATGTCCTTTCGGGCACGCACAAGGTCGCGATTGCGGGCGGCGTCGAGAAGATGACCGACGTCTCGGGATCCAAACAGAAGTACTGGCTTGGCGTCTCCGGAGACACCGAATATGAGAGACTTGCAGGCACGACATTCTCCGGACTCTACGCGCTGATTGCGCAGAGGCATATGCACGAGTTCGGCACGAAGCGCGAACACCTTTCGATGGTGGCAGTCAAGAACCATAAGAACGGCGCTCAGAACCCGAAGGCGCAGTTCCAAAGGGAGATCACCTTGGAGCAGGCGCTGAAGGGACCTATCGTGGCCGCGCCCCTGAACCTGTTCGACTGCTGCTCGACGACCGACGGCGCATCCGCCGTGCTTGTCTGCGATGCGGATATCGCGAAGCAGTTCACAGACACGCCAGTATATGTGTCAGGATTCGGGACTTCAAGCGACTATCTGGCGATCCATGACAGAGCGAGCACCGTCACCCTCGAAGGCACCAAGAAGGCGAGCGAGAGAGCCTACAAGATGGCGGGGCTTGCTCCCAAGGACATTCAACTCGCGGAAGTGCACGACTGCTTCACCATCGCCGAGCTGCTCGCCTACGAGGACCTCGGCTTTTGCGAGAAGGGCAAGGCTGGCCAATTCCTCGAGGAGGGCCACACACAGATAGGTGGTGACAAGCCCGTGAACGCGAGCGGCGGGCTGAAGTCGAAAGGCCATCCGATCGGATCTACAGGCACAGGCCAGGCCTATGAGATGTTCAACCAGCTGAGAGGTACGGTCCAGAAGCCCTCCAGGCAGGTCAAGAACGCGGAGATCGGCCTCATACACAACGTTGGTGGGTCGGGCGGGACCGTCGCCGTCACAATCATGAGGAGGTGAGATGTGTGGCCATAGGCATTTCCGGCTACGGCGTCTAC
>JBASRQ010000014.1:0-3327 GCA_049273895.1 Thermoplasmata archaeon
ATCTACATATTAGGACATGAGAACCTGACGTGAACCAGGCCATCGAAGGAATCCCCTCAAGCCAGAAGGGAAAAGGGAGCGAGCTTCTCGAGCGCGCGAACCAGGCATACGACGCTGGCCAATACGAACTCGCCCTCGAACTCTTCAACGCTGCGACCTCGAACGGAGCCGAGAGCGAGGTCATCTACAACAACAAAGGCGCGGCCCTCGACGCGCTTCAGCGGAACTCCGAGGCGAGAGAGTGCTACACCAAGGCCACCATGATGAACCCGATGTATGAGCTGGCCTGGCACAATCTGGGCAGCTCGTTGTTCATTCAGGACATGTTTTCCGAGGCCTCTCGCGCCTATTCGAAGGCCGCATCCCTGAAACCCGACAGGAAGGAGAACTGGTCGGGCCTGGCAGCCTCGCTCACGAAGGTGAACAAGCGCAAGAGGGCGAAATCCGCGATTGAGAAGTTGGATAGATTCGCTGACAAGGATCCCTCCGTGTTGCTTCTGCAGGCGGACCTCTATCTCGATGCGGGGTTCACGGAACAGGCGATGAAGCGCAGCAGCGAATTCATCTCAAAGCGGAAGGACAGCGCCGAGGGCTACGCTCACCTGGGCAATGCGGAGCACGAGCTCGGGGACTACGGGGAGGCGATTGCGACCTTTGAGAAGGCGCTTGAGATAGCCCCTAACGACAAGGAGCTCTGGAATAACCTCGGTTACACATGCTTCGTGGCCGGATACCTCGACAGAGCTCTCAGCAGCTTCGACAAGGCTCTGGCTATCGACCCGAACTACAAACACGCATGGTACAACAAAGGATACGCATATCATGGAGCAGACCTTCTCGAGCAGGCGGTGGACTGCTACCGCAAGGCGCTGTCCATCGACCCGCATGACAGGGTTCTGTGGAACAATCTCGGGAACGCGCTCTACAATTTGGGGAAGTACGCCGATTCGATTCCGAAGTTCGTCGAGGCGATAACCGTGGATCCAGACTACGAGATCGCATGGAACAACATCGGCAACGCCCTCGAGAAGATGAGCATGTTCAATGAGGCCGTCTCCTATCACGATCGCTCTCTCGACATCAGTCCTGATTTCGACTACGCGCTATTCGCGAAGGGCGTGTGCAGATCCATGATGGGGGACCTCGAGGGTGGCTACGACCTTGTGCTGGAGTCCCTCGACCTCAATCCGCACTATGACGAGGCTTGGAAGGCTCGCGCCTCGATCGCTGGCAAACTCGGCAGATGGGACGAGGCGCTCATCGCGATAGAGGAAGCATTGGCAATCAACCCCGAGTTCGATCAAGGGTGGACTGAGAGAGGTGAGATCCTTCTGAGAGTGGGGAATGCCGAGGCCTCGCAAGCTTCCTTCGAGATGGCTCTCACATGCCTTCAGGAGGTCAGCTTGGACACGGTGTCGGGGGTATCCGCCCTGATGAGGCGTGGAGAGCTGATGTCCCGCCTGGGCAAGTTCGACGAGGCCCTCGCCAACCTCGAAAGCGCGGTCCTCTCAACCAAGGTCGATTCGGCAGGCATACCGAAGGTTCTCGAGCTCAGGCGTTTCCTCAACCGTTGGGAGCTGCCAAAGTCGATAAGGGACATCGCGGAGAAATCCCCAGATATCAAGGTGAGGTTGAGCTACGCGGGGTTCCTGCTGGACGCTGGCGATGCGCAGGCGGTTGAATCAATCTTGTCAAACACTAGCTCGGTTGACGCGAACGGGAACCGCGATGTGCAGCTTCTGAGGGCGAGAGCTCTGGCCGTCCAGGGTAAGTTGGATCAAGCGCTCGAAATCGCAGCATCTCTCGAAGAGGGCGGATTCGACTACCATTCTTCTCGGTTCGAGGGGGAGATTCGCGAGGCGAAAGGAGACCTGGATGGAGCAGAGATGGCGTACGAGCACGCACTTGCTCATGTCCCATCGGACCTGGCGGCGGCAACGGCTCTCGCCAGAGTTCAGCTGAAGCTGAACAAGCCCGAGTCAGCCATCGCTTCCGCGGATCTTGCGGTCGGAATAGATTCGCGGGATTGGGTCCCGCACAAGATCAAATCAGACGCTCTGAAATCAATCGGCGAGGACGCCAAGGCCGCACAGGAGCTAGCGGAGGCCAGGGCTCGTCTGTTCTCCTCGGGCGTCAGGTCGGACGAATGGCTCTCTGGTGAGGCCTCATGAAAGACCTCAGGCTCAGGAAGAGGCACCGGCTGAGGCAGAAGGAGATAGCCGCTTTGGCGAGGCAGATCGACGACGCGCTCGGCACGAAGAGCTTCGGTCTAGATGATGTCGTCGACATGGCCGAGGGTCCCCAATTCGAGGTTGTATTCGTGGATGGCAAGATCCTAGCGTTCCTGCCCGGCGGCAAGCCTTTCCTGACGATTCGCGGTCTGCTCAAGTTTGGCGCAGCTAAAAGATATGTCACGGTCGACATGGGCGCAGTCAAGTTCGTCTACAACGGGGCTGATGTGATGGGCCCCGGTGTATTGGCCTCCGATCCATCGATCGTGGACGGCGACCTCGTCTGGATCAGAGACGTCAAGAACCTGCAGCCGCTGGCAGTCGGCAAGTCGATCGCATCGGCTGCCACGCTCGCGCGCAAGGACAAGGGCAAGGTGGTCGAGTCGATACACCACGTGGGCGACAAGCTATGGCTTGTCGACGAGCCAAAAGAACGCGACGAAGAATACCAGGAAACTGATTAGTACACGTTATATCCGGAAACTCCACTCGAAAAGCCAGACAATTACTCAATCGGTTCAATCAAAACGGATTGACGGTTCGGCACAACCCCCTTCCTTCTTCCCATCTTACAGGGATGTGACATACCGTACGATTAGGAAATTGACGATGCCAAGGATGACGCACAAGACACCAAGATAGTCGTTCTTTCGCTCAGGCCTCAGCATATAGTATACTCCAATAAGGATTCCCATGCCGACGGGTACGACTAGAGATGCCAAGACCAAGATTGCCCGTTTGAACTTGTCAATGCTCACCATCTCCTTCCGAATCGCCTTTCCTGCATATGGGCTTCACTTTTGCGGAGAAAGCCACCCCATGAATAGAGCGACGCCACCGAGGAACCAGGCAATAACCGACAATCCTTGGATTACGCCATTGTTCGTCATGTAGGCGACGGGCATCATGATGCTCAGAATCCCCAAGTAGATCCCAACAACGTACAGCAGGGTCGAACTTTTCGGACCAAACACTGTTCGAAGCAGCGCACCACACTTCCCGCACAAAATAGCATCATCCGGATTGTCTGCCCCACAACTCCTGCACTTCACGGTCGTCACCTCACACCTCGAATCGCCTTCCTTTCCTTATGGTC
>JBASRQ010000015.1:0-21272 GCA_049273895.1 Thermoplasmata archaeon
AGGATCTTTCTGACGATCATGCTGTTCTCCCGGCCTATGTTTGCGATTGTCAGGTTCAGGTTGGGAAACATCTGCGCTCCGCCGACAAGCTTCGCGACCATCCGGTCCTTCCTTGCGCCGTGGGTGATCATCTCATGGACGAGCTTCCTGGTTCCCGTGTCTGCGTACTTCTCGTCCCTGTCATGATTTGCAGGCGCCCTTGGGAGCAAGACGTGGACAACCCCGCCGATCCTTGCTGCGGAATCGTAGAGTATGATGGCCACGCACGATCCGAGCCCAAGGCAAACTATCTGCTCGGGAGCGTGGCACACTGCCATCTCCCCAATCCCCACGGTCCGCAGCTCGCTCATCGTCTGGGCTCCGTCATCCTCTCCAGTATCAGTTTCAGAGTCGACTCCTCGGGGAGCATCAAGAAATACCCTTCGAACTCCTCGTCGATGCCTTTGAAACATGTGTGGACTGCGAGCACGGTGTCCACCTTCTCCGCCAGGCTGGCCAGTGGGATGTCAAGCACCGCGCCCAGGAGATCGACAGCCGCATCCGGTGGTGCCGGGATCATGTCGACGTCTATCATCTTCGAGATGGCGACTAGATACCAGCACAAGCAGATGTTGCCGACCTCCTTGAGCGCGGACTTCTGTATCTCGGTCAGAGATGCGAGGTCGACCTTCTCCTTCGTCAGGTGCGCCAAGAGAGTGACTGCGGATCTTCTCGGAAGCACGACAAGTATGCCGCTCTTCAGGTTTCCGCACAGGTAGGTGTATGTGCCCGCCACGATCTGTTCCGCCCCGCCGAGCCACTCGGGCACTTTGGACATCGGGATTATGTTGCAGGACGTGACCTCGTTCATGAGCTCGAGGTCCATGAGAGAAGAGAGAGCGGTCGCTGCGCTGCCTGCGCCGATGTTGGCGAACTCCTTGATCACTTCTACAACATTTCCGGCCTTCTCGTCCGTCACTGCTATCAGCCTCCCAATATGGAATCGACATCGAGTATCAACGCGATCTTGCCGCTGCCCAGTATTGTCCCGCCAGATATCCCCCTGACCTTTCTCAGGCGTCTGTCCAGCCCCTTCACGACTATCTGCTGATGGCCGAGCAGCTCATCGACCTCCAGGGCCGCTCGCCTGTCCCTGCTCTGGACTACCAGAGTGTTCATGCCCTCCGGCTTCTCTGCGGACCTCTCCAGGCCGAAGAATTCCCTCATTCGGATCAGAGGCAGGACTTCTCCCCTCAGCTGCACGACCTCCCTGCGTCTGACGGTCTTGATCTCGTCCTTCTCGAACTTGTGAGATTCAACGATCGTCCCCATGGCCACCGCATATGTCTGGTCCGCGATTCCCACGAGCATCGCCTCTATTATCGCGAGAGTGAACGGCAGCCAGAGCGAGAACGTGGTGCCCGCGCCCTTCGAAGTGGCGACCATGACGCTTCCGCCCAAATCCTCGACGGCCTTCTTGACCACATCCAGGCCAACGCCTCTTCCGGAGACCTCGGTGACCTTGGTCATGGTGGAGAAGCCCGGCTTGAACAGCAGGTCCAGTAGCTCTCTTCCAGAAGCCGCGTCCGCCTGGCTCTGGGTCATCGAGCTTTTCGCAACCGCCACCTTTCTGATCTGGTCGAAGTCTATGCCCTTGCCGTCGTCCGAGACCTCAATTAGCACGTGGTCCTGCTGCTTCGACGCGACGATCCTGATCAGGCCCTTCGCCCGCTTTCCCAGCCGCACCCGCTCGTCCACCGTCTCGATGCCGTGGTCGATGCAGTTCCGCAACAGGTGCATCATGGGTTCGGTTATCCTGTCAACGACCGTCCTGTCGAGTTCTATGCTCCCTCCCTCGACCAATAGCTCGACCTCCTTCCCTTCGTTCTTTGAGAGGTCCCTCACCATGCGGGGAAACCTGCTCATGACGACGTCCAAAGGTATCATCCTGATGCCGAGGACCTTCGATTGAATGTCAGACGTCAGCTTGTCGATGAGGGCTGAGATCTCCTGCAGCTCAGAGTCATCGCGCGTGGATGCCTTATCGAGGAGCCTGCTCCGGCCGATCACGAGCTCGCCCACGTTGTCCAGCAGATCGTCCAGCTTGTCCATTCCGACTTTGACGGTTTGCGCAAGGGGAGCCTCCTGTGCAGCCACTGATGCAGTCTCCTGCTTCGTCATCTTGTGCCATTTCTCCCTAGGCTCGCCCGTTACACCGACCGACACTTCTTCCACATCGATCATTGCGACGACACGTTTGAGGGCTTCCTGGAACTTCTCATCAGGCTCGAGAACGACCGTAAGCTCCTCGAATGAATGCTCGTGTTCGATGTCATCTTCGGTCGGGTTGGATTCGTTGATCTCCGCGGCTTTTCCAAGCTCCTTCAGGATGACCATCGCCCTCGCAGATGGGAGCGAGCATCTTCGGCTCAACCTGACCGCAACGGTCGTCGTCTTGGCCTTGACGGGCTCAGGCTCCGCCACCTTTACCTTCTTCTTGGGTCGCGTGCGCTCCTTGGCGCCTGAGAGCAGTCCCCTCAGCTCCTCGACCAGGTCGGGGTTCTCTCTTACCTCGGCAGATGCCTCGACAGCAGTTATCATCGCCTCGAGGGCGTCGAAACAGTCGAAGACGGCCTCGACCACCCTCTCGGTCAGCTCCAAACGGCCGTCGCGAACGCCTGCAAGCACGTCCTCCGCTGCATGGGCCAGCTCGACGACGGGCCTGATGTTCATCATTCCCGCCATGCCCTTGATCGTGTGCGCGGATCTGAATAGCTGGTCCACCAGCTCTTTGTTGTCCGGGTTCTTCTCCAGCCCGAGCAAAGAATCGTTCATGATGCGCAAGGACTCTCGTGATTCCGTGACGAACATCTTCGAGTACTTGTTCAGATCGATATCTTTTTCCAAACCAGCTCACTCCTCAAGGAAGTCCACGATCTCCTCCGCTATCTTCTCCAAAGGCAAGACCTTGTCCGCCCATCCGGCATCGGCCACAGACTTCGGCATGCCGTAGGCGACTGCCGTGTGCTCATCCTGCACGACGACCCTGCCCCCAGAAGCCTTCACGACCATCGCGCCCGCGGTTCCGTCCACACCCATGCCGGTGAGGACGATAGCCATCAGGTTGCCCCCGAGGCATTCCGCGGCGCTCTTGAATAGCACATCGACGGACGGTCTCACGAAGTTGACAGGCCCTCCATCGTCCAGCCTCGTCACGAGGCTGGTCGCCCCTTTCCATCCGAGCTTGAGATGTCTCCCACCAGGTGCCAGGTATGCCATTCCCTTCTGGACCTTCTCCCCGTCTACGGCCAAAACGACCTTGGGTCCCTTGGCCGCATCGAGTCTCTTCGCGAACGAGGCCGAGAACTCTCCGGGAAGATGCTGAACGACGAGGAAAGAGGCAGGAAGATCTCTGGGAAGGGCTGCGAATACCATCTCCAAGGCGCGAGGGCCACCAGTCGATGCTCCTATGACGACTATCTTGTTGCCCTTGACGGCCTCCATGTTGATCGGCTGGACCTTGCCTGGCAAGGGCGCCCGAGCCTTTCTCAGGACCTCCACCCTCGCCTCGGCCGCGATCTTGACTATCTCGATGATTCTGTCGGAGAAGTTGACGATGTCGATCGAGACAGGGCCGCTAGGCTTTGAGATGAAGTCGACCGCGCCCATCTCCAACGCCTTGAGGGGCAGCTGGTCGTCCATCTTGTCCATGGCGCTCAGCATTATGGTCCTGGTCGGGGACTCCTTCATGATCCTCTGCAAGGTCGCGATGCCGTCCATCTTGGGCATCTGAATATCGAGGAGCACGACGTCCGGGGCGAGCGTCTTGACCTTTTCGATGGCTTCGAGGCCGTCCTTCGCCACGCCGATCACCAATATGGAACCATCGGATTCCAGCATGTCCTTGAGGACGACGCGCATGTAGGCGCTGTCATCGACAACGAGGACTTTCACCTTCTCCGGCATCCGCCCTACCTCAGATCTCCATCTGGAGCACGGCGTTCACCGACTCTAGCACATCGTCTGCTGTGAAGGGCTTGATAATGAAGTCCACCGCTCCTGCCTCGAGCGACCGCATGACGGTCTTCTGGTGGCCGAGAGCGGAGATCATGATGATCTTTGCCTTGCCACTGGCATCCCTGAGCCTCTTGACCGCTTCGATGCCGTCCTGTTTTGGCATCACGATATCCATGGTGATCACATCAGCTCCTTCCTTGCTGAACCGCTCGACGGCCTCGTCAGCGTTCCTCGCCTCGATCACCTTGTGCCCTCCGGCTTCGAGTATGTTCCTGAGGACCTTGCGCATGAACTCCGAGTCATCCACGACTAGTATCTTGGCCATATCAGCTACCTCCAGAACCGTCTTCAACATCGCATGACAGCTCGAGGACTTTGAGCGGGTCAATGAGAGTGATGAGCCTTTCCTCGTGCTTCGCGATGCCGATAACGTACTGCGCCTCGATGCCGCTGGCGATGTATGGCGGTGCCTTCTCAACCGACTCCTTCGGGAATCGTGCCACCTCCATGACTTCGTCGACGAGGAATCCGACTGGAGCGTCGGCCGCATCGACGACGACAATCCTCTGGTTGCCCTCGGTCGCGGGATTAGGCTCCATCCCGAAGCGCTTCCTGAGGTTGACGACGGTGAGGAGCTTGCCCCTGAGGTTTATGACCCCTTCGATATGGGAGGCACTCCTGTGCACCTTCGCGACCTCCTCCATGTTGTTGATCTCTCTGACCACACGGACGTCGAACCCGTACTCCTCTTTGCCGAGACGGAACACGACATACTGCGCCGATTCAGTATCCAACATAGTGATCTTTGCCCATTGATGTGTTACTTGGCCTCGCCTTCGGCCTTCTCCACTTTGACCGACGCCTTGGTGGCATCGACCTGCCTGGTGATCTCGTTCAGCTTGTTGGCCAGGTCCGCCAGCTCATGAGCGGATGCTGTGAGCTCCTCCATGCCAGCTGCGAGGTTCTCCGAGGATACGGATATCCCCTCAGCAGACGCTGAGTTCTCCTTGGCGATGGCCGCGACTTCGTCCAGAGACTTCGCAAGGCTCTCCGTTAGGGCTTTCTGCTCCTCCGTGGACGCGCTGATTTCCTCGACCATCGCAGCCGTCTCCTCGACCGTCGCCGCGATGTCCTCGAGGGATTTCAGCGAGTCAGAGATCGTCCTCGAGCTCTCGGCGGCGTCCTTCATCGTGTGCTCCATCTTGTCGGTGGTGTCGTCGATGTCGCTCTCGACGAGCTCTATGAGTTGCTGAATCTGGCTCGCCGCCTTGCGGGAGCCTTCGGCCAGTTTCCTGACCTCGTCTGCGACGACCGCGAACCCACGGCCCTGTTCGCCCGCTCTGGCAGCTTCGATCGCTGCGTTCAGTGAGAGAAGGTTGGTCTGGTGGGCGATGTTAGTGATTATTGACACTATCTGGGATATCTCCTTTGACTTCTTGGAGAGCTGCTTCATCGCCTCAGCGGTGTCCTCGACGTTCCTGAGCAGCAGGTTCATCTTCTCAAGAGAGATCTGGGCCGACTTGCTGCCGTTCTGAGCCACCTCGCTTGCGTTTGAGGAAGCGCCCGCTGCGTTCTGGGCGCTCTGAACGACATCATAGATGGCCTTCGTCTGCTCGGTCAACATCCTGACCATCTCATCGATTCTAATCGATTCCGATTGAGCGCTCTTGGACTCCTGCGCGACCGCAGACGACATCTGTTGCGTGTTCTCCGTCATATGGCCGATAGTCTCGGCGAACGATGCGGATGAGTCTCTGAGCGATTCCGAGGCGATCTTGATCTCGCTCGTGAGTCTCTCCAGGTTCTCTCGCATCTTCCTGAAGGCAGCCACGAGGGTCGCAAGGTCCCCCTTTCCCTCCACACTGATCTCCTTTGTCATGTCCCCTGCCGCAATCGCCTGAGCGCTCTCGGTCAGTTCCACGAGAGGCTTTGAAGTGTTGTCGATCAGCATGTTCATAGACTTGACAAGGTCTCCCACTTCGTCGTTCCGAGTTTTGATCTCCAGCCTTGTCCGGAAATTGCCCTCGGCGATCGTCTTGACGGTCTTCGAGACAATAACGATGGGCTTCGTTTCCATCGACGAGTAAACGAGTGATAGCAATGTGACGGTGATGGTGACCGCAACTGCACCAATAATGGTGTAGGAGATCGAGCCCCTGATCGAGTTGTGGATGAGCGTGTCCATCAGGGAGGCCGCCTCGGAGTTGACCTGGATGAGGCTGACCATGTTGGTGTTGATCGCCTCCATGTGGGCGGAGGCGTTGTCCGCGGCTTCGAATGCTGAAGGGAGGTCGTCAGCGTGGAGAAAGTTGACTGCGAGAGCCGTTGTTTCAAGGTAGTTGTCCCACTCCGCATCGATGACCCCCACAGCGCTGGCCTCTTCGGTTATCAGCGATGCCTTGCCCTGCTCTCTGACGATCCTGTTCATGTTGGCTGACGCTGCCAGGGAGTCGCTGTTCTTGTAATCGCTTAGGAATTGCCTGAAACCGTTCTGGTGGTTCACCATGTCGTTGTAGTTGGCGCTCAAAGAGGAATTGCCCCCTCCTAGCACGTAGATCATGAACGACACATGGGACGATGCGAGGTCGTTGCCGGCCTCTGAGATCTCCGCAACAACAGCTAGCGATTCGTCGTGCAGGATTGTCGCATCATTCTTGATCGCGTTCAGCCCCTGGATCCCCAGCAGGCTAATCGCCGCAATCGGGATCAGAGACATGCACAGAATCACGGCGACGAGTTTCGCCGTCAGACCGAATCTCAATTCACCACCTATCCAACTCTGCAGCAGCAGTCTTCCAGCAGGAACCTTTCCAGCAGGGGGAGCCATGCTGTGCGTCAAAATTCGCCTGTGCCGTATTAATATATGTCGTCTCATTATCAATCTTGGTAGCCAGGTCATCTGGCCTGTACCGCTGTATTTAGGCTGCCGGTAAGGAATATCTAGCCACATCTCCATGACCGATAGACATGGAACTCGTTGAGGACCAGTTCACGACTCAGGTCATGAAGCACCTGTTCGAATCGCGTGGAATCGATCTATCCGGATACTCCCAATCATTCATGCTGAGAAGCATAAGGAAGAGGCTCGGCAGAAGCGGCAAGTCGGACCCTGCCAGCTATCTCCAATACCTCCTCAGCAGCGAGGAGGAAACGAACGAGCTGCTCGGAGCCCTCTCAATAAACGTGACCGAGTTCTTCCGTGACAGGGGAGCCTTCGAGGCGTTCTCCAAAGAAGTGATCAGGCCGCTACTCCAATCCAAGGCGGATTGTGGCGGCCTTCTCCGGATATGGAGTGCCGGATGCGCAACAGGCCAGGAGACATACACGATCGCAATCTGCGTGTCCCAGGAGCTCAGGAGGCTGGAGAGCGACCCCAGGATCCTCGTCTCCGTGCTTGGGACAGACCTCTCCTCCGCCGCCCTGATCAAGGCGAAATCGGGCATTTACAGCATTGATGAAGTGAGAGGCGTGCCCGACAAACTCCTGTCAGAGTACTTCGAGAGGAAGGGAGAAGCGTTCGCGGTGAGTCCGTCGCTTCGGAGAGGAATCAGATTCGTTAGGGAGAACCTCCTGGACAAACCAGGATCGGGGTACTTCGATGCCATCGTCTGCAGGAACGTGATGATTTACTTCTCCAGGACGATGCATGACAAGGTGACGACCCACCTCTATGAAGCCCTGAAAAAGGGCGGCTACTTGATGCTGGGGCGGACCGAGACCCTGATGGGATCGCCTAGGGCAGGGTTTGATGTCATCGATCTTGAGAACAGAATTCTTCGAAAGAAGTGAAGCGAGAGCGTTTGCTTGATCTCACGGATCCCATCGTCTGACGACGATACTCAAGCTGTGAGTTCCGTCCCGAGTTCCTCGAAGGTGTCTAGATCCCTCAATTCCGTTAGACTGGGTACCTCGACGCCGCCCATGAAATCTTCGATTTTGCGGTAGTTTTCGCTTAGTTCGTCCTCGAGATTCGACTGAATGAGGTCGAGCTCCTTCGGATTGAGCGTCCGTGAGATGACCTCTGCTAGCGTTATGCCTTCCCTCTCCGCCTGGCTAACGAGTTCGATGAGCGTCGCGCGAGTCATTCTCATCCCATCCATGCGTATGACAATCGTCAGACGATATGGGCTTCAGACATATATAACCCTTGTCAAAGCGCGGCTATTTGACTGGATCGAGCCACTTGAGGTACTTCTTGTCCTTGCCCTTGACTATGTCGAGAAACTTGGACTGGATCGCCTTCGTGATGGGGCCTGATCTTCCATCTCCGACCGTTCTCCTGTCGACCTCGCGGATAGGCGTGACCTCCGCTGCGGTGCCCGTGAAGAACAGTTCGTCAGCGAGATAGAGCTCGCTCCGGGCGAGGTTCTGCTCTCGAACATCGTAGCCCATGTCTGCAGCCACCTCGATTACGGATTTCCTCGTGATGCCCGGCAAGATGCCAGCATTCAGGGGCGGTGTTAGTATCCTGCCTTCGCGGACGAGGAATATGTTCTCGCCAGATCCCTCTGCCACCATGTGCAACTCATTCAGCATGACGGTCTCGTCGAAGCCGTTCAGCTTCGCCTCCATGACAGCCAAGGCGCTGTTGACATAGTCTCCGCATATCTTCGCGGTCGCAGGAACCGAACCACTCGTTACTCTGTGCCAGGATGACGTATGCACTCGGATACCGTTCTTGAGCCCCTCATCTCCTAGGTACGCCCCCAGCGGGAACACAATGATGAATGTCTCCACGGGGTATCCGATCGGGTTGACCCCGATTCCGGATACGCCATAGAACGCGATTGGCCGAATGTAGCACGCATCCAGCTTGTTCGCCTTCACCGTCTCCTTGGCGGCCTTGCAGAGTTCTTCCAATCCATACGGCAGCTTCATGTTGATGGCCTTCGCCGAGGATAGCATCCGCTCCATGTGCTCCTTGAGCCTGAACACGGCAGGCCCACTTACAGTGTTGTAACATCTGATCCCTTCGAAGGCCCCCGTGCCGTAGTGCAGGCCGTGCGTGAGCACATGGACAGTCGCATCCTTCCACGGTATGAGCTTGCCGTTCTTCCAGATTAGCTCGGTTGGCTGGATCTGCATCCTATCTCCATCCCCTGCATGTTCATGTCGATTTAACTACTTGGTTTCTCAGACATCCAACGCTGTCGAGCTCGACCTCCACGATGTCGCCCGCTTTCATGGCCGATATGCCTGATGGCGTTCCCGTTGCGATCATATCCCCGGGCTCTAAGGTCATGACGGTCGATATGTATTCCACGAGCGCGGCGTCGCCAAACACCCGGTCCGACAACAGTGAGTCCTGGACCACCCTGCCATTCAGCCTTGTGGTGACGCGCGCGGGCGCCTTTCTCGAGATGAAAGGTCCGATGGGCGCGAAGGTGTCGAATCCCTTGGCGCGCGTCCAATCCACGTCGCTCTTCTGAAGATCGCGCGCAGTGACGTCGTTCAGGCAGGTGTAGCCGAATATGTGGTTGAGGCCGTTCTTCGTGCGGCGTGCGCGTGTGCATATGACAATCGCGCTCTCGCCCTCGTAGTCCACTCTGGACGATGCAGGCGGGAGCAGGATGTCGTCTCCAGGACCGATGATTGCAGACGACGGCTTCGTGAATATGATGGGGACTTTCGGCGTTTCCTGCCTCATCTCTTTGATGTGGCTTCTGTAGTTAAGGCCGATGCATATGATTTTTGACGGCCGGTCGACGGGTGCGAGCACTCTCAGGCCTGATAGGAGATGCCTTGTGCCGGTGGGCTTCGCATCGCCCTCAATCGCCGCCATTATCGAGGAAGCGTTCGTCTCGACGACATGCTCTCCGCTGACTTGACCGACAAAGGTCCTTCTGCCATTGGAGAACTTGCCCAACCTAGCGTATGGTTTCATTTCCTCACTCTCGGGACGCTGACTGCGTTCGTCGGCAGGATCACTCGAACATCTTTCTGATCCTTCTGCCGACAGCCTCGATCTGAGATTTCCTGCCCTCTTCTCTCAGCCTGGTCAGAGTCGGCATCCCAGCATCGTGCTCCGCGACCCATTCGGCAGCGAACTTTCCTGACTGGATGTCCCTGAGTGTGTCTTTCATAGTTTCCTTGGTCCGATCGTCGATGATCACGCCGCCGCGGGTCCTTCCGCCATACTCTGCGGTGTTTGACACGCCGTCCCACATGCCCTCGATGCCTCCCTTCTGCACGAGGTCAATGATGAGTTTCAGCTCGTGCAGCACCTCGAAGTAGGCGATCTCGGGCTGATACCCTGCCTCCACGAGCACGTCAAATGAAGTTTTGATCAGCGCGCTCGAGCCGCCGCACAGGTCGACTTGCTCCCCGAACAGGTCGGTCTCGGTCTCCTCCTTGAAGGTGGTCTCGATCACGCCCCTGGAGGTGGCCATCAGTCCCTTCGCCAGCGCAAGGGCTATCCTCTTGGCGTTGCCCGAGTGGTCCTGATACACGGCGATCAGAGCGGGGACGCCGATTCCAGCTAGAAAGGTTTCCCTGACCAGCGCGCCCGGTCCTTTTGGCGCGACCATGATCACATCGATGTTCTTCGGAGGAACGATCCTCTTGAAATGTATGTTGAACCCGTGCGCGAAGTCGAGAGCCATGCCTTCTTTCAGGTAGGGCGCCACATCCTTGTCGTACACGCTCTTCTGAACCTCATCGGGGATCAGCATCATGACGATGTCCGCGCTCTTCACGGCGTCTGGGATGCTCATGATCTTCATCTTGTCCGCCTTGGCCCTTTTCCAGGTCTCGTCCTTGAGGTTCAGGCCCAGCACGACTTCCAGGCCGCTGTCGCGCAAGTTCAGGGACTGCGCCCTGCCCTGGATTCCGTAGCCTATTACTGCCACTCTCTTGCCCTTGAGCACCTTGAGGTCTGCGTCCTTGTTGTAGTATATCTTGGCCATTCTTGTTCACGCTCCCATCAGATCGCATTCATCGCCTGTATGTATCTCTCCGGCTGGCTCTTCTTCACTATCGAGTCCACCTCATCGACGGTCCCAGTGACTCTGCACACGCCCTCCTTGCCGAATATCAGCGCATATGCCTCGTGCCTGGTCTGGTCCACCAGATCTGCCTCTATGACCTCGTGGAGCGCGCGGATGTGCTCAATCACACTGAGGGCCTTGTCCTTGTCGGCGATAGACAGGACTATCCTGGCCCTGTCCGGCACCTCGCACTTCCCGACTACGATGGTCTCGACGTTTATGCGTTTTCTGTTGAACTCGCCCATGACTCGCTGCATCACGCCCGGCTGGTCGTAGACCAGCAACATCATCACTTCCATCAGCACACCTCGCCTTTCCACTGGCATCTCCCCTTGATGCAGTCCGCGGAGGTCATCCCGGGCGGCGTCATTGGGAGCACGTCCTCTTCAGGATCGATGACGAAATCTATCAGGAACGGGACGTCGGCTTTCGCACCTCTCTTTATCGACTCAGCCACCTCGGAGTGCCTCTCGACCCTCACGGCCTCTGCACCATAGGCCTCGGCGAGTTTCACGAAGTCTGGCGTCCCACCGGCGAACCTCGTCGCCATGTACCTCGAGCCGTAGAATAGCTTCTGCCACTGCTTGACCATCCCGAGCCAGCCATTGTTCATCAGGCAGACCATGATCGGTATGTCGTTCTCAACCGCGGTCGCGAACTCCTGGGACACCATCTGAAGGCTGCCGTCCCCCGCGATGTCTGCGACGACGCTCTGCGGCCTGGCGATCTTCGCGCCCATGGCCGCGGGGAATCCGAAGCCCATGGTACCCAGCCCGCCGGATGTGATGAACATGCGCTTGCCATAGCACTTGAAGAAGTGAGCGGCCCACATCTGGTTCTGGCCCACTTCAGTGGTGACGATGGCATCGTCCGGGAGGTTCTTCGACAGCTCGTGGATGACCTTCTGGGGTTTGAGCGGGTCTGAGCGCAGGTCGTAGTCGCACGTGCACTGTCTGTTGAGCTCGATGATCTTCGCTTTCCACGTGGGGGCTTTGGTCCTCTTCTGCAGCCCAGCTATGAGAGCGTTCACGACCGTCCAAGCGTCGCCCACGAGGCCGACTCTGCCCTTCACATTCTTGCCGATCTCGGACGAGTCGATGTCCACGTGGACGACCTTCGTCTTGGCGCCGAACTCGCTCAGCTTACCCGTGACCCGGTCGCTGAACCTCGTTCCGATTGCAAGCAGGACGTCGCAGTTGTTCAGAGCGTAGTTCGCGACCTGCCGCCCGTGCATTCCGCACACTCCGAGCACGAGCGGATGGTTCTCGGGCACCGACCCCTTTGCCATCAGAGTCGTCACGATCGGCGCCATCAGCATCTCGGCGAGGCGGACGATTTCCTGGCCTGCCTGGGACCACGTCACGCCCCCGCCAACCATGATGGTCGGCCGCTCCGCTTTCTCCAGCAGCTTGATCGCGTCGAGCAGATCCGAGAGGTTCCTCTTCGGTTTCGGGACTCTGACCTCCTTCTGCATCTGCTCGTCCGTTATCTCAGCGCGGAAGATATCGACTGGTATGTCGATGTGAACGGGGCCGAATCTCCCGGTCGTGGCAATCATGAATGCCTTCTTCATCGTCTCCGGGAACACCTTTGGGTCCGTGACCCTGAAGTTGTGCTTCGTCACCGGCATCATGAGGCTGAACGAATCGGCCTCCTGGAAGGCGTCGTTGCCGAGCTTGTCGGTCTCCACTTGTCCCGTGATCGCGACCATCGGGGACGAGTCCATGAAGGCGGTTGCCACGCCCGTCACCAGATTGGTCGCTCCGGGGCCGGACGTGGCGATGCAAACGCCAGGTTTCTTCGACACTCGGGCGAAGCCGTCGGCCATGTGGCCCGCGCACTGCTCGTGCCTGACTAGTATGTGCCTGATATCTGATTGCAGGAGCTCGTCGTAGAACGGGAGCAGGACTCCGCCTGGAATGCCGAACATCACCTTCACGTTCTGCTTCTCGAGCAACTCCACGGCGGCCCTAGCACCTTTCATCTTCTACCACTCCTCAATTCGCCCGCACGGACACGACCAAGGTTGGATGTCCATCACGGGCGCAAGATCCGCAGGTCGACAAGGACCCCTAGAACGACCAGAATTGGCACCAAATCACCTTGTCCAGCGGACTCTCGCATCAGGGTTCGCAATATCCCCGCTCGTATTAAAATCTTGGCCACGAGAGACCTAATGCGTGTACGCATGCGCATAAATGTACAATGCAGCGAGTGTGTCGATCACCTGAAATGCCCTCGGCCCGTGAGCACTGCCACGAACACGTGGTTCCTAGAGTCTAGCTTGGTGATTCCCCAGACGGCTCCTGCTGATGCGGGGAGGATGTCGAGACCCTCCTCCTGCTTAATCACCTCGGCGGCTCTGACCAGGTCCTCGTCGGGGACCTCGATACCAGTGCCGTTCGATTCCAGCATGGCTCCCAAGGCCTCGTCTGAGTCGGCAAGGAAATTGCCGGACAGCGGTTCGTTGATCTCGGTGATCGTCAAGTTGGGAACATCGAGTTTCTCCTTGAGGCCGCTCGCCACCCCGTGCACAGCGGAGTTGTTGTTGGAGACCCCTAGCATCCTGGGCTTCATCCCCATCGACCTGAAGCCGTGCCAGATCCCTCCTATTAGCGACCCGTTCCCCACGGGGACCGAAACCCAGTCCGGCTGTCTCCCGAGCGACTGCGCGATCTCCTTGGCGATGAATGTGTACGCGTACAACCCGATATCCCTGTTGTTGCCTCCGGGGTTAGCATTGTACCAGTTGTTGGCAGCCGCATCCGCTGCGGATTTGTGCAGCGCAGCCTCATAATCCCCGCTGACGCTCACGACCTTGCTGCCCCAACGTTCGATATCCTTCCGTCTGGGCGCGGCAAAGTCGGCGGGTATGTAGATATGTGCGCGCATGTTCAGCTTGTCGGCCACGTAAGCTAGTGCCGCACCGTAGTTGCCGCAGCTGACTGCGGTCACGGCATTCATGCCCTTCGCTCGAGCATCCAAGATGTGAAGGAGCGCCACCCTGTCCTTGTGCGTGCCCGACGGGTTCTCTCCCTCGAGCTTTACGTAGAGCCTTCTGATCCCCAGCCGCTTCTCGAGTTTCTGCGCCCGGGTCGTCGTTGTGCCCCCTATCCTGAGGGCCTTCATCTGCTTCTCGAACTCTCTGATGAGTTCCAGCGGGATCAAGCCACACCTCTAGATCGAATTGATTTGGTCGCAGGCCGGCAAGCGCCTGCGGACACCCACGTATGTGAGTGAACTCAGTCGAGGCCGTGCGCTCTTATGTCCTTGTCGGCGTTTCTCACTACGGTCTCGAACTCGCGTACGACCTCCGGAGGCACAGGCGCCACCTGGTGCTCTTTCATTATCTTGTCGGCCTTTGCCCTCGCCCGGTCCACCACGCTCTTCTTGCCGTCTGCCTCCCATGCCTCGCCCGTTCTCCTGTCGGTTATGTCGGTGAGGAAATGCTCCTTGTTCAGCCACTGCATCGTGTGCCTCTCCGACAGGAAGCTTCCCCCAGGACCGACCTTCTTGATGAGGTCGACCGCCAAGTGATCATCGTCGACCGTAACTCCGAATGCGAGTCTTGCCATGATCTTGGCCATCTCGTCGTCTATTACCATCTGCTCGTAGGATAGCATGGTGACATCGTCCAGCAGTCCGAGGCCGGCGATCATGTCGCAGCCTGCGTAGAACTGTGGCAAGCCGCTCGACATTTTCTCGTAGCACGCTTGAGGGCCGGGGAGTTTCGCTGAGGTCACGATTCCGCCGCATAGAATCGGGAAGCCATAGTAGTGGGACAACTCTCCCGCTCCTGCGGATATCAGCGCTCTCTCCGGTCCTCCGCCGGCCCACGTCATGGTCCTCATGTCGAAAGCCGCGCCTCCCGTTCCGTACATGAACGGGGATCCGGGAGCTGCGAGCTGAGCCATCGTCAAGCCAGCCAAGACCTCCGCGTTGTTGACGATGATTGACCCCGCGAGTGTGACGGGGCCTGTAATTCCCGCCTGCGGCATTCCGTAGAACGAAATGGGCACGCCTGCGCGCGCGAGTACCAATGCCCCCTCGGTCGAGCCGCCATCGAGCTGCAGCGGGGAGAATGGGCAGTGCATCGATGAGAAGATCGGTCTTCTCCTGAGCGCCTTCTCGCCTCCTGCGAGTGCGGCACCGATTTCCATCAACCACCTCGCCTCTCGTCTGTGGCTTGTGGTCTCGACCTGCACATGCTTTTCAATGCTAGACAATGAGACTTTGAGGTCCATAACGTGTCGGACGTGGTCCGGCGCGTCCTGACTGCTGACACACGGCCAGAATATGTGCGCCGAGTCCAGCGCATTGGCGACCTTGCCGACCATGGCAAGATCCGCGCTCGTCGACATCCTTCTCTTGCCGGTGTCGAAGTCCATGACGCTGGTGCCGTTTCCGTCGGTCGTGCAGAAGATCCTTCTGCCGTCTAGGACTACGTCGAACTTTGGGCTCCTCGCGTAGAGCGTAATGTTCTTCTTCGCCTTGCGAATCGCCTCCTCGACGAGGTTCCCCGGGATCTTCGCGTTGCTCGTCTTGTGGTCGACCGCGGACCCGGCGTCCTCCAGTAGCTTCAAGCATTCCTTGCTGAAGACCTTGATGCCAGCGTTTTCAAGCACGTCCAGCGTTCCCCAGTGCAACGAGTCCAGATCATCCTTCTGGAACATGTGGAACGCGACCTTCCCCTTTGGGAATCCGATCATTTCTGCGCTCTCCTTCTGACAGGGTTGCTTCCGAAATCCACATGATTAGGCGAAGCTTGTTCCCGTATCGGCATCACGTATATAGTTAGTAGGAGCAGAAGCTGAAATCAGGTAGATAGTGCGGCGAGTCGGCATGAAAATCCCGCAAGAGATTCCCTCTCTGCTGCTCTGAACCAAGTCCCGAAAGGCTTTAATCAAGAGATACATATGGTCGGACATCCAGCAGGATCTGCGGGGGTAGCCAAGCCCGGTCAACGGCGCCAGATTGAGGGTCTGGTCTCGCAGGAGTCCTTGAGTTCAAATCTCAGCCCCCGCACCATTTTTCCTTACACTTGGAAGCTCTGCAGCGCGCTCATTTCTCTTGGGAACTGCGCGCTCAAGATTCCATCACACAAAGAAGATATACATGTGGCGGGAATCTAATTCGAAGCAGAGTCGGACGGTTGGTGAACGATGATTGTCGCAACGCACCTGATCGTGAGCCTTCTGCTGATTCAGTTTCTACACCTTGACAGGAACGATGCATTCATCGCGCTTCTTTTCGGGGTCTTCATCGACTTCGATCATCTGATGGGTTTGGGCAAATACGCGAAAGCGAACGGATTCCGCAGCGTCTTCGATTTTCACTCGCTCATGAATCCAGCCGGCCACTGGAAATCGATGTTTCACAATCCTGTGGCGCTCGCGTTCGTCGGCCCCCTGTCGGTTGCCTCCAGGTTCGCTATACCTCTCATCTTCTGGGGAGTGCACATGGCGATGGACTTCGTCGAGACCAACTACCTGGGCCCGCTCTCTTCTCCAGAAGCGGTCTTTCTTGGCCTTGCAACATGCGCCCTCGTGGCGCTCAGGTACGCCAGCTATCTTCAGTCCTGCTCTTCCGCAACCCTGACGCAGTATTTCAGGATGGAATGGGAGGGACTTCTGGAGACCTTCAGGTTCAAGGCCAGACCACAGTTCTAGCGGTGCGGCTGAGCCGACAAGCTTCTCAAGACATGCTCTGTGAATGACGTCGATCCGTGCCGGCCGCCCATATCGACTGTCAGATGGCCCGAGGAATAGAATTCACAGACGGCGCGTTCGATTCTCTCAGCTGGACCGGGCAGGCCGATGTGCCTGAGCATCATCGTCCCTGCGAGAATGGCTGCGGTCGGATTCGCTATGCCTTTCCCTGAGATGTCCGGAGCGGAACCGTGCGCGGGCTCGAAGACCGAGTGCCTCGGCCCAATATTCCCCGACGGGGCGAAGCCGAGCCCGCCTGCGACGCCAGCAGCAACATCTGAGAGGATGTCGCCGTACAGATTCAGCGTCACGATCACATCGAACACTGCCGGGTCTGTGAAGAGCTTCATCGCAGCAGAGTCTACGAACTGCTCAGATGCGTGCAGCCCCTTGCCCTTCGTCCTCATAAGCTCTCGAAACGTGTTCACGAAAAGCCCGTCGGACGCCCTCAAGACGTTCGACTTGTGAACGCAGGTGATTCTGCTGCGGCCGTTCGCAAGAGCGTATTGGATTGCGAATTCCACGATTCTCTCCGAGCCCTTCCTCGTCACCCGGCGAAGAGTTGTAACGCCAACGTCGTCGAATACCTCGTTCTGAGTGTACATCCCCTCCGAGTTCTCACGGACTATGACGACGTCGATCGGAGCTCTGTTCGGCACATGCACCAGGGTCCTCACCGGTCTCAGATTGGCATATAGGTCTAGCTCCTTCCTGAAACGCAGGACGGGCGGGTCGTAGTCCGGGTCCTCGGTCGACGTGACGGCTCCGAAGAGCGAACTGTCACATGATCTCATCAACTGAAGGGTATCTCCCGGGAGATAGCTGCCTGTCGTTGCGTGCGCAACCTGCCCTATGTCCGCGAAGATGAATTCCAGCTCGTCAGTCGCGCTCTTGAGAACGCTCACAGCGGATTCGATGACCTCAGGACCGATGCCATCTCCAGGGAGCACGCATATGCGCTTCATGTCCGCCTTACTCTTGCACCAACTTGGCGAAGTCGACGAAGTGCTTCTCCATGCGCGCGATTCTTTTCCTGCTGTCGTGGATGTCCTTCTCCATCCTTGCGGTCATCTTGCGCATTTCGTCGACGAGGTTCTCTGCCTCCTGCTCGAGCGCGCTGATCTTGGACTCGTGCGAGAGCGCCTTGGTTGTGTGTTCCTCGATCCTCTTCTCGAGGTCGCCCTGTCTCTCCTTCTCAGCGCTCTTTGAGAAGTAGCTCTCGACTTTCGAGTTGAGCATTGTGAGAATGTTGGACACCTTCTCGAGCTGCTTTTCTAACCGCTCGATTCTGTCATCCGCGTCGGCCAGCTTGGAAGTGAGGTCGGGCGCCTGAGCGGCCTTCTCTATCTCGAAAATCCTGTTCTCGATCATCTCGAGCTTGTTCTCGATATTCGCGATGTTCTTCACGCCATCGGATATCTCTTCGAGCAGCTCCTTGTCCGGGAACTCGATCGTAACGGTCTCCGCCCCGGGAACGTAAGCCTTCAGCGACTGCAGAGCAGCTATCGCGTCCACGGTCGGGAAGCCCCCCTTGACCCTCCCCTCAAGGCCTCTGAGGGTCGAGACCATCTCGGTCCCGGATTTTCCGAGCCATGGGTTGGCCTTGACCATTTTCGTGATGTTCTCTATTATGCTCTCCAGTTCGGCCCCGCCTTTGCCGAGGTCCGACCTGTCCATGAGCCTGACATCTCTGAGAGCGTCTCGCCTGCCGCGTTTGTTCCAATCGCCCAGCGAACGACCCTCGAACGGGAAGAAGCCCGCGAAGTGTTCGACGCCCTTGACGATGACCTCCTGGACCTCATCCCAGTCTTTCGTTCCGCCCTCGGTTTTCAGCTCCTCGGACGAGTTGAATATCATGCATATGCACCCGTTCGGAAGAAGGAACGAGCGGATGATGTATGGGGCCTCCTGTGCGAACTTCGGGTATGTCTGTGGCTTCTTCTCCTCGATGGCCTCCATATAGGACTTGTAGTACTCCTTTGCGAAAGCCGCAAGGTCCTGGTTCGACGGAATCTCCGGGCCGATCTCCTTAGGGGTCATGTTCTCTTCCGCCTGTATTGGACATGGAGTATTTTCATCATCGATATTAATGTCTTCCTGGCCTGCCCTCACCGAGGACCGAGCTGACCAGCATGGGCAGGGTTATAGTGGCATCCCCTTCGACCGTGACGTAAAGTGCATCTTCCTTCACCTTGCCCCAGGAGACCGCCTCCCTCATCCTGGCACCTGAGAGGGACCCGTCCCACTCCTCAGCCGTGGTCAGGTAAACGGCGTATTCGAGCCCACCTCTGAACTGGTTCCACCAAATCACATGATGCTTCGAGATGCCACCGCCTATCATGATGGCCCCGGCCTTCTTGGAGGTGAACACTATGTCCGAAAGCTCCTGCTCGTCCTTGAGCACGTCGATGTTGAAGTCGGGGTGCTGCTGCTTGAAAAGCCAGAGTTGCGAACCGAAGGCCCCGTCCGTGATCCCTGGCACGAAGATCGGAATCTCGTTCCTCGAGGCCCAGTAGAGTATTGATTTCTTGTCGTTGATCCTGAGGCCGAACTCGTGTGCGAGCTGCCTGCTCGAGAGGGTCTTCTTGCCTTCCTTGTACAGCTCCGCCAGTATGGGCTGCATCTTCTGCTCGAGTACGATGCCGTAGCTCTCGTTCGGGATCAGGATGTTGCCCAGCCTATTGATGCCCTTCCTGTGCAGGTCGGCATCGTCCATCATGAAATCGCCATGGTAGTACTTGCGCCAGACCCTTGCCAGGTCGTGGTCAAGCGTCCCGCAGGTTGTGATTACCACATCCACGAGCCTGTCCTCGACCAACTTCTTGATGACGCCCCTGGTCCCGGTAGAGATTATGCAGGCAGGGAAGGAAAGGAAGACCGTGCACTGCTTCTCCCTCAGCATCTTGCGCACTATCTCGCACGCCACCCCAAGCTTCTTTGCTGTGAAACCCCCAGAGGCCAGCATCTGATTCGTGAGGTCCTTGACCTTGGTGTCTTCCTTTATCTCCATATCCGCAATCGGCTTCAGTTTTACCTGCATGGGTTCAAAACCTGGATGCGCATTCCGTCTGAGACAAGCGGCCGAAAACATTTATAGCTTTCCCGACGATGTTCGATGGGTTACGATGCTAAAAGTCAAAGAGGTCATGACCAAGTCGGTCACGACCTTCACACCGGACACGCTCGTCAAGGACGCGGCCGCGGTTCTGGCCCTTCGCAACATCTCAGGTGCCCCCGTTGTGGAGGGCGGAAAGATTGTGGGCATCTTCAGCGAGGCGGACGTGCTGCGGTCACTGAAAACCTCCAAGAAAGACATGCGCCTGATCTATCCTTCCATATCCTCGCTCGGCATCGCCTTCCAGGAAGAGGTCACGCAGAGGGAGATCATCGAAGCGTACAATGATATCGGGCAGAAACCTGTCAAGGAGGTCATGTCGACGCACGTTGTTACTGTCCCGCCCGACATCCCGCTGAACGAAGTCATCGTTCAGATGGTCCAGAAGGGCATCAACCGACTTCCGGTTGTGGACAATAATGTCCTCGTGGGGATAATCACTAGGGGCGATGTGATCCGTGGACTAGCCGTGGAGCAGGCAGCCGGGAAGACCGAGAAGAAGTAGAGTCCGTTCCTACCATCTGAAGAAGCCCTTTTTCTTCTTGTCGGATACTTTCTCAGGCGACTTCTCCGCAACCACCCTCCGTTGCGGCTGGTCTTTCTCGACGGTCCCGCCAGTTGCGGATTCCTCGACGATATCTTTTGGTGCCTCCACTGCCTTCTCGACCACCGCAGGAGGAGACTTCTGGAAAGCGTGCCCGCACTCGAGTCGTTTCTGGTCGAGCTCCTTCTCTATCGCGTCCGTCTTCTCCCTCACCCTTCGAGCGTATTTTGCAGCAGTGACGATATCATCTTTAGAGAGCGCGCTCCTCACGTTGTCTATGTAGGACAAGCTCTCCTGGACGTTCATGCCGTAATCCGACGCCTCCCTGAGGATAGGACCACACTTAAGAAGCGTGGAATTGACCCTCTCCATCTGCTGCGACTTGAGCTCCTTCTGGGCTTTTATGCGCCGGAGGTGCGCTCCATCGGTGGCTCTTTCGACCGACGCGAGGAGATCGACTGCGCGCTTGAATGCTCCGTCCTCGAAGGCCTTCCTCGCCTTTGCGAAGTCGGCCTCTGCCGACGTAATATCTGCCCCGATATCCTTCGCCTCAGCTGCCGAGGCCCGCACAAGGTGGAACGAGTTCTCGATCTCGTTCTTTCGGATGTCCCTGGCAGTCTCTGCGCGTTCCCTCGCATCCTGCATGAATCTCTCATACTGAGCGAAATCGAACGCTTGCTTCGCGCTCGCAGCGATCTCGATGTACTTTCGTGCCTCCTCTGCTCTAGTACCGAATGACTCGTAGTCCGCAAGGAGGTCCTTCAGCTCAGACTCGTCTCTCTCAGTGCCAGCAAGGAACGCGCTGTACGTCTTCCCGGCCAATTCCTCCAGATTCTCGAGGGCCTCTTCCCTCTGTCTAGGCGATCCGCCAATGAACGCCCGCTTTGCCGCCGCAAGAGCTGTCCGAAGACTCTGATCGAGCC
>JBASRQ010000020.1:0-5191 GCA_049273895.1 Thermoplasmata archaeon
TGCTTCGCCCAGGCTTTTCGGAGACCGGCGGAGAAATCTGCTGATCTAGGGTGAGGTCACGTGAGACACCATTCTCGGTACTCGAGGGATCGTTCATCTAGGTCGCGTTTCCTCCAATTGGATTTTCACGGATAATTGTTTGCGTCGGATCGCTGCCCTTCGCAAGCTTAAAGACTAAGCATCTCATCAGCCGATTGAAGCTGGAGTTTTGCGACTAGGTGAATGAAATGAAGGTCATCATCATCGGCAACAATGTCGCAGGAACGACCTTGGCGAAGGCTATTCGAGACGCCGATGCAAGCGCCGAGGTTGAGATCTTCACCGACGAGGGCATGCCCTACTATCCGAGGCCCAGGTTGATCGACTACCTCACCGGGGCCATAAAAGAGAAGGATATGCCGTTCTATCCGATGGATTGGTATGCGAAGAACAAGCTCACACTTCACCTCAACTCGAAAGCCGAGAGGATAGATCCCGCCGCGAAGAAGATCCAAATCAATGGCGTTTTGCACTCATACGACAAGCTCGCCCTGGCGACCGGGTCCTCTAGTCACATCCCACCGCTCAAGGGACTGCCGAAGAAGAACGTTTTTTCCCTCCGCACGATTGATGATGCGAGGAGGATACTCGAGGCCGCGTCGAAGTCGAACCACGCGATTGTGATCGGAGGAGGTCTCCTCGGGCTGGAGGCGGCAAGAGGAGTGTGCACTGCGTTCCCTGAGCTGACAGTGACGATCCTCGAATTCGCAGAACACCTGCTCATGCGGCAGCTAGACCATCAGGGCGCTACGGTTCTCCAAGGATGGATAGAGAAGACCGGCGCCAAGGTCATTCTGAAGGCGGAAACGGAGGAGATTCTGGGAGGAGACCACGTGGAGGGCGTCAAGCTGAAAGATGGGCGAGTGATCGAAGGAGAGCTCGTCATCATATCTGCAGGAACCCGGTCAAACGTCGGCCTCGCGAGAGATGCAGGTCTGAAGGTGAACAAAGGGATCGTTGTGGACCCCTCACTTAGGACGTCCAATCCGGACATATTCGCGCTCGGAGACGCCTGCGAGTTTGGCGGTCAAGTCTGGGCGATGATCCCGCCCGCTCTGGATCAGGCCAGGATCGCTGCGAAGAAGATCCTTGGACAGCCGGGGCCGGACTACCAGGGCACCGTGCCCTCAAACACACTGAAGGTCTCCGGCTTCGACCTCACATCGATAGGTATGGTCAGGAGCGTCCACGAGCCGCCTGACCTTGGCGTCGAGGAGATATGGGCTGTGAGTCCGGACAGGAGCATCTACAAGAAGTTCGTGATCAAGGACGGCAAGATGATTGGTGCGATCCTGCTCGGAACCAAGAAGGAGGCGCCCAGAGTTGCTAAGGTCATCAAGGAAGGAGAGCCAATAGACAGAATCAAGTCGAAGCTTTCAGACCCCTCTTACGCTTTCACCTGAGCGCACAATGGACAATCGCACGAAAACGGTTATATTCTGAAGACTCATCTAGCGGACAGAGGAAAGATGGACCCGAAAGATTACGAGCTGGATTTCTTCAAGAACAACGGGTTCCAGCGGAAGCAGTGCAAGAGCTGCGGCAAGTTCTTTTGGACACTCGGTGACGCAGACCTGTGCGGGGAAGCCCCTTGCGTCGAGTATACCTTCGTAGGGAAGCCGCTGCTCAAAGAGAAGCAGAGCGTCCACGAGATGCGAGAGAGCTTTCTGTCATTCCTCGAGCGGAACGGACATACAAGGGTCTCGAGGTATCCCATCACCGCACGATGGAGGGACGACGTATTCTTCACGCAAGCCAGCATCTACGGTTTCCAGCCATGGGTCATCCAGGGCATCGTTGAGCCGCCAGCTAATCCTCTTGCCATTTCGCAGACATGCGTCAGATTCAACGACATCGACAACGTGGGCAAGACAGGGTCGCACTTCACGATGTTCGAGATGATGGCGCACCACGTTTTCAACAAGCAGGGCAAGGAGATCTACTGGAAGGATCGGACGACCGAGCTGTGTCATGAGTTCCTCACTGGAGTCCATGGTCTGGATCCGAAGACGGTCAACTACTCCGAGGCATGGTGGGAGGGAGGCGGCAACGCTGGCCCCTGCCTGGAAGTGCTGCTCGGAGGCGTTGAGGTCGCAACGCTGGTCTTCATGAGCTATGCCATGGACAACGGCAACCAGAGACCGATGGACATCCAGGTCGTCGACACTGGCTATGGTCTGGAACGGCTCACGTGGATATCGCAGGGCACCCCCTCTGCTTACGAGGCGGTCTTCGGCGACGTCCTGGAGGAGCTAAAGAGGCTTTCCGGCACGAAGATAGATGACGCCATCCTCGCTGAGTACTCAAAGGCCGCCGGATCGATGAAAATCGAGACCGCAGCGGATGTGCGAGCGCTGAAGGCCGATGCAGCTGCTCGGCTTGGGATGAAGGCAGAGGACTTCGTGAGGCAGATCAGGCCGTTCGAGAGCATGTATGTCGTCTGCGACCACACGCGAGCGCTCATGTTCATGCTAAGCGACGGCGTCGTCCCTTCGAATGTTCGGCAAGGTTACTTCGCCAGGCTCCTCGTCCGAAGGGCCTTGAGAGAGATGTCCCAACTGGGCATAGAAACGAAGCTCTCGGAGATTGTCGCTTCCCAGGTCGACTACTTCTCTCGAGATTTCCCTGATCTGAGAGAGAACAAGGACGAGATCATCAAACTCGTCGATGTAGAGCACGAGAAATACAGGGAGACGCTTGTGAAGGGAAGAGGGATCGTCCAGAGGCTCGAGGCGGCGCAGAAGAACGAAAAGAAGCGCATAAGCGACGAGGATCTGATCGAGCTCTACGACTCTCATGGGCTGAACCCGGAGGTCGTCGCCGAATTCGCATCCAGCCCCGTGACGGTTCCCGACGACTTCTACAAGAGAGTCGCGGCCAGACATTCGAAGGTCGAGCACGACGAGATCGCTCCAATGATAGAACTGCCTGAAGGATTGCCCGCGACCAAGCTAATGTTCTACAAGGATTCTTCGAAGTACAAATTCCGAGCGAAGGTCCTTGCTGTGATCGGAGATCTCGTTGTTCTGGACAAGACCTACTTCTATGCGGAGAGCGGCGGCCAGGAAAGCGACCACGGCACCATGAAGGACATGAAGGTCGTGCACGTCGACAAGGTAGGCAATGTGGTGGTCCATAAGGTCGAAGGGGAGATGCAGGCGGTCGAAGGGAAGCAAATCACATCCACGATCGACGAGAATCGGAGAAGACGCCTCCAGAGGCACCACACTGCCACTCACATAGTGAACGGAGCGGCGAGGAAGATCCTTGGCAACCACATATGGCAGACGGGTGCCCACAAGGGGGTCGACATCGCGAGACTGGATATCACGCACTATGCGGACCTCACGCCCGAAGAGCTCGAGAAGATTGAACTGCTGGCCAACGAGACAGTCCTGTCTGCCACCAAGGTCAACAGCTCGTTCATGGAGCGAAACCTGGCGGAGAAGCGCTACGGCTTCAGGCTGTACCAGGGAGGGGCTGTTCCCGGAAAAGAGATCAGAGTCATCAGAATCGGAGATTTCGACGTCGAGGCCTGCGGAGGGATCCACTGCAAGAACTCGCTTGAGGTTGGCGCAATCAAGATCCTGAGAACCAAGCGCATTCAGGACGGTGTTGTGAGACTGGAATTCGTTTCCGGAATGCCGGCCATTGAACAGCTGATCGGTTTCTGGAACGCTGCCGTCAATGCGAGCGCGAAGCTCAACACAACGCCGGACAAGATTGACGAAGCTGTGGCCAAGCTCATGGCCGACAAGAAGGACCTCGCGAAAGAGATAGACGCGATGAAGAAGGGAAGAGTCGGCGAGACGGTGGACGATCTCTTGCAGAAGGCCGTCCAGACAGGAGGCGTCAAGATCGTCAGATACGTCGAATCGGAGGACATCAAGCACCTCATCAGCCTGGCCAAGGAGCTGATAGATCATCCCAGAACGATAGCTGTCCTGGGGTCGGACGAGAACGGGGTGAAGATGGTCATCGCCAGGAGCCCGGACCTTCAGATCGATTGCAGGCCGATGATGAAGGAAGCGATGGGCATGGTCAATGGCTCGGGAGGGGGAAAGCCAGACTTCGCCCAAGGTGGAGGACAGGACGCTGCCAAGCTTGAGGCAGCGGTCGACAGGGTCATGGCAATGGTGAAGTCAAGCTTGGAGAAAGAGTGATCACCAGATGACCAATATTGCCGAGAGGCTAAAGAAACTCAGGTTCCAGTTCAGTCTCACCAAGTCCGGCGCCATTGCCAGACGCTATTTCGTCATAGGTGCATTTGACGGCGCCCTCACCATTCTCGGGGTCATCCTCGGCGCCTACGTGGGCGAAGGGCATGCCCATCCTGAGCTGGCGAAACATCTCATCATCGGAGCAGGTGTTGCCGGAGGAATCGCACTAGCCGTCTCGAGCACGGTGGGAGCCTACGAAGCCGAAAGGGTAGAGCACCTGCTCGGCCACCAGAAACTAGAGAAGGCGATGCTTCGGCCAGTAGAGGGAGACAGAATAGATGCCATGAGGGTCAGCATTTCGGTTAGCGCGATAGCGCACGGCATCGCACCGCTGCTATCTGCATTTGTGCCGTTGATCCCATTCTTCTTCATGGAATTGGATTCGGCAGTGATCACTGCCATCGCGATGACCCTCTCATTCCTGTTTGTGCTCGGAGCCTACCTTGGCAGCTTGATCAAAGAGACTATCGTCTACACGGGTCTGAGATTCGTGATAGCGGGTCTTGGGACGGCGATCATTCTCATACTCATTGGCGGTCATCCCTAGGCAAAGGGCGTCGGGAAACTACATGGAAACGGTGCCGGAGATGATTTGCCCAAAATCGCACAACTCGCATCAAACGCATTCTGTGACTGCACTTAAATTCACATTCCGGAGCGGAGCCCGCTCAATCAAGCATGTGAGGTCAACAGTTTCAGATCCAGGACACCTTTCTGCGATTGGAGGGTCTTAGCCAAAGCCCTCACTCTATTGGCCTCGCCCCTGAACGCAATGACCTCAAGGCAAGTGCGTTTAGACAGATGAAGGTGCATTGTTGCGGACACAACGTCTGGGTACTCATGTTGCAGCTCCGTCAGCGCCCTGTTCACTCCTCTTGAGTGATGATCATATGTCACTAGGATGACGCCAGGCACCTGGCCCTTCTTAGCGA
>JBASRQ010000029.1:0-2578 GCA_049273895.1 Thermoplasmata archaeon
CTGCTAGCCGTCATGATGGACCCGTGCAACTGGGACCTCTCGCCGATATGCATCGCGGGCATCATAGGCGACAGGCAGCACATGGGCGGCATGAAGGGCGTGAACCAGCAGATTTTCGACTACGCCAAGGACAAGGGATTCATAGAGGTCCAGAGGGGACTGAGCCTGAAAGGCGCTACCATCGTGGACGCCATCGCGGATTCGGTCGACCCGTACTTCGTCGGCCTCTCCGGACGGAAGGACAACGTCCTCGCGTTCCTCGAAGCGATGAAGCTCAATCCGAACACGGCCATGGGAGCGCTCGACGAGATCTTCAGGCGGAAGCTCACATCGATGCTCTCGCTCAGGCTTATGGGCCAGGGCTGCAGGCCGGAGACGGTCGAGGAGCTCGTCACAGACGTCCACTGGATACCATCCATGAGCCTGACGGCGGCTGACCTCGCGGACCTGCTGAACGCGTGCGGCAGGATGAATCACGAGGGGCTGGGCATAGCCCTGTGCATGGGCGATAACGAGTCGCTCGCGCGAGCGGGAGAACTCCGGAGAGAGTACAACAACAAGATCATGGTGCGCCTTATGAGCATAGAGTCAGACGGCGTGAGCCACAAGGACCATTTCCAGTTCTTCACCGCCGCTGATCCATCACTCGCAGGAGCTCAGTGCGGGCTCGCGATGCAGTACATCCTCGACCAGTCGAAGCCCACGCTCGCGTTCTCCCTCGTCAAGGGAAGCGTCAAGGTCTCGAGCAGGGGAACGAAGTACCTGATCTCGAAGGGTCTAGACCTCTCGGCCGCCCTGAAAAAGGCCGCGGAGAAGCTCGGAGGGGTTGGCGGGGGACACGCGGTCGCCGCGGGAGCAACCATCCCAGAAGGCAAGGAAGAAGAGTTCCTGAAAGCGGTCGACGAGATAATAGGCCTCCAACTTCGCTGAGGGCAACCCTGAGTAAAGATTATTAACAGGCCGACGGCAATCAGGTCTGGGCTCGCTTACCATGAACAGAATCGTCGAGGGCATCATCGTCTTCTTCGGGATATGCCTCCTGCTCTTGGGCGCAATATTCTTCATATCCGCCACGGCAACGGATGCTGTGATCGGCGCCGTGCTTCTCTTGATCGCGCTCATCATGTTCTACTTCGTCTACCGAGTCGAGAAGGTCGACGCCACGAAGCCCACGCAGATTCAGCAGACCTTCAACGTCAAGATGGAAGGCTCGGGCGCGATGGACGCGAGGGAGATGAAGTGCAAGTCCTGCGGCGCGCCCATCACGGACAAGGATCTCACGGTCATCCAGGGCGGAATCATGGCCAAGTGCTCCTTCTGCGGCGCCGTGTTCGCCTTGGAAGAAGCCCCGAAATGGTGAGGCTGGTGGTGTCATGAGAACCGGGGGAAGCGCTGCCTCAATGCTGGGCGCATCGTTCGCCGCTGCAGTACTGCTCTCGGTCTCGTTCATTGGCGCGCTCGCAGTGCTCTCGGATGCCGCCAGGGCTCAGACTTACAACTTCAGGACGAACTCGGAATATGTTGACGTCCACATCGAGAAGGACGGAAGCGTGGACATAGACTACACCTTCTCCTTCACGAACTACGGCTACATGGACGGCGTAGATATCGGCCTTCCCAACAGCCATTACGACTCTTCCTCGGCCACGGCCACGATCACGGTGAATGGGGTCGACTATCTGCCGTCGCTCATTCGCAAGTCCCCGTATATCAGCGTCGGCCTCGCCGTCGAGTTCACCTCTCAGACGATGAGCGCCATCCAGCAGTACAGCGACTTCAGTCTGAGATTCCATGTGAACAACAAGCACATGGTGTACGAGAACGAAATCGTCAAGGGCACCGTGGGCATCAAGTTCAGGCCAACCTGGTTCAGTTCGTCTTATCAGCAGGGTTCCACAGGCGTGCTCGAAGCGAGGATATTCTTCCCCGAGGGCTTCACGGACGCGAGCAAGGCCGTCTACTTGCAGGACAGGGCGTGGAGCTCGATCGCCACCGATTCAGTGTCCGGCCTGCTCGTAGCTTATTGGAACGCTACTAGTGTTTCACCATCGGGACAGGAGAGCGGGCTCTATGACATCGGCGCGGGCTTTCCCTCTCAGTATGTCGACAAGTACTACAAGCATGGCTTCATCGAATCGTTGACGCACTTCTTCGGAAGCGCGGGGGCCGCGCTCGGAGTATGCTTCCCGGTCATAATCATCGCGGCGTTTGTCGCGATCGTGTTCGTCGCTGCAAGGCGTTCGACCCGCAAGAGGGCCATGGACTACTTCGAGCCTGAGCTCAGCCAAGCGGGTGCTGGCCCGAGGAGGGACCTGACCGCCGTGGAAGCTGCGATAGTTCTCGAAAGGCCGCTGGAGATGGTCGCCACGATGATCCTGTTCGGCCTGGTCAAGAAAGGGAAGGTCAAGGTCGTGTCCGAGGAGTATCCGATGAAGCTGGCGAAGATAGCAGACAAGGGTGAGTACCCCTACGAGGACGAGTACATCGCTGCTATCAAGGCCGATGGGACTCTCGATCGCGGCCTGCTCAAGGAGACTCTTGTTAATCTGACCCAGGCCACGGAGCACAAGCTCCGCGG
>JBASRQ010000033.1:0-2539 GCA_049273895.1 Thermoplasmata archaeon
CGTCGGGCCTTGATCTTCTTCATGGGCCTCAGCATCCACAGAAATCTAGTGCGATAATAGGCTTTTGGCCGCCGTCCCAAGGGAGGCTTTATCACAGGTTCCGAGCATGACCTCCGAGGCTATGTTCGACATTCCCACCGTGCTCACCGCCGATGAGATACTGGACAAGGCGTTCAAGCGGGCCTCGAAGGTCGATTTCGAGGGTCAAACGCGAATAGAGACGGTGAGGGAGATCAACATCGGAAAACTGAAGTCCGCGAGCGACACGATTGTCAGCACAATGGGCAAGTATGTCAAGGCATTTCCGAGCATCGACAGGCAGAGCCCGTTCTATGCCGAGTTGATCGATGTCACGATCGGCAGGGACAAGCTGAAGAAATCCCTAGGCGCAATGGATTGGTGCAGGGGAACTGTGGCGAGGGTTGCAAAGGTTGCCACGAAGGAAATTGCCTTCGCAAGACACATCGGACAGATCGATGAGATACGCAGATCCACATACGGGCGCATCTCATCATTGGTGAAACAAGTCGATAAGGAGCTGTCGTTCCTCGCAAATGCGAGACATGTGATGAAGAAGTTCCCAGCCGTGAATCCGGATGATCCGACTATAGTCGTCGCAGGCTCTCCGAACGTCGGCAAGAGCCAGCTTGTTGCGAAGATCTCCACTGCGAAGCCGAGGGTCGCGGTATATCCCTTCACCACTCAAGAGATATCAGTGGGGACGTTCGAGAAGAAGTACTTCAGATACCAGGTCATCGACACGCCTGGCCTCCTTGACAGAGAGCTCAGCGAAAGGAATCCATTTGAGCTCAGGGGCATCCTCGCCCTCAAGCATCTGGCCGACGTGGTCCTGTTCATGTTCGACCCCACTGAAACGTGCGGTTATCCAATGGTCCAGCAGGAACATCTGCTGGAAACCGTGAAGAGAGAGTTCTCTTCGGTCCCTATCGTCGAGGTCGAAAACAAATCAGACATGGCGAAGACGAAGAGCGACCGAATCAAGATATCTGCCGAGACAGGGGCGGGCATTCAGAAACTCGTGGATCATCTAGTTGGACTTCTGAAATCTCAGCAACGCTTATAGTCGGGAGCCCCGATTATCTCTCGGGATTGCACATCTTTGCGAACACGCGGCGGGATGGGGCTATTCTCCGCGGTTCAGTGTTCGGGGGAGCATGAAATCAGTTGTGTGCAGCGAATCGATGGAAGAGTATTTTTCGACCCTCCAGCGCGAGGTAGACGTCTGTTACGACGTAGCCAAGAGAGCAAGGATGAAAGGCCTCGACCCGGAACTGGATGTCGAGATTCCTCAGGCCTCAGATCTGGCAGCCAGAGTCGAGAAACTCCTTTTCGAATGGGAGGTTGAGGGCGTGGCTTCGAGGATTCGAGAGCTGAGCCGCGACCACAACCGAGAAGAGGTTTCGATTCTGATTGCAAAGGAATATGCCAAGATGCCGGCGAAGTCCCGTGAATTCGCCATCGAGAGGGCGATAAGGGTCGGGCTCGCCGTTCTCACGGAAGGAATTCTCGTCGCCCCTCTGGAAGGAATCGCTGGAGCCACCACGAACAAGAACTCAGACGGCTCGGAGTATCTCACCGTTTACTATTCAGGCCCGATCAGATCTGCTGGTGGAACTGGACAAGCGATGAGCGTCCTGATTGCGGATATCGTGCGACGCGAACTCGGCCTGGCCAGGTACATTCCAACCACAGGGGAAGTCCAGAGATTCAAAGAGGAGATCCCTCTTTACAAATCGTGTCAGCATCTTCAGTACACTCCGACCAACGAAGAGATAGACTTGATGGCCAGGAACACGCCGATATGCATAGACGGAGAGGGGACGGAAGACGCTGAGATATCGGGGTTCAGGGACCTCCCAAGGGTGGGCACCAACCGTGTCAGGGGAGGTGCATGCTTAGTCATCGCGGAAGGTCTGTGCCTGAAAGCTCCTAAGGTCCAGAAGCACGTCAAGAGGCTGGGAATCGACGGTTGGGAGTTTATTGACCAGTTCCTCAATCTGAAGAAGAAGGGTGTGGAGGACGGTGGCGCCGAGATCGCTCCCAGCGCCAAGTTTCTGAAGGACATGTTGGCAGGAAGACCGGTTCTCTCATATCCTTCCAGGGTGGGGGGATTCAGGCTTCGATATGGCAGGACCAGAGCGACCGGACTTGCTGCGCTTGCGATGAACCCGGCCACGATGTTGCTGCTTGGTGAATTCGTGGCCATTGGGACGCAGGTGAAGGTTGAACGACCGGGAAAGGCAGGCGCAATCACTCCATGCGATACGATTGAAGGTCCAATTGCGCTTCTTGACAACGGAGATCTTGTCCAGGCGAACACTACTGAACAAGCGAAGGTCATCCAAGGTCGAATCAAGGAGATCGTTGATGTCGGAGAGTTGCTTGTGCCCTACGGCGAGTTCGTCGAGAACAACCATCTGTTGATGCCCAGCGGATATTGTCTGGAATGGCACAGGGAAGAACTCCTGGAGAAGTGCGGCAGTCTGCCTCAGAATTGGGAGCACCCCACGTTCGACGA
>JBASRQ010000043.1:0-13347 GCA_049273895.1 Thermoplasmata archaeon
AACCTTCCCACCAGTGCCGATCGGGAATCCGTCGAACAGACCACCGGCCATGGCGAGCACATTCTGTGGGCCGAGTGGATCCGCGCCTTTCGGCACGCCGTGATAGACCATCTCCACTGCGAAACCCTGGCCTCCAAGGTACTTCCGCACGTGCTTCTCGTCGAAAGTCCTGGTGCTGGACTTGCCGGTCGTGAGGTCGATCTTGAGGATCTTGCCCATGTAGCCCTTCATCTCACTCCTCCTCCTTGAGCAGCGCCTTCACTTTCTCGTACTGCTCAGGCTTCGGCTCTTCGTACTTTATCGCGCCCATCGGGCAGAACTTGACGCACGTGGGGTCCCCGTTACACAGATCGCAGTTGAAAGCCTTGTCCTCCAACCTCATGACTCCGAACGGGCAGACCGCAACGCAATCCCCGCAGGCCGTGCATTCGTCCTGGTCGACGTGGACGATCCCATCCTTCTTCTTGATAGCCTCGACGGGACAGTGCAAGACGCAGCAGTCCTCTCCGCAGGATACGCAGTGGGTGCAGACAGACGGGAAGTCAATCCTCACATTCCTTCTGTGGACCTGCAGCCTCGCGTCCGCGTGGTTGATATTACCTTCGTGAAATAGGGTGCACGCCATCTCGCAGAACCTGCAGCCGGTGCAATTCTCAGGGTACGGTACCAACACCTTCGGCATTCTGACACTCCCCCCTTCGATCTGATGTGGATGTGGTAATAGAATACGGCTAAAAAAGGAGTGCGTTTGCGAAAAGAGGTTCTCGAATCGCTACTTCGATTTCCGCTTGACCTGTCTGATCTCTATCTTCTTCAGCTCCGCGCTCTTCGGCGGTATCTCCTTGTCGACCTCTGCGAGGACGACATCCAGAGCGCTCCGCACTGCGAGCAGGACCTCCCGCTCGGCCCTGTGTATCCTGACCTTCGTTTCATTGGGGACTTTCATCTCCTTGACGGCAGCGTTCGCGGCCTGGACGATCTCCATGCCCGCGTTGACGAAGTGGGTCATCGTGTCCTTCGTCGCGAGCTTCGTGGCTATCTCCTCAACGTGTCTTTCTAACCTCTTTGCGGCCTCGACGCCTTTTCCTACCTTTTCTTTTACCATGTTCCTCACCCTGGAATCTGACCTTGAGCCAGCCATCCTCCATGTCCGCTCCGAGCACCTGCTTGTTGGCCATGGAGTGCGGGAGCGTTATGGATTTCTTAAACGCGCCTAGTTGCACTGTCAAATCGTCCTTGCGTGTATATAGTTCTAGTTTCTGGTCCATCGGGAAAGGCAGCTTGAACGCCAGGATGCTCTTGTCCTCTTCATCGTACATCTTCATCGGGGATTCTGTGGAATATACTTCGGTGGGATCGCATTTCCCGAACAGCTCATCCCCCAGTCTCTCTAGCGCCTTGATGCCCAGGACCTCCCGAGGCATCATCCTGGCACAAAGAGTCTTCAGCGGCGAGAACGCCTCGTCGATGACTTTGAGATACTTGCGCTGCTCTTCGAGTTTGGCGCTGAAATAACCTCCGCCAAGTTCGTCAGGGATTATCCGGTTGATAACGACGCTCTCGACCGTGTATCCGTACAAGCAGAGATACGTGTAGGCCCTCTGCGTCTCGGATATCACCATCTTCTCGGGGTTGACCACGAGCCTGACAGAGGTTATCTCTGGGTCCGTCAGGAGATCTCGGACATAGCCGAGCCTCAGCCGGAGGCTCTCGAGATCCTCGAGGAATCTGTCGGATGGCAGAGGCGTCGAGATGATCTTGCCCACGGTCAGCCGCGCGACCTTGATGACGTTTCTGACCATGTGGAATAGCCTGTCGAAGTACCAGTTGGCTGTCTCGGGGAACGCCAGCAGCCGCAGGGTGTCGGCTGTGGGGGCGGTGTCCATGATCACCGTGTCGTAAGAGTTGCCTTTGTGGAACTCCTCGACGTAGAACAGAGCTGACATCAGCTCCATGCCGGGGAACACCGCCATCTCCTTCGCCGTGACCGCATCCATTCCCTGCGAGGCCAGGAAGTCTGACAAGTAGCTTTGGATCTCCTTCCATCTGGTCTCGAGCTCGTATTGGATGTCGACCTCGATCCCGTCCAGGTTCTTCACGATCGTCGCGATTTCCCCGGAAAGCTGGAATTCGAGCGCGTCCGAGAGGCTGTGGGCAGCGTCTGTGCTTATGATGACCGTCTTGTGGCCCATCGCTGCAGCCCTGAGAGCGGTCGCAGCGGCGACCGAGGTCTTGCCGACCCCTCCCTTCCCGGTGTAGATGATGATTCTCATTTGCGCGACCTTGGCGTCGTGTGAATTCACTTCGATGCAATAACGATATCGCAGGAATGGTGTCGGGGACGGGGTTCGAACCCGTGACCTCCGGATGTCTTAGGAGCATCTGGTCAAGACTTCTCCCTATGAGTCCGACGCTCCACCAGGCTGAGCCACCCCGACATTGATGATCTAGACGAGCGCGCCGTCCTACTCCTTGCTCTCTTCAACTGCAGGCGCTGGCTGGTCCTCGGGGGCCGGGTTAGGAGCCTCGGCTGGCATCTCCGGCGCAGGCGCTGGGATCTCTCCCTCAGGCGCCTCCGGCGCTTCGGGTTCCTGAGGCGCCATTATCGGCGCCTCGCCGGGTTCGGGCATCTTGCCCGCCCTCGTGACCTCGCTCCTGCGTATCTCGATTCTCTTTATTGGAACTATGATCTTGGACGCGTCTGATATCCTCTTGGACAGCTCGCCCATGATGAGCATCCGGACGAACTCGCCGATCGTGGCCTCGGCGGCAGCCTTCTTGACCTCCTCCTGCATGATGTTCCTGACGGCCGTCTCCTGGGACGCCTGGATCCTCTGCTCGGAGACCGCCATGGGCTTCACTCGTATCTGCCAAGCGTCTTTGGTCGTCACATCGACCACAGCATCTGTCTTGGTCCTCTTCCTGCGCGTGAGCCTGCGGACGTAGTCGCTCGTCAGGTCGTGCCCCGCGAACATCGTGTGGGCATCCAGGCCCCTGACGTCGTGGACTTTGAACTTGATCTTGATGTGCATCTTCGAGAAATCGCCCGTGAGGTCCTGAACCGTGGCCTCGGTGATCCTGCCAACGACCCCGTCGGGAGAGTCCGAAGGCGTTTCGCCGAGCTGCATCTTGCTGAACATGTCGGGGGCGAAGATCTTGTACCACTCCTTGGCCTTCCACTTGTCCTTGACCTTCTTGGCGGCAGCTCTTGGTTTCGCTGGCAACTACTTACCTCTGCATGATTCTGAGTCGAGTAGGCTCGATAACAAGTTGCCATATTAAAAGGTTGCTGTGTTGAGCACGCGCTTAAATGCGCAAGAATGCGAGTGCCAGATAGTCGTTCCGAACCTTTGCATCATCTCTCTCTGAGCTTCGGATTCAGAACCTCGTCCATCGCGTAGCCGACGAATGTGAACCCGAGAACGACTACCACGATGCATAGCCCGGGCATGATGATGAATGTCCATGGTCCGGCCAGGGCCGCGCTGTTCAGATATGCGTACTCGAGAGTCCTCCCCCAAGTGGTCGTCTTCGGCCCAAGGCCTAGGAAGCTCAAAGTGCTCTCCGAAAGTATTGCGATTGCGACCATCAGGATCGCATTCGCGAAGATGAGCGGTACGGTGTTCGGGAAGATGTGCCTCCTTATGATGTGCCAGTCCCCTGCTCCGATGGCCCTCGCTCTTTCTACGAACTGCCTGGTCTTTATGGAAAGCACCTGAGAACGGACTATCCTCGCGGTGGTAGACCAGCTGGTCAGGCCTATCACCAGGATTACCGCGGTGAGAGTGTTCGACCGGAAAATGGCAGCCACGACGATCATCAGGACAAGCCATGGAAGGGAGAGAAAAACGTCATTCACTCTCATCAGAACTTCGTCTCTCCAGCCACCCCAATACCCGGATGCTAGCCCCACAAGGGTGCCCAGACCCATTGCGAGGGCCATCGCAATGAATCCCACTGTTAGCGACGCCCTCGTGCCAGCCATGATCTCAAGCAGAAGGTCTCTCCCTACCTGGTCTGTTCCCAACAAATGCTTCCAAGTTGGTCCTTGGAGCCTGTCCGTGGAACTCACGTGCGGATCGTAGGGGAAGATTGTTGCCGATAGTACCACGACGAACAGGAAGAAGGTGATGATTATCAGGCCAACCTTTCCCATCCAGGTCTTGAGGAACAAGTCGCCAGTCCTTCCGGCCCCTCTCGCGCTCAGGGCCAGCTTGTCGTTGAGCTGCGGGCCGACGACTCGTCCGAACAGTCCGCGGCTCAATCTCTCAAACGCGACCTCTAACTTCACTTCCCTTCGCTCCTATATTATCGTCACCCTCGGATCCAGCTTCACGGCCACCAGATCTGCTACCAAGTTCGCCACCACCACTGCCACGCCCCCGATAAGGAATATGAACTGAAGCACTGGGTAGTCATACTTGTAGATGGATTGTACCGTCACCCAGCCGATGCCATGGTAGCTGAACACGACCTCGACCTGGAATGCACCGCCAAGGATGAATGCGGTGTCCATGGCGATCGTGGTGACGACGGGGAGGCGCGCGTTGGGCGTCGCATGCCGCTTCATCACCTCTCGCTGGCTCAGGCCCTTCGCGTATGCAGTGGCTATGTAGTCCTCCGTTAGGACGTCTACCAGAGCGTTCCTCTGTATGAGCATGATTCCGGCCACCGAGCCCACTACCAAAGTCATCGTCGGGAGGAACATATGGAAAAGGATATCGCTTATCTTGTCCAGCGTGAGGGGGAACGGCGACTCCCCAGATGTTATGTAGCCGCCGACTGGGAATATCCCGAGCCAGCCAACGAATACCGCCATTAGCACTATGCCCAACCAGAATACTGGCATTCCATAGAAGAAAAGGCCGAAGCTCGAGATGACCACGTCGGTGGGCTTGCCCCGACGGTACGCAGCCGCCTTGCCCAGCACAATCCCGAAAAGAAATATCAGGACAGATGAAACGCCAAGGAGAAGCATCGTCCAGGAAATGGCGCCGCCCATGACCTCGATTACAGGACGTTTGTACACGTACGAGGTCCCCCATTGGCCGGTGAAGGTGTTCGTGAAGTAGAGGATTACCTGCTGTAATGGGGTCTTGTCTAGCCCGAACTCCTTCAGGTTCCTCTCGTATATCGCTTGGGTATCAGCATTGGGATCCCTCGGGACGAGGAGCCTCGCGGGATCACCAGGCATCACTCTGAAAAGAATGTAGTTCAGAGCCATTATCATGACTATCGTTATGAACGCGTTGAACAGCCGTTTGACTAGCACGCGTCTGAACGATGCCAACTTCGCACCTTCCTAGCAGCTCGCTTCAATGGTTCTTCCGTGCCACCGCTGGTCGGGAACCCGGGCCGGTGGTTTCGGAAACAGGAAATAGGTTTTGGAAGAGGTTTGGGGTCCCTGTTCGGCGTCAGCTCTTCGGCGGTGGCGGAGGAGCCTCAGGCGGGGCCATCCCCTCCATCCCGCCCTCTTCTGCTCTCTCGGGCATCTTCTTGCGCCTCATCATCAGGAAAGCCAACAAGAGGGCGATTGCGGCGACGACTACGACAACAGCGCCTATGACCGCGAGGCTCAGGCCGCCCTTGCCGGGTTTCTCGCTGATGACGATGGTCGCCTTCGACTGCTTCGGGGTCATGTTGAAGTGGTCCATGTCGTCGGACACGCTCACAACCACCGTGTACCCGTCGACTTTCACCGCGGAGAAGTTGTGCTCGAAGGTCTGCACGCTTGAGTTCGTGTCCGGCGTCAGCGTGAGGTGAATTGACTCAGCCGGAGTGCCGTCACCGAAGCTGATTACGAGGTCGGCCGGGTCTCCCTCGAGGTCCTTCACGGTCACGTTGAACCAGAACTTGTCTCCAACGTAGTTCTTCGCCCTAAGCGGCTCATATGTGAAGGTCATGATGTCGGGCATGAGGTTCGCATCGGTCACCGTGAACTCGCGCGATTGGGTGAAGTTGTGCCCTTGGCTGTCATTCACCGCCACCGTGAGCGTGAAGGTTCCGAGGGCCTTGTACACATGGCTGCCGACGTAGGTCGCGTTGCCCTCGCTCAACCCCGTGTCGTCGCCCCAGTCATACCACACGGCCAACGTATCGCCGTCCGGGTCCGATATCGTAACCGGTGCTGCGGTGATGGTCTTGTTGTAGAATGCCGTGTAATGCGACTGCAGCGTGAAGTCAGGCGCGCTGTTCTCTGGCAGCACACTGACGTCGAACGGGCCGGTCACGTTGTGGGAACCGTCCGGGAAGCCGTCATCCACATAGACGATGATGGGCATTCGCCCATCATCAGCATAGGTGTAGGAGATGTTGACATACTGCTGACCATCGGTTCCACCCGCAGTCGCTGCTCCGGCCAGTCCGACCCAGTCACCAAGGTCGACGTAGAATGTGAGAGGGTCACGGTTGGCATCTGAGGCGCTGATGTTGATCCAGACCTCGTTGTTAGCTATGCCAGGGTTCGGGTACATTGCCAACCTCAGCCCGCATGGGGGCACATCTGTCCCCGCGGACGATATGTTGGCCACCACGCTCGACGAGACGTTGTGCCCGTGCCCGTCATCCACGTAGACCGTCACCGGGTAAAGACCGTCAGTCGCCCAAGTATGCAGGACCGTAGACGTGGCCAAGACGCCAGGGCTGGGCTCATGAATCGTCACGGAGTAACCGTCGCCCCAATCCCATGTGAAGTTCAGCTGGTCTGCGTCAGCATCTGTCGATGTCGCGGAGCAATTGACCGCCAATCCGCTGAAGAAATCGATCGTGGAGATCACGGGCGCCGATGGCTGCGTGTTCACGCTTACCGTGTAGGGCAGCGATGTCGTCACGTTATGCAGTGCGTTCTGCTGGACATCGAAGCCGTCCCAGACCGATACGGTAACGTCGTAGGCACCGAGGATACTCCATGTGTGCGTCTGAGAGTCCGTGTAGGGCACTCCGTTCGCAAGGGTCGAAACATGGTGAACGGTGTAGGTACCATCTCCCCACGTCCAGGTGAACAGCAATCCCTGACCACTGGTGCCCGACTCCGCATCAAGGGCGGTTGCGGTCCAAGTGGTCTGAGTGCCGACATACACAGGCTGGCTCGGGCTGAAGGTCATGCTCCGTATCACCGGCCCGAGATTGGGCGAGGACAGCACGTTGACCGTCGCCGGGACCTTCACTTCGTGTCCAGAAACATGATCCCAGGCAGATACGTTCAGCGTGAGCGCGTTCCCGAGCGTAGAGTAGGTGTGTGTCTGGCTCACGACCTGAGGCACAGATGTGTCCCCAGTCAGCGTGTTCTGGGCGCTGGTTCCGTCGCCAAAGGTCCAGTTCACAACGAGTGGGTCGCTGTCCGAGTCCGAGACGGTCACGGAGAAAGTCTTCGGCGTGCCCTGCAGTATGTCGTAGCTGGCGTCTAGTGGCTGGTTGAAGAACGCAGGATGGTTGGCTGCGGACTTGAGGTCGAACCATAGCCAGAGCAGGTCCGAGTACACCGACCTGCCCGGGTGCGTCACCCAGTCACCCCAGCCTTCGTACCTGTAGTCAGTGTATCCATACAGGCCAAGATCGTACATCGGAGGGTTCTCACAGTAAGAGTCGTATACCCATTGCTGGAGCTTGTCGACAATCACCTTCCTGTCCGCCTTGTCGAGAGTGTTCACCGCGGCCGTGAAGTTCTCGTCAAAGGCAGAATAAGGCTCTCCCGTTGGCGACGCAGTCGCGTTGTCTACTCCGAACCACCATGGTCCCATGGGCATCTGGACATTGTCTCCGCCCTGGGTGAGCTGTTCCGTCTTCCAAACGCTCAAGTCCGAGCCAAGAGGTTCTGGGCCCCAGCCCCAGTGCCAGACCCATATGTCGTAATCTCCGTTGTACCAGGCGGCTCTGTCCATGGTTCCCTCGTTCTCCACAGACGCAACCATGCCTATGCCGGCCTGGGACGCCCATCCGGCCCAGGTCTCGGCCATGACTCCCCAGCTCGGATCTGTGTTGGGCGCCTGCACTCTGATACCAGACAGAGGAGTTCCAACTGTCACCCAGTGATTTTGGACCGACAGCGCGCTGCTTGTGGCCTCGAGTATGTTGTCGCCGTTTATGTCGGAGTATCCGTGGGCTATCAACAAGCTTTTGGCGGCCGCTGGGTCGAATTGGACTTGGTTCTCTATGGTCTTATGCCAGTAGCCTGGCTGAACCACCGAGTCGGCCTTGGTGGCAAGGCCATACATGATGTTGTTGACGATGTAATCCTTGTTCAGAGTCATCATGATTGCCTGGCGGACGAATGGGTCTTGCAGGACTGGGTTCCCCTTGGCGTATTCGCTTGTCCTGAAGTCCGTCGGATTCCCGTTAACGCTCGCGGGTATCGCGTTAATCGCGATGTCGGTTATCCCATTCTCGTTCACGACCTGCTTGATTACATGGACCTTGGTGCCAGCACCACCCAATACGTTCCTGAAGACATTGACGTCGCCGGTCATCACGACCACGTCCTCAATGCCCTGGTTCATTGCGAGTGCAAGCGCTTGCGTGTCAGAGTAGACGGTGTACAGCAATCCGTCGGTCTGGACGACTCTGCCATAGTCCTGCGAGGCGTGATAATACTGAGAAGGTACTGCCATGAACTTGTACCACGAGCTCTTCAGCCAGGAATCAAAAACGAAGGGTCCGCTTCCGATATTGTCACTAGGGTTCATGCCCATGTATGGATCCGAGTACTGCGGGCTGTCCGGATCGTTCCACAAGTACTCGGGCACGATTGGAATATTCGACAGGTCGTCGATCATAGTCGACTTGGTGCTTTCGGTGTCGATTCTGACGGTGTAGTCGTCGACTGCGACAACGCTGGTCACGCCCTCCAGGTAGGTGTTCCAGGCTCCGCCCTCGTTGTTCTTGATCAGGTTGTAAGTGAACACGACGTCACTCGCATGCAAGGGGTGGGAAATGTCTCGCGGATCAGCTTTCCCGGTGGCGTTCTTGCCGTGGAAGTACGCGTTGTGGGTTATGTTGATCCATGTCGTCATGGTGTTGTCAGTTTGGGTTGTCTGGTTCCAGGTCAGCGCGAGGTCCCCCACGGGTCCTCCCCAATCCTGATCATAGGTGAAGAGGGTGCTATACATCAAGTAGCATGCGATGTAGTCCTCCGTCATGTCTATGGTCATTGGATTCCAAATCAGTATCTCGCTTAGCTGACCGATTTTCACGATCTTGGAGGCAGCGGCGGCATTCTCGACCGCTGGATGCCCGAAGATGACTCCTGGGACAACTCCAAATCCCATTATCAAGACCAACAGAACTGCCATCGCTCGTGTCGTAGTCGAATTCCCCTCGATACCGAAGATCATCGAAATCCCCTTCAGCCAGGTCCGAAGAATAGCAGACCCGACGAAGGCAAATCAGGGTTTGTGCTATATAAGCAGTCCTAATGATGGGGCGGCTCAAGTGAATGGTCAACGAAGTACTACTCGGCCCAGTCGCCCACCTGCGCCAATCGTCAGCTCCTTACGTGCTCGATGGAGAATGGCGCGGTCTAGACTTCTTTCTAGAGAGGGAGCGGACGACCAATCCTATCTCGAAGCTATGTCCACGAACTTCCAGAAGGTCGTGACGACGCTCTTCTCGAATTCCTTCATGCCCTTCACCACGACAAACTCGTTCGGCGAATGTGCGTTCCCGCCATGGCCCAGACCAGCTCCTCCCCAGGGCACCCCGAGGACCTGGTCGAACAGATAGAACGGGGCGGAGCCCGCGGACGTGGGCCACACTTCAGGCTCCTTGCCATGGTATCTCATCGCCTCCACGGTCGCCCTCGAGATGCCTTCGTGAGGGGACACCTTCGACCAGGGGTAATCGATGTAGTTCCTCATCGTGATGTCCGTGAACCCGCGTCTCTTCAGATGCTCCATGACCTTCTTCCTCGTGCCCTCGATAGTCATGTTCGGAACGAGCCTTATGTCGATCTTGGCTTTCGCCCTTGGCGGGAGAACCGTCTTGGTGCCGTCCTCCTCGAAGCCGGCGCTGAGGCCGTCGATGTTGATCGACGGTTCGAACAGGTATTTCTTCAGGAGTTCCTCCTTCGTTCCCTCTTCCTTGAAACGTTTTACAGAGATCTCGTCGAGGTAGTTCGCCGTATTGAAGGTCATAGCGAGTTTCTTGACGAGTTCGCGGTCGTCCTTGTTCGGCCCTACCACATCGTCCCAGAGGCCGTCCACGACAGGCTTCTGGTTCTCGTCGACCATCGTGGAGATTGCATGAACTAGTCTCCAAACAGGGCTCTCGATCCAGACGGCGTCGCTGCTGTGGACCTCTGCCGTCGGTCCGCCTCTAGTCGTGCCCTCGCATATGAGATCGAAGTAAACGCACCCCTTCAGCCCGAGAGAAATGACTGGCACACCTTTCGCGTTCTCCATGTAGTCGAACCCGAACGCGACATCCGCCTTGGAGAGCTTCGCCGTGTTCTTCTCCACGTACCTCGGAAGGCTCAGCCCTCCCTGCTCCTCCTCGCCCTCGAGCAGGAAGTGTATGTTCAGAGGCATATCGCCATCGTCGAGCATTGTCTTGATGGCCAAGAGCGTCCCGCCGAGGGAGGCCTTGGAGTTGTATGCGCCCCTGTTGATCAGGATCTCGCCGTACGGCTTCTTTCTGACGATCGTCGCGCCGAACGGCGGGTACTTCCATTCGTTGATGTCTCCGATCGGCTGGACGTCGTACATCCCGTAGAGCAGAGCCGTCTTCTCGGCCCCTGCGTCGAGATACCCAGTCACCAGGGGATGGCTCTTCCTCGTGCCTTTGTAGAACCCTGGCTTCACCCCGAGCTCCGTGATCATATCCCCCAGAAATTCGGCCGTCTCCTGGATGCCCTCTCCAGTCAATGACACGCTGGGAATCCTCAGAAGCTTCCTGGTGTCGCTCAGGTGACTGCTCCACTCCCTGTCGATCCTTCTGTGCGTCTCTTCCAATGCCATGGCTGTTCCCCTGCGATGCCCGTGCCCTCTGATGGCGGTGGAAATGAAGGTCCTGCCGTTCAAGCCCCTAGGAATCGAGGCTTCTTTGCGCCTTCCCTCTCGACTATCAGCTGGATAGGCGCATTGTGGCATTTCAAAGCGGCCTGCTCGTCCTCGTAGAGCTTCCCGCATTCGAAGCATTTGAACAACTTCTTGTCCATCCTGCGTCTCTCCTTCGCTTCCGCCGTCCCGGCAAACTGCGGGACTGAGAACCGCTATTTCAGTTATGAACTTTGTCGAGCTATGGGGAAAGATGTCGAGACTCTGCTACTTCTTCAGGTGTCTGGCCAGCGCTTCCTTGGAGTCCGAGCTCAGCTTCGCGTCCTGCTGCGCCAGCTCCTTCTCGAGCGTGTCCATCGAGGCTGGGTTCTTGAGGAATACTGGCACATAGCATGTCGTGGTGTCGATGTTCAACACTGCCACGACCTCCTTCTCGTCCAGCTTCCTCTCCTCGACCGCGGCCTTGAACTCGACGAAAGGCCTGATGTCTGGGGGAAGGTTCCTCAGCTCGGTTATGGCCATCAATCTTGCAACGTGCATCCTCGGGCAGCTCCCTAATCCCTAGAGGCTCACCTTGGTCTGGTGCACTTCGAGCCCGAGCTTGTCCCTCTCGAGGCCGAACGCCAGACCCAAGAGCTGTGACAGGTGCAGGACCGGGATCTTGTACTCCTTGAGGGCGGCCTGGCCAGCATCGTACTGCAGGTGGCAGAACGGGCAGCAATCGACTATGACATCGACTCCCGCATCAGTCATGTTCTTCAGGTTCTCGGCGGTCATTTTGAGCGCGACGTCAGGCGTCCTTGCTCTCACACCACCCCCCGCGCCGCAGCACATCCCCTTGTCCTTGTAGACGACGCTGGTCATCCCCGCGGCCTCAACTATGTCATCAAACACGTGCGGCCTCTCGGCGTCATCGATCTTCTTGATGTTGCTCGGCTTCAGGAAGTGGCAGCCATAGTGCACGGCGGCCTTCAGGTTCTTGCCTCCCTTGACCTTCGCTCTTATGGCTTCGACCCCGACATCCCTGTAGAGGAGCTCGACGAAGTGCCTGACCGTGACAGTACCGTTGTACTCCATGCCCGTGGCATCTTTGAGTATCTTGTTGATCTTCTTCCTCTGCTCTGGGTCGTGGTTCAGCTTGTGCGCGACCTCGAACAACGTGTCGAAGCAGCCGTTGCAGATCGTGAGCACGCCGTCCACTCCCATCTTCTCGGCGATCGCGAGGTTTCTCGCGGCGACGGTCATCCAGTAGGTCTGGTCGAACGAGCGCATTACGCCAGGAGCCGGGCAGCAGCTCGCTCCCTGCATGTCCACGAGCTCAACGCCAAGCGACTTGAAAACCTCCCTCGAGGCGCTTTCTATTCCGGGGTACCTCAGGGGCATGATGCAGCCCAGGAAGAACGCGTACTTGGCCATTACTTCGCACCCCCAGCGACGAGCTTGTCGAAGCCGCACAACGCTGCGATCTTCTTCACTTCCTCGAGCGCCTTCGGGTCCGAGAAGACTGTCGGAGGAGTGGACTGCAGCCCCAGCTTGCCCCTCAAGACCTTGTCTTCATCCCTGAGCGAGACCAGGTGTCCTGTCTTGGAGATCAGCTCCGCAACCTTCCTGTGCGGTTCTGCCATGTAGCCTTTCCTGACGGCCATGTTCCTGAGCGCCATGATTATGTCCACGATCTCGACGCCCCTCGGGCATCTCTCGTAGCAGGTATAGCAGGTCGTGCACAGCCACAGGTCCTCAGAGGGCAGAACGTCCTCCTCGAAACCCAGCTGGGCCCTTCTAACCACCTTCCTGACCCTGAACGCGGTCTGCCTACCGGACGGGCAACTGCCCGTGCATGTCCCGCATTGGAAGCAGAGGTTGACTGTCTTGCCCCCTGCGTCGACCACCTTGCGTGTGAATTCTGGATTCGGTTCCTTAGCTTCCGCCAACGGACTCACCGAAGAACACTATGTAAGCGTGATATTTGAGGGTTTTGCTGTCAAGGCTTAAGCGTCATCCTTTTCGGTAAACCCAAGCCTCTCTGGCCTCCTCCAAGAAAGCTGCCAGTTCGTCCCTCTCCGAGGCCTGGAGGGCCATGATCGAGTGGATCGACCACCGCTGGTCCTTCGCGCCGTCCGCTACCACGATCCCCTCCCTGACGAGACTCTTGTTCACGAAGTAGCTGAGGTCCGTCCGGTCGACCATCGAGGGCTCGTAGATCGTGCGCACGACCTCGTGTGGGATCTGCCGCTCGTCTAGATGTCTGAAGGCCAAGCGCTGTGCCCCGAAGCCCAGCCTGGCGTATCTCGACCCCGTGTCCTTGAGCAGCAGTACGTCCGACCCGATCTCCGTGCTCTGAAGATCGGGTGACTTCTCC
>JBASRQ010000052.1:0-14931 GCA_049273895.1 Thermoplasmata archaeon
GGGGAGATCGCGGTTTGGGGGGAGCTGGCCTCATGGAGCTGCAGGACTAAGGGTGTTGCAGGCGTCGTGATAGATGGCGCTGCCAGGGACATCGACGCGATTATAGAGATGAAGTTTCCGTGCTTCTCTCGCCATATCACATCAAACGCCGGCGAGCCCAAGGGATACGGCGGAATCGGGCACGAAATCGTCTGCGGCGGAGTGACGGTCAAGTCTGGAGACTGGATAATAGGCGACGAGAGCGGCGTCGTTGTCGTTCCTCAAGAGAGTGCGGTCGAAGTGGCCAATAGGTCTCTCGACGTGATGGAACGAGAGAACAGAGTCCGCGAAGAGATCAAGAAGGGCGGGACGCTCTCAAGTGTTCTCAAGCTCGAAAAATGGGAAAAGATCGGCTAAAGGGGTTTTCTGCGTTCAGCCGATGTATCCGGTCTGCTCGGCGAGGGCCTCGAGCCTTCTGACCCTGGCAGCGATTGGCGGGTGGGTCATGAAAATCGTCACGAAGCTGCCCCCGCGGAACGGATTCACGATGAACAGCGAGGAGGATGAGGGGCTACCCCTGTCCATCGGCCTGCGCCTGTTCCCTTCCTCCAACTTCTCCAGCGCTCGGGCGAGCGCAAGAGGCCTCTGGATCATCAGGGCGCCTTCCTTGTCCGCCTTGTATTCCCGGCTCCGCGATATCGCTAAGCGCAGAAGCAGGGCTGCGATCGGCGCGGTGATGGCCACAAGGAGCAGCAACAGCGCGTTGTTGTTGTTCCTCCTGCTCCCGAGCGAGCCCCACCAGGCCATTCTTGCAGCGAAGGATATAGCGCCGGCAATGGTCGCCGCGACAGACATCACGAGAATGTCCTTGTCCTTAACGTGGGCCATCTCGTGAGCGAGAACGCCCTCAAGCTCGTCGTCGCTCAGCAGAGACAGGATGCCCTCGGTAGCGGCCACGACAGCTTTGTTCTTGTTTCTCCCGGTCGCGAAGGCGTTCGGAGTCTGGGTCGCGACGATCGCGATCTTCGGCATCGGCAGGTCTGCCTTCAGGCAAACCTTGTTCACTATGTTGTAGAGCCTTGGCTGCTCGGCTTGAGTGACTATCTTCGCGCGATACGACCAGAGAACGATCTTGTCGCTCCAGAAGTAGCTGACGAAGTTCATCAGGCCCGCGAATATCAAGAACATCAGCGAACCGAGTATCCAATCATTGAAAAACAACGCGCCGATCACGTAACCTATCGCCACGAAGATCAGCGTCAGCGCTGCGAAGAGCGCCAACATTCTCAAAGTGCCTGCCATATGCTATTTCCCCTCTCCCGACGCAAGCGCGCCGTATGTAGACAACCAATCACAACCAGGCGGGATAAAAGGGTTTCGACGTGAAGCCTAAACGCACCGATGAATCCGGCATATGCCCTCCAGAGGCCCAAGCATTCGACATAAAGGCTTATTGGGAATGAGAGCTTACATGGGCGGGGAAGGACTCGCAACCCTCGCGTTCATTCATCCCAGCAGGTGTTCACGATGGAGACCACGGATGACAAGATGGAAAGAAGACTGTACAGCCATGACCTTGCGCCGCTTCCGAAAGAGATGGACCTGATTTTCAAGACCATGCCCAACCAGGTGGTAAGGCCTGCGTACACGGAGGATGTTGTCCAGATTGTAAGGAAGGCGATAGCGACGAACAAGCCGATCGTGCCGAGAGGAGCAGGTTCGTGGGGTCTCGGCGGTTCAGTGCCCGTCAAGGGCGGCATCTCGATCGACATGACCGGCATGAACAAGATAATCTCAATCGACGAGGCGAACCTCGTCGTCACAGTACAGACGGGGATAACATGGAACGCGCTCTCGGAGGCGCTAGACGCCAAGGGCTTGTTCCTTCCATGCTATCCCAGCAGCGCTCCATCTGCCACTCTCGGCGGCTGGATAAACACGGGCGGAACCGGCATAGGCGCGTTCAAGTACGGCAGCGCCGGCGATCTCATAAGGGATATGGAGATCGTTCTGCCGACTGGAATCGTGGTCCACACTGGTGACAAGTTCGTGCCCCAGAACGGCGGCGGTCCGAATCTCAACTGGTTGTTTGTCGGTTCAGAGGGCACGATGGGCATCGTGACCGAGGTGACTTTCTCAGTCCTTCCCAAGCCCGAGGAGTTCAGGGTCGTGAGCTACTCGTTCGACGATCTCACGAAATTCCAGCCGCCCCTGAAGAAGCTCGTGAGGAGCGGGGCAGCGCCAATGCACATCATGTTCGGGGACAGACTGCACTTCGAGTATCTCAGGGCAATCGGAAAACATGCTCCCGAGGTCGGCTGCATGATCACGATGGCTCTTACCGGGGCGAAGGGCTCGGTCGACATTGAGGAGAAGACCGTGGACGACATCATGACCTCGGCAGGAGCCAAGAAGGAGCCGAAGGAGACCGCGGAGCACGAGTGGTCTGAGAGGAACTACGAGTTCAGAGTGCGTGAGCTCGGCGTTGGCGCCATTCCGGGGGAGATACTCGTTCCGATCGACAGGATGAATGTCGTTCTCGAAGGGACGGCGAAGCTGATCAAGCAGCTCAAGATGAAGGCCCCGTTGATAGGGACCGTCGCGGACAACAACACGGTCATGCTGATGCCGTACTACCTGACGGACGAGCACAAGCTGGTGGCCTCGACGGCGGCAATGGGCTTCGCGAAGAGGCTCGGAGATCTCGCGTTCGACAACGGCGGAAGGCCCGTCGGACTGGGGATATTCTTCGCGGGGAACTTGGCCAAGGTCCGCGGGAAGGAGGGCGCTCAGCTCATCCGGAACCTGAAGGAGATGCTAGATCCGTACGGTATCATGAACCCTGGGAAGATGGTCGAGACGGGCACGAGATACGGCATCTCCATGCCAGCGTTTCTGATGAACTTCGCCATGCACATGATGGGGTCCGTCAAGAGGATTCTCCCGAGGGACAAGATCGGAGAGAGCGAACTCGCGAAGCTCAAGAAGTGACCTGGGGATCACTGCGCTGTAAGCGCTGGATAAGAACTTTTTACGTAGTACGAAAGCAGAGCGCCTATTGTTCCGCCAAGAACAACCTGCGCGACGTTGATTGGAACCTCTGCGAGAGCCTTGCCCAAACCGACGTTCAACAAGAGCAACTCCCCGAGGAAGTAGGTCAATATCATGCAGGCGCCGCCAGCACCTATGCCCAGAGCCACCGCCCACGACTTGCCCCCTCTGACTCGCCCGATGGCACCTGACACCAATCCTTCTGCTCCCTTGGCCACGAGAGTGATGGGCGCGTACACGCCCGACCCCAGAAGTATGTCGGCGGCCGCAGAGCCGATTCCACCACATATGGCGCCGGCGTGCCAACCGAATGCCAGGGCTGAGAAGAAAACCATCGAATCGCCCAGGTTGAAGTATCCCTTCGTCGGCGAGAAGGGAGTATACGAAGCGTATGTGATTGCGGCCGTGAGCGCGGTCAGAACACCGTAGATAGCCACTACCTTTGGGGAGACGAAACCAGCAGGTCTCGAAGCTGCGAAAGTGCCCGTCCCTTTTTCTCTACCAGCAGAGGCCGCCATATCAGCGATGTTAGACGACGAGGACATACTTATACTCTCTATTGCGGGCTTGCCAGGCCCGAGGCATCACAAGTGCACGCCCAATGCAAATCTCGCGAATGCGGGGAGCGCGAAAAGGGCGATAAAAACGGCAAGAGCGAAGAGGTCGGAAGCCCTCATCTTGAGATCACGCAGATACGTCCTGTCCTTACGCGCGCCGTAGGCCCTGGACTGGAGAGCGAGAGATAGTGTGTCCGCCGTCCTTAGAGCGGATACAATGGTCGGCACGAGAACGGCCACGTAGTTCCTCGATCGCTTGAGCACTCCGCCCTTGCTTAGCTCCAAACCCCTCGCCCTCTGCGCGTCCTTGATGGAATCGATGAGGGCGCTGAACGTCGGCAGGAATCGGAGAGAGATTGCGAGGGTGAGCCCGAGGTCGAACCTGAGGCCCATCTTGACGAGCGCGCGTACGAGGTCCCTCTGGGAAGTTGTGAACATCAGAATGTACCATACGGTCGCCAAACAGCCGACCCTGACAGCGGATGTCACGCCCCTCCATATCGCAGGCTCGGTGATCTTGACCGGCCCCAGCGAGGCCAGCACAGGCGATCCCGACGGATCGAAGATCGGCCACAATACGATTATGAGAACCATGAACCTGAGGACGAATTTGAGGGCGAACATCGTCCTCGAGAAAGACGCACGCGCGAGGAACAGCAACAGGAAGATTAGGGCCAACAGAATCAGCAGGAAGGATAGACTAGAGAGGATGAACGCCAGCAGGCTAAGGAGGAGCACCGCGACTATCTTCACCCTGGGGTCCATTCGGTGAAGGAAGGTATCGGCCTCAGTGTAGAGGTCCACGAAGCCGGGCATCAGGCCCCACCCCTTGCCTTGAGCAGATGGAACACGAGCTCTTCGGGAGAGATGACATCGCGCGGGATGTCGAACGCGGAGAGCCTGTGAGCTAGCTGCGTCACCGCTGGAGGCACGAGGTTGCTCTGGCGCAGGATCTCGAGATCTGAGAACGCACCTCTCGGGTCGGAGTCCAGAAGGACCCTGCCCTCGGATATCACGACAACTCGCTTGGCGTGCTCGGCAACCAGCTTCATGTCATGCGTAATGAGCATGATCGTCTTCCCGTCATCGTTGAGGCGCTTCAGCCTCCGCATCAGCTCTGCACTCTCCTCGGCGTCCAGGCCAGTCGTGGGCTCGTCCAGGATCAGCACGTCAGGGTCCATGGCGATGACCGAAGCGATCGACACTCTTCTCCGCTCGCCCAACCTGAGAGAAAGAGGCGGGATCTTGCGGAGCTGTTCCAGACTCATTGCCTCTATTGCCTTCTCGACTTTGTCGCGCACGTCTTGCTCAGAATAGCCCAGATTCATGGGGCCGAATCTGATCTCATCCTCAACACTTGAGCAGAAGAGCTGATGGTCTGGGTTCTGGAACGCGTATCCCACGATCCTGGCTAGCGCTGCCACCTTTTGTTTATTTGTCGGCCGGCCCGCGACCACAACCGAGCCGCTCGTAGGCCTGAGAAGCCCGTTGATGTTTTTCGCGAGAGTGGTCTTGCCTGAGCCGTTACCTCCGACCAATGCAAGATACTCTCCGTACCTGATGTCCAGGTCTATGTCACGGATCGCCTGGACGCCGCCATCATACGTGAATTTCAATCCCTTCATCGAGATGACCTTCTCGGTGACCGCGGAGGGAGACGCGTTCGGAATCATGATTTCCTCCCACTTCGGAGAGACAAGACCTCGTTGGTAATTGCCCTCTCGGCCTCATCGACGTTCAGGAATGAGAACTGGGATTGCATCAACCGAGTGTTCAGAAGAGATGCGACCTCTGCAACCTGCGGAGGGGAGACGCCGATCTCGCGCAGGTTCTCTGGGTTCCTGAGCATTAGCCTTGGAGGGCCAGATTCCAGGACCTTTCCGCCTTTCATCAGCACGAGCCTGTCCGAGAATGCGGCCGCCTCCTCCGCGTCCCTCTCCGCCAGCAGTACAGTCATACCATGTTTTTCCTTGAGGCCCTTCAGCACGGAGTAGAGTTCGATGCGGCCTATCGGATCGAGCGCGTATGCTGGCTCGTCGAGCACGAGCATTTCTGGCCTCATAGAGATGGCTGCTGCAATCGCGACCCGCTGCTTCTGGCCGCCCGAGAGGCTGAACGGAGAGCGGTCGTTGTACCCCTTCATACCGACTAGCTCCAGCGCCCACTCGACCCTCTCCTTGATCTCTTCTCTAGGGACTGCAAGATTCTCTGGTCCGAACGCCACTTCTTCCTCGACGCTCATGCAGAACAGCTGGCTCTCTGGCTCTTGGAACACCATGCCCACTTTGGTCGAAATCTCGGCGACCGCGTGGTCCTTTACGTCGTATCCAAAGATGCGCACGCTCCCCACGAGGTCCCCACGTAGAGCATGAGGAATCAGGCCGTTCGTGAGCATGCACACGGTGGACTTGCCCGATCCGTTCGCGCCAAGCATCGTGACGAACTCGCCCTTCTCGATCTCCAATGACACGCTGTCCAGGGCCCACGCATCAGAGCCGTGATATCTGAACCTAACATCTCTCAGATCGAACGCGCGCAAACGTCACCTTTCCGGGCGTCGCTCAATCGAACGGTTCTGTAATAAACCTTTGTAACTATGGCCAGGCGATCACGGACCGGCTGGGCTCAGACTCGGTAGTAGAACTCCTTCTTCCCTTTGCGTTCCGTCCGGATTCTGTTGCTCTCGATGAGTTCGGCAACTGCCTTTTTGAACTGCTCGCGCGGGAGCTGGGCGATTCGCAGCAGGTCCTTTGCGGATATGCCGTCCACCGGGACCGCATAGTAGACCCTGCTCTCGGCGTCCTGCTCGTCGCTCGCGGGGACGACCTTCAGGGTCTTCCTGACATTGGGTGCGGGTGGAGGAACGAGAACAAAAACCTCCTTCCAGTCGCGCTGCGTCCTGACTGCGCAACCAGCCGATATCAGACGGCCGAGCGCGACGACCACCTGATCCTCGGAAAGGCCAGTTGCCGTCTTGATTTCCGCCATCGTCTTGCCCTCCTCATCGAGCAGCGCGAGGACCTCGCCGTCCACCTGGCTCTCCGGCTTTCTGTCAGTGACGAGAGATATCCTGTCCAAATGCGTCCTCAGGAATTCCTTGCTGGCAATCTTGAAATGGTCCAGATCCTTCTCCAGGAGCACCTCCAGTTCGGATATGTCCAGACCCATTTCCCTCCATCGCTCCAGCTTGGCCTTGTAAAGCGCTTTCTTGAGTTCAACCGGCTTCTGGTCCACGTAGTGCGTGATCTCGTGCCTGCTCTTGGCGGCAGCCTCCGCCTCGATGCCCGTTCGGGTGGTGAGCGTGTATCGAACATTCGCGCCTTTGAGAGCGTAGTGTATCTCCTCGAGCTTGTCGAACAATCGCTCGTCTTCCTCAAGGGACAGCTCGAAGTCGTAATCACCAACCACGGGTGCGGCTCCGATCTTTCTCATCCGCTCGATCACTTGCTTTGGCGACTCGCCTTCACTCCCCAGCTCCACACGAATGTAGGTTCTGATCATCCCTGATACCAGACTGGGTCAGCTGATGGGGCTTGAGCCTATTTATGGTTTCCAGTTCGCCCCTACACGCAGCAATCAGGCAGATGTGAGCTTAATATACAGGTCAGTGGCATGACTCGGGCGGATGCCCTCTGATGAGTCCGGCCGCTTCATCATGAACATGTTCTCCAAGCACTACAGAGAGGCGCCCTTGACGATGCCCGAGAGATTCTCAAAAAGGGAGTTCGGGTTCATGTTCTTCGACAGGCAGGGCATGGTGAGGCATGTCAGTTTTCCAACGAGGGCGGCCCTGAAGAAGTACCTAGTTGAACAGGTGCCTGCGCACGTGTACTACTCGTGTGCCTACTATGAGAAGCCCGACGCCCCGACGATGGCCGAGAAGAAGTGGCAAGGCGCGGACCTCATATTCGATCTCGACGCCGACCATGTGGAGGGAGCCGAATCCCTCCCCTACGACAGGATGCTGGTTCGAGTCAAAGAGGAGGTGATTAGACTCATCGATGAGTTCCTCCTGGGCGACCTTGGGTTTGAGACCGACGATCTGAGGATCGTGTTCTCGGGCGGAAGAGGATACCACGTCCACATCAGCAATCCCAGAGTCGTCAAGCTCACCAGCCACGAGAGGCGTGAGATAGTGGATTACGTTACGGGCACCGACCTTGACATGGAGTGGGTGTTCCCTTCCACGACTTTCGAGCTGGGGAGGTTCAAGGACAGAATCGATTCGGAACACAAGAGGACTATGCCGTCCGAGGAAGACGGAGGATGGAGGGCGAGGATCCGGAAGGGCATCGACGAGCTTCTGAACGATATCGAGAATCTACCTGCGGGCGAGGCCGAGACAGAATTGGCGAGGATGACGTCTGGCTCCAAGAAGGAGATAGGCAAGAAGACGCTTGAGGGGCTCTATAAAGACCTGTTCGCTGGCAGACAGGGAAGGAGGGGAGTTGATCGGATCCGCTCTGAAAACACCTTTGAGGTGTTCTCGGAGAAACGACATGCGGACGCCTTCCTGGACATCGTCGAGATGAAGATCAAGGGAAAGATGAAGGGCGAGACCGACGAGCCTGTCACTTCCGACATCAAGAGGCTGATCAGGCTCCCGAGCTCGCTTCATGGCAAGACCGGCTTCGAGGTCGTGCCTCTTGAGAGAGACGAGCTCGAGGACTTCGACCCGTTCAGAGACGCCGTGCCAAAATCGTTCGGGAAAAAGGGGATCGAAATAGTGTGCGACAAACCCATATCTGTGAGCCTGCGAGGGGAGAGCTACTCATTAGATGTGGGTGCGGGCACTGTCCCCGAGTTCGTTGCGGTACACCTGCTCTGCAGGCGTCTGGCACACATTGAAAATCAATAGCAAAACTATTTATCGAGTACTCGTCATTTTAACACATAATGCCGGCATCGGGTAAAGTCTTAGAGGATTCCATAAGACTGGGCAGGATTCGAAGGATCAAACTCGCCCTGTACGTTGTGCAAGCGATTATGCTCGTCGCCCTGGGCTTCATCATGATCTTTGTAGTAGGCGGGGCGATGCTCAAGCCGCACCTCTATCTTCCAATTGATTCGTTCCTGGCCGTTGTCGTGCTGCTGTTCCTCATCATCTGTCTTGAGAGCTTCTTCTTCAGGATCCTGGAGATACGATTTGCGAGGAGCACGAGCGCCAAACATCTGATGGCCAAGAACTCCATGAAAAGGTCTATCATGATTGTGATCATCACCGGCATCGCGGCGATGATCCTCACCGTGCCATCAATTCTTGAGGGGATTCAGAGCACAGGGTCGAGGACTCTCTATCTGAGCGCGAACGCTGATCCTCCTTCGTTCTTCTCGTCGGACCCATTTGCTCTGACCAAGAGGGTGGATGTTACTGTGGAATCGACCAGGACCGTCCAGGTGTACTTGCTGGACGAGGCGATCTTCAACCAATACCACAACGGCGAGGATTGGAGGACCTTGATGTATTCCTACAGACTCAACAGAGACAACTACGTCGTAGACAAACAACTCAAGATCGACATCCCCAAAACCGGCTTCATCAAGTACTATTTGGTGCTCAACGATATGGACAACCAAGGAACCAGCGCCACAGCAACGATCGACATGGAGGTGTCAGGAACGTTCACCGGAATCGTATCACTGCTTCTGATTGCGCTCGTGGTCGCAAACATCGCATGGGTGGCGTATCTCATACCAATCGAGAGAAAGTACTCAATCGGCTCGATCTACAAATGACCTTCACGGAATCGCGCAGCAGACCGATCGTTTCTTTAGCGCATAACCTTCGTCCTTCAATCGATCGACCGTGCTGGAAGAAGGAAGAACGATCCCATCCAGCCCAGCTGTGACGAACGCGAATTCGGAAGACCGATCGAGCTTTGAGCGCATGCATCCCAGAAGCAGCCTGGTCCCTGGCAGTTCTTGACGGGCTCTTCTGATGACCGATGCGATCAACTCATAGCTCGGGGGACTGACTGATTGATAGGGAGTCCCCCTCGTTGGGATAAGAGAGATGAGGACCAATGTCTCTGGTTCATACCTCTTCAATAGCTTGATCGCGGGGATTTCGCCCTTCGCTGCCCCTCCGTGGATCCCGACGCAGATATGCGGCGCCACCCTGGCACCTAAGCTTTTCAGGTCCGAGACCGCTTTGAGATAGTCCTCGACACTCGCGTCCAATCCAAGGACCTCCTTGATAGTCTCATCAGAGCCATACACATCAACAGAGAACGAGTCAATACCACTGTCCACCATGCTTCGGAGCTCATTCGAACTGGCCAGGCCGACGTGAGCATTGATCTTGAGATCAGTAGTGGCTTTAATTTCCTTTATTGCCCCAACGAAATCCGCGATCCTTATCCTTCCGGCGTTGTCTGAGCCGCCGCTCAACAGGAAGCCGTTCGCTCCCCTCTCGGCGAGAGCTTCAGCGACCGAAAGCAGGTCCGACGGAGTCGTGGCGGGAATCATCCCCTCGAGGTATTTCCTCGAGCAGTGCCTGCAATTCAAAGAGCATGCCTTTCCAGTCACTGAGATCGCGGGGAAACTCTTGCCTGGATAGAAGCATTCAATCGTCTTGCGCACGAACTGCTCTCATTGGGGCCATTCATTATGAACGTTGCGCGTGGGAGAATCGCGCGTGAGAAGTACCAGGCAAAAGCTTTATCTGAAGTGCCTCCTCTAGGGCGGAGCTGGACAACATGAAGGCTTTCGAAGTCAGGGGGCGGTTCATGATATCTCGCCGCAAGTGGCAACCGTTCGCGATCGAGGTAGCTGCTGTTGACGAGGGCGGCGCGCGCGAGAAGACCTTGGCCCTGATAGGGAGCAGGCACAAGGCGAAACGGAAGTTCGTTCGGATCGAGGGCGTGAAGCTGCTCAAGGCGGAGGAAGTCTCAGACCACGTTGTGAAGCATTTGCTGGAGGCTAAGAAGTGACGCCTGAGCAAGAGACGCCCAGTGAGCAGCAGGTTAGAGACACCTATATGATGCTGGAGTCTGCCAAGGCCCAGGTCGAAGGGCTGGCGAGGCAGCAGGAACTCATCCAATTGGCGGTCGATGAGCACGTGAGAGCCCGCGAGACAATCAAGCAGATAGCGAAAGGCGTTGCGGACGATGAGATTCTCGTCCCATTGGGCGCCGATTCCTACATTCACGCACGAATCTCCAACAACAAGAACGCGATCGTCGGCGTTGGGTCAGGCGTTTCTATCCGCAGGTCACCAGAAGAGGCCGAGAAGATTCTCGACTCGAAAATCGATGATCTGTCGAGGGCATTCAAGTCGATCGCTGAGAAGGCAGCACAGACCGAAGCCCTAATTCAGGAGCTGACCGAGAAGGTGCAAGCGCAGTACGACCTCCTTCAACCAGGCGGAAAAGCTTGAGGACGGCACATGTTCAAGGGGCTGAGGGAGAAGTTTTTTTCAGTGTCCTCGGAGGCGAAGGCGAAAAAGATCGAGGACATCTCAGAGGTTGTAGACGAATCCGGCCGGAGGCTGAGGGAAGGAGTTCTGGACGACCTCCTTCATGAACTCGAACTCGGACTTCTGGAAGCAGATGTCGCGCTGCCAGTTGCCGAGGAGCTCTCGAAGAACGTGAAGAGCGCCCTCCTTGGCAAGCGGATCGACAGATCGTTCGACATCGACGAGGCGGTCAAGCTTGCTTTGAAAGCCGCGGTGAAGGAAGTCCTGACGGCGAAGCCCCTTTCACTGACAGAGAAGATCAAGTCGAAGCCTCCTCCGATGATCATGATGTTCGTCGGCATCAACGGCGGCGGGAAGACGACCGCCATTGCTAAGCTGGCATACAGGATGCAGAAGCACGGCCTGAGCTGCGTGCTGGCAGCCGGCGACACGTTCAGGGCAGGGGCGATAGAGCAGCTCACTCTACACGCCGAGAAGCTGGGGTGTAAGATCATCAAGCACCAAGAGGGCAGTGACCCCGCTGCTGTCGCCTATGATGCGATCGAGCACGCGAAGGCCAGGAAGAAGGATATTGTGCTGATAGACACGGCAGGCAGGATGCAGACGAACACGAATCTCATGGATGAGATGAAGAAGATCAAGCGCGTTGCGAAGCCGGATCTGGTGTTCTTCGTCGGGGACGCGCTTGCCGGGTCGGACGCTGTCGAGCAGGCGAGGAAATTCGATGACGCAGTAGGGATTGATGCAGTCGTCCTGACGAAGATCGACGCGGACGCGAAGGGCGGAGCAGCTCTGTCGATAACCAAGACGATTGGCAAGCCGATAGCATATGTGAGCATCGGTCAGGAATACGAGGAGTTCAGAAGGTTCGACCCCGACTGGATGGTCGCCAGGATATTCGGCGACCCGCAAGCCAGGGATACGAAAGATCTCTAGCCTTTGTTGATGTTCTTCCCAGCAAAGAGCAGAGCATACACCTGGGCGTCTGCGACCAAGTTGGCCACATTCGCATATTCGTTGGCATCATGCGCCGTCTCGAGGATGGTCGACCACACCGCCGAGTCGATACCATATCGTCTGAATGGGGCTGCACAGGTTCCGCCGCCGATACCAAACGGATGCGGCCTGACTCCTCTGACTTCGTGTATAGCGTCCGCGAGTCTCGTGACGAGCACAGAATCTGGCTCAGTCCTCGGCGCGGCATCAGCTCTCTGAAGGAAGGTCAAGAGAATCTTCGCGCCTGTGGATTTCTCGACTTCTTTCGCGGTCGCCTGAAGCTCCATCATCACGTCGTCCAGCCTATATTCAGGCAGGACTCTGAAATCGAACGCAAACAGTTGCCTTCCGGGGACCGTGTTCACATTCGGCCCGTTGGAGTCGCATTTCGTCGGCTCAAAGGAGCTGACTGGATAGTCAAAGAGGTCGTCGCGCTTTGAAAACTTTTTCCGAAGCCTGTCCACAGCGGCCACCATATATCTGCCAGCCACCTCGAACGCGTTGATCCCTTTCTGTGGTGTGCTCGCGTGGGTCTGCCTGCCGACAACCTCCACGTTGATCCAGGCGATGCTCTTCTCGACAACGGCGATGGCTGCCCCATCGGCCTGACCGTGGTCGGGAACCACGGCCATGTCGCCCTTCTTGAAGATGCCCTTGGCAAGAAGGAACTCGATGCCGTGCACATTCCCATGCTCTTCGTCGGAGACGAATACCAGGCCGATGTTGCACTCCGGAGTCACTCCGGACTTCAGGAGGGCCTTCAGACCATAGAGAGAGGCTATCAGTTCCTGGCCATTGTCCTCAGACCCTCGGCCATATATCCTGCCGTCCACGACCTCGGGGTCATATGGCGGGTACTTCCAAGCAGCGATGTCGCCCTCTGGAACCGTGTCCATGTGTGTGACAACCCAGAGATTCTTGTTCGTCCTGCCTTTCATCCGGACTATGATATTGGGTCGCTTGCCGCCTATCACGCTAGGATCCTCTGATTCCAGCACTTCGATCGATCTGAATCCCATGGTTTTGGTCAATTTGACGAGCCACTTACCGCGTTCCGCCTCGCCCTGGCCTTGGTTCTCTGGTCCGACAGCCTTGATCCTGAGCATCGAGCAGAGGGTCTTTACCATCTCTTCCTTGTCTTCCGCAACAACCTTCTTCAATCCGATAGCATCCATGATCTCAGTCCAAGAAAGGGATGGGATGACGTAATCGATTCACGGATATCATGCTTTTGACCGAACGATCGAACCTAGCGCTCAACCAACATGGCGACGGCGTTTCCGCCCCCCAAGCATAGAGTTGCTAGGCCGCGCGTGGCATCATGCGCGCGCATGGCGTATATTAACGTCGTGAGCACGCGGGCGCCGCTGCAACCTATGGGATGACCCAAAGCCACTGCGCCGCCGTTCACGTTGAACTTGCTCTCCGGGATTCCGAGGATCCTCATCGTGGCGACCGAAGCGGTCGAGAACGCCTCGTTGTGCTCCCACAGATCGATGTCCTTGACCTCCAGCCCGTTCCTCTGAAGGAGCTTCCTCACCGCGTGAATTGGCGCCTCCATGAGCAGTTCGGGCTTCACACCCGAGGTGACATAATCGACGACCCTCACCATCGGCTTCATGCCCTTCTCCTTTGCGAGATCTGAGTCCATCACGACGAGGGCGGATGCGCCGTCGTTTATGCTCGATGAGTTGCCGGCTGTGAGTATCCCGTCGTTCTTGAACACTGGCTTCAGCTTCGCCAGAGCTTCCAGCGTCGTGTCCTCCCTCGGCCCCTCATCCTGTGAGAATATCGATATCTCCTTCTTGGACGGTAGCTCGACATCGACGATTTCGTCCTTGAAGGCCCCTGACTTAATGGCCTTCACTGACTTCTGATGGCTCCAGAGGGCGAACTTGTCGGCATCGGCTCGTGTGATCCCGTTTCTCTCGGCGACGATCTCCCCAGTGTTGCCCATGTGGAAGTTGTTGTAGACCTCCCATAGGCCATCCCTGACCATCGCGTCGATGAGAGATGAGTCGAACAGTTTGTAGCCGAACCTAGCCTTCTCCAGCAGGTACGGCGCATTGGTCATGTTCTCCATCCCGCCTGCGACGATTACGCGCTCCTTCCCGGCCAGGATGGCGTCTGCGGCCAACATCACCGCCTTCAATCCCGAGCCGCAGACCTTGTTGATCGTCAAAGCCGCAATCTCGTCTGTCAGCCCGCCCCAAAGAGCGGCCTGTCTTGCGGGGTTCTGGCCAAGGCCCGCTGAGATAACATTGCCCATGATGCATTCCTCGACGTCCTTTGGCTCGAGCTTGGCCCTTCGGACCGCTTCTCTGACTGCGATCGCACCTATCTTGGGAGCGCTCAGGTCCTTGAGGCCGCCCCCGAACTTGCCAACAGGCGTCCTGGTGGCACTCACAATGACTGCTTCCTTCATCACCAATCACACACCTGGCACTGAAACAAGAGCTGTACCGATATCTGGGCTGCTGATTTGCCTGAGCATATTTATAATTTGTCTATGTCAACCCTCGACATTCGCCGTATGGGCTTGTGAAGGTGTCTGCGTGAGGCGACTGGCGGCTCGTACCAGCCAGTCTTGATGACCCTGTGGAAAGATCTGAAGCTCGCTTTGGAAGCTGGGGCCTTGGCGCCACACTTCTTGCATCGGTAGCCTTGTCCAGAGCCCATCGAACCCATGCTCTTGCCGCATGCTTTGCAGATCGGGTTCCGCACTTTCCTGATATCTTCGACGAGATGGCGAACCTGCATTTTCTCGACGTTCAGGCTCCTTGGAGTCTCTCGAACAGAACCGGACAGAATGACTTCGTCTCCCGGGATCAAGGCGCGTGCGACATCCCTGAAACCCCTCGAGGGTTCGTAGAACGCCGCGTCGATCTCCGACCCGTCCGAGACCCGAAGAATCACGTGCTTTCCAGGGAT
>JBASRQ010000059.1:0-3899 GCA_049273895.1 Thermoplasmata archaeon
CCCCCCGGCTTCGTCTTGTCCAGCGCCACATCCCACGCCATGTCGCTGTAGCTAGCTTTTGCATTGATGCAAGCCTTCATGATGTTGATGTTGAACCTCGGGATCACCGCGTTCAAGACGATGTCAATCCCTTTGATGGCCGTGACTAGGGAGTCCATGTTAGAGGCGTCCACCTTCTGAACGGTGACCTTCTCGCTTGAAATCCTCTTCTCGGCCCTTCTTGCTCTCTCGATGTTCACATCTGCTAGAACGACCTTGTCGAATTCCTCGGAACGACCAAGGATCTCGGCAGTGACGGAGCCGACAGCCCCCGTCCCCAGTATCATTGCTTTCATTATTCCACATACGCCTCGGATCCTGGCGCAATATGCCAGAATCCGCTTGGTTCGCGAATGCGGAAACCTTATTTAAGCTTCGCGGGGGAGGTCTTTAGGGCTGTGCCTGAGCAAAATGCCTGGATGATTGCTTGCCCGAGTTTGGGAATCTCGAGAGGTCCCTGTGGGGCAGGAACATGGCTTTGGCGAACTCCTGCTGGAAATCCTTCTCAGCTGCGAGCTCAACGTATTCCACCTTTCGCGAGAGCTTGTCTGCCAGGTCCCTCATCCTGGTTGATTTCAAACACATCCTGGCGCCTGAGCCCGCAGCGTTGCCTATGAATCTGATTCTGTCGACGGGGACATCTGGATACATACCGATGTTGATGGCGCTACTCGCGTCCACATACGTTCCAAAGGCTCCCGCGGCGTAGACCGTCTTGAGACTAGATGGCTTGGTCCTCAACTTCTTCATTAGAACAGAAACGCCTGTGAAGATGGCGGCCTTGGCCAGCTGAATCTCTTGCACATCGTGCTGTGTTACGGAGATGTTGTAGCCGGAAATCGTCTCCTTGCCCAGTGCGATTATGAACTCCGCCTTCCCGTCGGCGGTCGTTCTTGAGCGGGGGTTCGTCTCGGAGACAATGATCTTGCCTGAAGGTTCGAGCACGCCCACCTTGAACAGCTCGGACACCGCGTCCACGATGCCAGAGCCACAGATCCCCCTGGGCTGCGCATCGTCAACGGTCCTCAACTTCACCTCAAACGTGACAGGGTCGATCCACACGCGCTCGATGGCCCCCGTCGACGCCCTCATGCCGAACTTTATGTGTGCGCCTTCGAAAGCAGGGCCTGATGCACATGAGCAGCTGATCAGCCTATCCCTATTGCCAGCGATTATCTCAGTGTTGGTTCCAATGTCTATCATCATGCCGACATCTTTGTCGTCGTACAGTCCGCTGGACAGGAGATCGGAGACCGCATCTGCGCCAACGAACCCTGCTATGTTGGGAAGCGACGAGACCTTCCCGAACGGGTACGTGTTGAGTCCGACATGAAGAGGATTCACCGACAGTGAGGTCCTGACAGCCGGGGCATATGGCGCTGCTGCTAGATGGGACGTGGGTATGCCGAAGAAGATGTGGTGCATGGCGGTATTCCCGACGACCATGACCTCAAGGATGTCCCCTGGTGTGAGTCCCTTCTCCGAGCACAACTTGAAGATGAGGGTGTTGAGCCCGTGAGCGATTGATTGCTGAAGTTCCTCTAACCCTTTGGGATTCTTGATGGTGTAGGCGATCCTTGACATCAGGTCCTCCCCATAGGATATCTGCGGGTTGGGCATGCTCTCCGTGCCGAGCAACTCGCCAGTATTCAGATCTAGAAGATATGCGACAACCTTCGTGGTGCCAATGTCCGCTGCGATGCCGAACAGTCGGGAAGAGGTATCGCCCGGTTCCGCGCGAATGACCTCCTCGTCCCTGAAGAGTGTCACAGTGGTCACCCACGAGCTCTTCCTGAGCGCTTCTGGTAGGTGCCTGTGCACGCCAGGAGATATCAGAATTTGTTTCCTGACCTTTTTCTTCAGCTCTTGCAGGAGCCTCTCATCATCTGCGCGAAGGTCTCTCAGTGTTGCCGGAGGAATCTTCAATACGAATTTCTGCACCGCTGGTCTGAGCTCAACCTTCCTCTCAACGCCCGAGGACAAGAGCCTGTGGTGCCCTCTCCTGCTCTCCTCGGGGACTTCGATGACAATGTTGGCCGGAGTCTTCACCTTGGCCTGGCACGCGAGGCGTGTGCCTGACTTGATTTCGCGTTCGTCAAGAAGCCGCCTCTCAATGTCGTCCATCTCCGATAGGCTCGACGCGCCAGAGCGCACCGTGATCTTGCACTTGCCGCACTTCCCCGCCGAGTTGCAGATCGACTCGATCGCCACGCCCGCATCGCGCGCGAGGTCCAGGAGGGTCCTTCCCTTCTTGACATCTATCTTGCTCCCTAGCGGCTGGAAGCGCACGGTCGGCTCGGTCATCGAAATCACCTTCGACCAGGATGACGATTGGCCATATAGCTTCTCGCAAGATTGACCTTTCGACTTGCTCAATCGATGGGCTTCTTGTAGAACGTGAATTCCATCTCAAGCCTGTACCCCATGCTCTCGTACAGCTTGAGCGCGCCCGATGGATTGTCGGAGTCGACGTCGAGCGTCGCCGCCTCCATTCCTTCTTCCCTGAGGACCTTGAGGCTCCTGGAGATGAGTGCCTTCGCTATGCCCCTGTTTCTCCACGGGCGCCTGACGAAGATCTTCTCTGTGTGTCCCCACCTGCGGCCGTAGGCCTTGTTCTCATCCTCGTCGATGTAGTTGTGGACGCCCCCGACGACCTCTTCCCCCTCCCACGCTATCTGCCAGAGCCGGGGCATGAACGTGGAGGACGCAAGCTGCCTCTGATACGCATTCTCGTTGTTGCGCTCCTCGAGGAAGCTGTTTTCGTCCTTCAGGGCCTCGACAGCCGAGTCCCATATCTTGTTGTAGTGCTCTGGCATCACTGGCCTAACCTCTATCCCGGGCGGGAGCGGAAGGGCGGGCACCTTGTCCAGGTCCGGCCTCGCCAGCTCGAGCACGTACCAGTTCGGTTTGTACCCCTCTGACTCGAGTATCCTCTTCCAATCGTTGTCCTGGCTGTTCGCGTAGATCTCGAAGTACTTGGTTTGGTCCGCCCGGTGCTTCCTTGCCTTCTGGACCAGTCGCTTCTCGCAATAGTGGAGCATGGCCTCCCTTACCCCCTTGCCGCGCCATTCAGGGAGGAGGTGCGAGTAGTGGACGTAGACCCTGGCCTTCCTTAGCCTCTGGCGCCAGGTCATTTCGCTGAAGCCTATGAGCTCGCCGTCCACCTCTGCCATGATTATGTCCTTGTACGGGTCCATGTTTGTGGGCGCCTCGAAGTCGCGCCTCAGGTCCTCCTCCTTTGCCACCACGTCAATGATGTCAGCCTTGAGGCTGGGGTTAATGACTCTGACCATCGCTGGAATGTCTTCGCGACCGCGATATGTTCTGAACACGAGGCCTTTGACGGCTGGCGCTCCAGGCAACCTCAGGATTCTAGGCTTAGTTGGCATCTGGCTCCAAAAACGATTCCGAGTACTTATTGCTGAGCCCCTTTCACATGCTGGATTGATCAGCCGAACCCTGGTTCAGGGCCCGGCTTGAAAATGATACGACGTTGTCGTGCGATGGCACAGTTCTGCTCTCCGGTATCCGCCATTCGCGTGCGAGTAGTTCTGCGTTTGCGATTGTACCGGCCTCGTGGTGTAGCACCAGCAACGCTTTTATACACCGACCATTTACTCATTCTGCTCTTCTACCAGAAAGGGCCGATGAATGATGAAGGTGCGAGGGCACCCGAAGGAGGTATCAACTTGGCAAAGCCAGTATATGTGAAATTCGAGATGCCGAAGGATCTAGCTGACAAGACTTACGAGCTTGTTGAGCTCGCGAGGGACGGCGGCAAGATACGCAAGGGAACCAACGAAGTGACGAAGCTCGTTGAAAGGGGTGAGACTCTGATGGTCGTCATGGCCGAGGACGTC
>JBASRQ010000066.1:0-5443 GCA_049273895.1 Thermoplasmata archaeon
CGAGAACGCCACTCATGTCGTTCTGAAGTATGTCGCACGTGTGGGTGTGAACGTCACGTTCAATGCTGGCAGTTCATCGGATCCCAACGGAAACCCGTTGATGTACACCTGGAACTTCAACGACACCACACCCCCAGTCACGACGAGCAACAAGACCTTAGTGCACAATTTCACAGCCGCCGCGGTCGCGCGGATGGTCGACCTGACGGTTACGGATGTGGCTGGAATACAGAACTCGACTCAGCTGACTGTCGACTGCGACGCTCTGGTGCCTTCACCTGTTATTTCGGTGAAGGAGAGGACTATCAACATAGCTGACAACTCCGTTTCACTGAACCAGCGGGAGACCCTGATCGTCAACGCCACATCATCTACTGATGACGTCGCCAGTGTGGGTGACGCTCTAGGCATTATCGACTGGGTACAGTTCGACTACGGTGACAACTACTCATCCAACAGGATCGCCTGGGACACTCCTGAGCAGAACGTCACGCACTCGTACGCAAGCGCGGGCACTTACACGCTCGTGGTGAACGTGACAGACGTTGTGGGCCACTGGAAGAACACCACATTGACCGTCAAGGTGAACGACACGACAAAGCCGACTGTATCGTTCACGGCCAAGAACGAGACTGGCGGAAGCAGCCTTGTGGAGAACAGAACTGTCGTGTTCAACGCCACCGCGACCTCCGACAACCTGGACAACATAACGTTGCTCAGTTTCTCATGGTACTTCGGAGACAGCACATGGTTCAACGCCACCGGCAACGCGGGATCCAATGTGACGCACAACTACACGAGTGTCGGGACGTTCCATGTTGCGCTCAACGTGACGGACCTCTCAGGGAACTGGCAGAAGACCCCGAAGACGATCAACATCCTCGAGGGCCCGAGGCCGAAGCTGCGGATCGACAAGATCTACTACTCGCCTGGCAACTTCACTGAGGGCAAGCAGGGCTACATACTCGTCAACTTGACCAATATCGGCAGCCGGAATGCGAGTGATGTGATCGTGACCTTCTCGGTGGTCAGGGCGGACGGAACGGAGAAGCTCCTCGGTACCGCGATGAGCTCGAAGGGCCAGATGTTCAACGGCTCGAGCGCTGTGACTTTGGTTGAGGTTGGCGGGAAAGTGCAGATCAGATTCCCAGTTACCTTCGGCACCAAGGGCACATACTCGATCAAGGTGAATGTGACCTGCTCGGGGCAGCTCACGAATACTAAGTCCACAGCGGGTGGTGACCAGGCGCTGCATGTGAAGGAGGCCTCTTGGAAGAAGCCGGTCCTGTGGGGCGGGGTCGCGGCCGTGATCATACTGGTGCCACTGGCGCTGTACTTCAGGGGCAGGCTGGCCAAGCGCGAGAAGAAGGGCCCGAGGCGCGAGAAGAAGAGCGAGGAATCGGAATAGGTAGCTCGCCCAAACCCTAGGAAACCTCTTAACGATACTTTTCATTCTCACCTGCTGAGAACCCATGCCGAGATCGTGGCGTCTCGTGGATAGCGGCCTCGTTATGCCTGCGGAATCCGCAGCCTTGGACGAGGCGATACTGGAAGCTCATATCGCAGGCGAAGTGCCGAGCACCCTGCACTTCTATGTTCGGTCCCAGCCGACGATATCTGTTGGCTACTTCCAAAAGGTGTCCGAGTCCATCGATGCCGCCGAGGCAGAGAGACGCGGCATCGCGATCGTCAGGAGGAAGTCCGGAGGGAGCTCGATATACACGGATCCTGGGCAGCTGATATACGGTCTGATCGTGCACGAGAGAGAGCTGCCTGCCGGCAGGAGCGATTCGTTCCGCGCCGTGTGTTCCGCTCTCGCTGCTGCGATAAGCACGTTCGGCGTAGACGCTCGCTATCGACCCATGAACGACATCGAGGTGGGCGCGAGAAAGGTTTCCGGAAACGCCCAGTTGAGAAGAAAGGGATCAGTCCTGCAGCACGGCACATTGATAGTCGACACGGACCTCGAAGCTATGGACGCTGTCCTGAGGATTGACAGATCGAAGAGCTCACCCGTGTCGAGACCGTCCGAGCGCGTGGCCCGGCTATCATCTCTCTTGGCCAAGGTTCCCAGCATCGAGGAAGTCAAGCAGAGCGTGATGATGGAATTATCGAGGTCGTTCGATGTGGAATTCGAGAGGGGAACGCTCACAGAATCTGAGAGTGCGATCGTCCGCAGGCTTGTGGGACAGTACTACTCTAGAAAAGAATGGAATCTCAAGTTCTGACCCTACATCTCTTCAGGGGCATCGAGCCCGAGGCAGTTCAGGGCGTTCCTCAAGGCCCACATGCTCGCCTCGACGAGCGCGAGGCGAGCATCTCTCGTGGAGCCTTCGGATCTCAGGACAGGCACGTACCTGTAGAACTGGTTGAACTGAGCCGCCAAATCCTGGGCGTAGCCAGCGAGGACATGCGTCTTCCGGTTCTCAGCGCAGTCCGCAATCACCGAGGGGAAGCTCGCAATGAGTTTCGTGAGCTCCATCTCGTGCGAGTTCGTGAGCTGGGTGGCATCGAATTCCCTGCTCCATCCCTCGGCCTTGTTCAGTATAGAGCAAGCACGAGCATGTGCGTACTGAACGAATGGAGCGCTGCTGCCCTCGAAGTTCAGCGCGTCTTCCCACTTGAAAACAATCTGCTTCTCGGCCTGAATCCTCGCGATGTTGTATCTGAGCGCTCCGATGCCGACGATCCTTGCTATCTCCTTCATGCGCTTCTCAGAGAGGTCTGTCCTCCGCTTCTTGACCTCTTCGTACGCGAGGTCCACGGCCTCGTCTGTGAGGTCGTCCAGGTTCACGACCAGCCCCTTACGGGTGGACATCTTGCCTTCGGGGAGTGATACGAAAGCATAGTACACGATCTCAGGCTTCTTCTCAGCACCCATGATAGAGAGCGCGGCCGCAAGCTCCTGCATGGCCAGCTTGTGGTCCTCGCCCAGGATGTTGATGGCGATGTCCGTCCGGGCGAACTTGTCCATGTGATATGCGAGATCGCGCGTTGTGTATACTGATGTGCCGTCCGAGCGCGTGAAAACCCACTTCGTCTCGCGCCCGCTCAAACCGAAGCTCTCCAGCTCCAGATAGTAGGCGCCGTCCTGCTCTCTGCAATATTCTGACTTTTTCAGCTTTGCAATGACCTTCTCGACGCTGCCGTCGGCGACGAACTTGGATTCCCAGGTGAAGCGGTCCACAGAAACGTTCATCCTGTTCAGGCTCTCCATTATCGCCGCCAGGACCCTCTCACACACCTCTCTGGCGAGCTTGACCGTCTCAGGGTCTCCGTGCTCGAGCTTGAAGAGCATCGAGTCGATCTCCTCGAGCACTTTAGGGTCCTCCTCTAGCAGCTTGTTGGCCTGCTGGTAATAGAGGACGTACTTGTAATCGTCCTTGTCGCGCTCTGCCTGGACATCGAGCTTGAGATGCTTCACACCCCAGGTCATGACCACGACCTGCCGGCCTACATCGTTCACGTAAAATTCAGTGGCAACATCGTAACCCGCTTGCCGCATTATCCTGGCAAGAGTATCTCCGATGATAGGGTTCCTTGCTCTTCCGACGTGGATCGGGCCTGTTGGGTTGACGCTCGTGTGCTCGAGCAGAATCCTCACGCCTTTCCTCTTTTGAGGCGTCCCGAACTTGTCCTTCTTTGATAGCGCCTCTTCGAGGGTCTTCTGCGCGAGCTTGTCGAAGCTTACGGTGAAGTTGACATAGCCGCCCTTCGCTTCGACCTTCTCAATCATATCCTGTGGCTTGATTCTCGAGGCGATGTCCTTTGCAATCGCATCGGGCGCCTTTCTGAGCTTCTTGGCGAGGGGAAAACAGGGGAATGCCAGGTCTCCCATTCCCTGAGGCGCCCTGTCGATGACGATCTCGGTCTCCGCTTTCAGCTCCTTGAGCGTCTTGGATATTGATTCTGAGATTTCGTCCTTGAATCGCTGGAACGCATCCTCTGCCATCATCCTCAACTTACCCTGAACCTGAGTATTCCGGCCAGTCCTCCGAAGGCTTTCAGCAGCAGCCCGCCCTCTTCGGATTCCCCCGACACGAAGTCGACCTTTGTGTTGTTCTGCTCCGCGATCTTGTGCAGCTCTCCGACGAGGTCGTCTACCTCGTCCACTTTCATGATTGCCCCGCACTTGTCGCACTTGACGTCTTCGGTCGAGTCCTTTGCGAGAGCTTCCTTTTTTGCCCCGCAGGACGGACAGGTCAGCTTCAGCTTGACCCTCCTGAGGTCCTCCGAGATTATGAGCGTGTCGACCGCGCCTATCATAAGGGCGTTCTTCACCTGTTCCTCACCATAGATGGAGAGGCCGCCGTCGGGTTTCCTGATTTCCTCCAACAGCTTCTGCATGAGGTCCTTCTCCCTCATGAGGTCGAGGTGCCTCAGGGATTCCCGGGCCTTCTCGACGAGCTCCTTGAGGCCGTACTCATCCGTATAGCCGACATCGAATGTGTCTACGATCTTCTTCTGGAGCTCGTAGTGGAGGTACTCGCTCTTCACAAAGTAGTCCTTGGTGGGCCCCGGGCCTCCGACGAGGATCCCCTTGAGATCCTTCTGTGCCAGGAAGGATTCGTTGGCGACGTCGGCGACCTTCTTGTAGTATTCGTGGGCAGCGATCTCAATAAGTCTCTCGAATCTGCGGGCCGACTGACCTCCCCTGCTGTGCTTGCTGGGAACCAGGGACTGCATGTTCTTCAGGGAGACAATCTGTTTTCCATGGAGATAGCCGATGGTCGCCTCGCTGCGGTCGATGACGATGAGGCCGTAGGTCTCCTTAGTCTCGAGCATGCCCTCGATAGGTTCTGTGAAAAACTTCGAGTCGCATCTGTAGATGAATGTCGGAACTTGCTCAGGGGGTTCAAGGACGAACTGGACCATGTCGGTCTGGTCCGCGCCTATCGATCTGTGCCCGACGAAGAAGACGAGGCCGTTTTCGGGCGGCTGCTTGAAGTTTTTCAGCCTAGAGAGAATCGACGAGATGGCTGCCTGCACGTTCTTCCTCGTCGAGGCTGACTTGATGTTGGACGATTGAGAGTATTCACTACGGAGGTAGTTCGAGACATCAGAGATCTGCCTCGAAGGGGGTATGTAAAGCGATATGAGTTCCGTGCCTCTCCCCGAGAGCTTGCGCACCTCCTCGAGGCTCCTGCGGAACTCGTATATCTGCAGGTCCGTAAGCTCGGTCACCAGAACCAGTCCCAAGCCTTTTGTACGGGTTAGAGCGTTCACCGTTATAAAAGTTGAGCACCATGGAACCCGTGGTACTGTCGCTGGGAGGCTCGGTCCTGGTCAGGGAAGAGGGCGACACGTCATACATCCGAAAGCTCGCGAAGATACTCATCGGACTGTCGGCTAAGTACAAGCTCTACATCGTCACGGGCGGAGGAAGAATCGCCCGGTACTACATCAGAGCAGGCAGGGACCTCGGCGCGGACGAGAGTTTTCT
>JBASRQ010000074.1:0-1774 GCA_049273895.1 Thermoplasmata archaeon
GCCGAATACGATTAGCAAAAGGACAAAACCGGCCAAAGTACGGAGTCCAATGTAAACTGCCATTCCTCTCTGCTAGGTATCGCCTTTCCTCCCCTATGGCTTTTCTGATGGAAGTTCTCATGATACAAGCCTCGACAGACGAAACTCACAAGGTCGTCCGCACACCAGGCCAATTGACAACTCCCAGAGAGCTGAGCACATTGTCCTCAAAGGTCCACTGGTTTCTGAAGTGCTCATTAGGATCCTTCGCTAGCGTGTACAACCAGTAGTAGAAGAATATGCCAGCAGTGACGAATGAAAGCAATAAGTAGATACCGAAACTCCTTTCAGGCAGCCTGGAAATCCCGAAGGGCTTTCCAGAAGGGAACCCAAGCTTGGAAAGGGCTGTCCTTGCGGCTGTCGAAAACCCGTTCCATCTTCGGTCATGGTCAAACATCGTGCTGCCTAGGAAACTGAACATCATCAGTTCCAGGATTAGGGAGGTAAACCCAATCCCGAAGGTAGTGAGCAAGAGAATGCCGAAAAGCAGGAAAGGATCCTCTTGTACATTGACAAGAAGAAAGGTTGCCCCGATTATCGGCAAGATGAGCATTGGCATTGCTGCTGCGAATGCCCAGAACCATGGTCTTCGGTAGCGTTCCACCAGTTCGTTCATAAGACCCATCATCATAAGATCTCCTTCCACGACCCGCTGTCTGTCGATGGTCATCGTCGCGGCTCTGACTAGTGAAATCATAGCGGTCCGGAGCTCTCTCTCGCGCGCGTAGTGGTCATTCGCTCTTTTCACGAACTTGTAGCACACGTATGCGAAGATCAAGTCAGAAAGCAAAGAGCCGAAGAAGACGATGCCGAGTCCTGGAGTCAATTGCCAAGAAGTCGCCACAGAGCTGGCATATGGACTCAGAGCCCGCGTCAATTGAAAAGCGATGCTCACAATAGTGGACACTACTCCAACCACAAGTGGCAAGAAGACGAGAACCACTGGCATTACATAGTCGGATTCATTCCTCTTGTTGATTGCTCTCATCAATGCCTGCTTGGGCTCTCTGACTACGGTTTCATCGATTCTAAAGGGCTTGACAATCACCGCTCCACATCGATCGCAGTAGATGTGTCTATCTGGGTTTTCTGAGCCGCAGTTCTGACACCTCATTGCACTCTCTCCGTCGGTGGAATCGCCTTTCTCCCCCATGGGCTTTTCCGAGGCGAGGCGCAAACCCCATCCGAGGCTCTTTCTTCTGGGAATTCAACCTCGGGAGGATTCGAACCCCTCAGGAGCCAGTACATCGCAACTCGAATTCAATCAGCAGGGATTGAAGCCGGACCTAGACTCCTTTCCAGGACGAACCGCTTCCTCAATCTGCCTCGGACCTAGCACGAGCCGGCAGTTATTTTTGTCCCGGCAAGGAGCTGACGCAAACAAGGTCTTTCAGTATTCGCATTGGTCCCTTGATCTCGAGCGACTGGCCTTGTGGGCCCCTATTTCTTGGCATCAATCCCAACAGGGCAGACGCGTATGCAGACACCGCAGACCTGTTCCCCGCCTGACAGATCGAGCTTCTTTCCTATTCTGGTGTTCTGATTGTCACAAGCTTCTTTGTCAACTGTTCGACAGCCTTTGAGAGCTTTCGCCGGACATGCTCGGATGCATTTGTCACAATCCATGCAGAGATCAATCTCCAACCTCTTGTCAGGTATGAGGCTTGCGTCTGTGATGACAGAGACCAAGCGCATTCTAGCGCCGTATTTCGGCGAGAGGAGGAGGCTGTTCTTG
>JBASRQ010000077.1:0-8077 GCA_049273895.1 Thermoplasmata archaeon
ATTCAAAGAGGTCCGCCCCTCTCCCCGCGCAGTCGCCGACGTTGTCGCCCACTAGGTCTGCGATGACTGCCGCGTTCCTCGGATCGTCTTCGGGAATACCTGCCTCAACCTTGCCGACCAGGTCAGCGCCGACATCAGCAGCTTTGGTGTAGATGCCGCCCCCAAGTTGTGCGAACAAGGCCGCGAAGCTTGCGCCGAAGGCGAACCCGATGGCCGCGTCTAATGACTTGCCAGTTTCGAAGCCCATGCCCCTGTGGAATGCAAAGAACACCCCAGCCACTCCAAGAAGGCTGAGAGACACGACGCCCATGCCAGAAACCGCGCCACCTCTGAATGATGTGACAAGTGCCTCGTTGAGCGTGCGTCTCGCAGCGGCAGCCGTCCTGATGTTTGATCTCACGCTGACATACATGCCGATGTATCCCGACAGGGCCGACGCCATTGCGCCAGTCAAGAACGACAAGCCGACCCACGGCTTGGGGTCGACCAGGACGGCGATCAGCACTGCCAAGAGGACGCTTATCACGATGATGGTCGTGTACTGTCTTTTCATGTATGCCATGGCTCCCTGCCTGATTGCCTCTCCGATCTCCTGCATCTCAGGGGTTCCGAGGTCCTTCCGGAAAACGTACCAGGTCAGATAGCCCGCAAATGCCAGCCCGACCGCACCTGCGATGGGGATAACAAGGGTGATGTCTACCATCCTACTCTCTCCAAATCGACTGACTCGCGCGCGAGATTAGGCTTCGCGTATATATGCTTAACCAAGTGCAAATGCCTCCGGTGCTCTCTCTTGGGCGTCGGGCCAGCTGCACCGAAAAAGGCAAGCATCACTTCTTGTGGAAAGCCTTTGCTCGGAGAACAGAACTAGAAACATGAAAGGGTTTGATTCGGAGGCCTATCTCTCGATAAGCGTCTCGACGTACCTTACGAAGCCGAGCTTCTGAATCCTGTCAGCAATCTGGCCGACCTTTTCCAGGCCGGGCACATCCAAAAATGCGACGTAGTCATAGTGTCCGAAAACGAGGTAACCGTCCGTGACGCCAGGGATCTTGTTTATCTTCGTGGCGTCTTCGAATGTCTGCTGTTCCAACATGACAAGAACTACCGCCTTCACCATCTCAATCACCTCAGTCCGGGTAGCCGACGAGAGTCTCTACGATTTCGACGCCCTCGCCCTTGTAGATGTTCATTCCGATTTCCGCGATTCTCTTCAGTTCGAGGTCGTCCGTACGGACAGCAACATCCCATCGTCCATGAACCGGGAATGCGTCCTTGACGCCCGCCTGCTTCTTAGCAAGCTCGACGACCTTCTTGGTCTTCAGCAGCTTGCAGCATACCAGTATGCATGACTTGACCATGCGAATCCCTTCCGTTACGAGACTGAACAGACTCGTGCATATATAATCTTCTCATCGACTGGGAAGAGACTTTTCATCGAAACAACAGCAGCTGTTTCTCAACGAAATGATCTGGATGATACCCTTCCTTCGCGCGCCTGAGTCCTGGTTCGCCAACATCCTGCTCACGGTTGACGAACTCGAAGCCCGCAAGGGAGCGTTCACAGAAATTCTGGTTGATCACTTGATATAGTCCGCGGATGCCTGGGTTGGCCTTCTCGAAATGGACAGCGGCTGTCTTCGAATTGAGTCGCTCGCCTATCGTAAGTGCCTCGACTCTTCCGTCCAGCAGCACGACGGCGCCGAAAAATCCGATCTCGTCGAGATGCGCGACGGCTTCCCTCAGAGCGGCATCCTCCGCTGCCGAGAACTTGTCGATAGTGCAATGCTTGAGGTCGCACCAGGTCTCCTCGAGTTCCAGACATGCCTGCTGGTATTCCTTTGTCATCTGCTCGAAGACTAGCTCGTGTTCCGAGGTCGCCTTCTTCATCTCCTTCCTCTGGGTATGGTATTTCGGGCCCTCCAGCCTAATGAGATCCTGGGTTCTGTAGACATAGTCCCACTCGTCGCGAAGGGAAATGGGTGAGAGTCCTCTTGCCTTCAAACCAGAGGCCAATGGCTCGAGGATGCCGAAGACGCCGTTGAACGCGTGCTTCTTCAGGGCATCTGGACCGGAGAGCTCTGAGATGATGCGGCCAGGGTCGGGACCGACTGGCTCCAGGATCATGCTCCCGAACTTCTCGCGCCGCCATGAAATGAGAAGATGGCCATCGAATCTGGAGAGCATCGAACGGTCGCCGTATTGACGCCACATGAAAAGCGAGCCGAAGGTGCGTTCAGAGACCTCGGTGGGGTATCGGGAGAACACTTCCTCTACGGATTTCCTCTCCTCCAATGTCACCTTGCGGAACTCTGGAAACTCTGGGATCCGGTCAAGCGCCATTGTCTCGTCCCGCCTCGCTCTGCCTAAGCGGTACCACCTAGATAATCTTCTTACCTGAGGGGGGTGGATGCGCAGTCCTGCGGCTGGAATCAAAAGCCTTATCATACCAGACATGAATCAGAACGTGTAGGTGATTGGCCAATGGGCGCTCAGGAGGATTCCGCCAAGAGAAAGGAGTTCCAGAAGAAAACGGATGAGGATATCGACTCGTTCCTTTCACGTTCGGACTTCCAGAGGTCGCCTCAGCCTGTGACATCCAAACCTCCTGTAGAGCCCTCTCCCAAACCCTACGAAGCCCCTCCGAAGGCTCCTCCTGCGGAGGAGAAGAAGGAACTGACAGACGAGGATCACGAGAGACAGATCACAGCGGCCAGAAGCAGCAGGGCGGAGAGCGAGGCGTACCAGGATGTTGCAATCCTGCGGAAGAAGTCCCATGCTTTCGGGCACAAGGCCGCGAAGTTCTATCACAAGTACAAGGCCAATGAGGCGAAGGCTCAGAAGTGCTCTGCGCGCGCGGTCGCATACCGGGAGAAAGCGGCAGAGAGGAAGGAGAGGTCCAAGAGCTTCAAGGAGATGGCAAAGGAGTACGAAGTTGAGCTCTCGGGAGCCGCCCAGGGAACCACCGAACTGAGCCCCGAGTCACTAAGGACCAAGGTCGCGACCATGGAGCGGAAGGTTGCGAAACAAGAGGAGATCGCCCGCAAGAACGAGAGCAAGGCCGCCGCACAGACGGCGAAGGCGGCGAAATACAGGACGCGGGGGGCGAAATTCCTCGAGCAGAACAAGCTTTTCGAGAGCGAATCCAGGCGATACGCCAAGCGTGCGGACAACCTGGAAAAAGCTAGCATGTGAAGCGAGCTATAGTGACTGCCTTTGCTTGCTGGCAGTGTTGCGATCCATAGGCCAGTGCAGCATGGAGGCCTCCTCTGAAAGGAGCACTTCATCCGCCCTCTTCTGGCCGTTCGCCTTGATCTGGATACTGAGCCTACCATCGTTTAGCAAGACCTCAGCGCTCTCAACAGACGACCTATATGTTGCGACCAGCTTTCCACCGACCGATACCGTCCTGCCCTCTTCCCTGAGCACCCCCGCTTCCTTGAGCGCCCTGATTCTTCTGTAGCATGCAGCAATCGGGATGCCAAGAGCGTCGCTGAGCTCGATGGCATTCATCGATTGGGGCGAAGTCAGCCTGAGAATCTGAGATGAATACTCGTCGAGCATAAGGCGGAACATATCAAAAGCATCCATGCCAAATGACCTCCTCAGATCCTCGAGAGGCTCTTCCAGTCCTGCTCGAACCCACCGCCTCGGCCTATGCCGTCCAAGTGGACGGTCATCTGCTCGAACCCGAGCCGCTTCGCGAGCCTCTGGAGGTAGTTCAGCTCGCCTGTCTCGACATCGAGATGCATGAAGACGACGTTCTCGCCACGAATAACGGGGTCAATCTTCTCAGCTTCATCAGCTCCTTCGACTTTCTCGCCGCAAGCAGGGCATTTGCCTTCCGTGAGAGAGACGTGCTCGCCGCAGAGCGGGCAGTCAAGTCCCTCCCTCGAGTCGGCCTTAGCGAATTCCATGTCAGCGAAGAGGCCGACGATGCCAGTATCTGACACTTCGAGCTTCGTCCCACAGATCGGGCATCTGTCAGTGTTGAACTGCACTTCTGTCCCGCAATGAGAGCACTCAAGCACGAAGTCAGGATCGCTGTCGTCGTTCTCGAGATAGCTGACCGTGCCAGTCTCCGCGTCGAAGTGTATGCAAGGCGTAGCCCCAGTTGCGAGGAACTCGTCGGCTTCCTGATCAAGCGTCTCTTCCGCCGCCTCTGCCTCCTCGATATCCTCGTCTGAAACGTCTTTCAGGTAGAGTGAATGGCAGTGTGGGCAGCGGTCCGCGGACGTCGGAATCCTGGCGCCACACTCGATGCATGCGAAAGTCTCCTCGCTCTTGGAAGGAGTCGGCGCAGACGGCGCGATGCTTTCCATCACTTGCTCGGTGATCTTGATGTCCTTCTCTGTCATGGCAAGCGCCTGGAATGCCTCGGACCCGTGTTTTCTGGCCATCTTGCCGGTCTTGACTACCCTTCGAATCTTCTTCTTCTCTTCCCTGACGGTGATGGTCTTGACCGGCTCTTTGTCACCCTTCGGTTTATGAACCCCAATCAGTGATTCGCCCGCGTCAGCGGTTTCGGGAGCCTTCCGTTTGACCGTTCTTTGCCCAGCCATCGGTTCCTGCCTTCTTCTATCGAATAACCTACTTCAGTTTCCGCGATTCCTATCGGCGGGCAGTACTTATACTCCTGTCGACCCAGTAATCATCCATGATAACCTGCGGGAAGCGATGGCAGGATTGACTACAAGCTGTAACTCGCTCGGAAGCTTGACTCTTGGATTATGACGACGCCCTTTCTCGCGATGTGCACGAACTGTCTTCTGGTGAGGTGGTTCGTACGCCTCATCTTGGGGACCCCGATGTCCTTGCGCATCGCCCTCGGACGAGGGCATGAACCAACTCCAAGTCCATCTCCTTCAACGGCTGCGCCATTCGGGGTGAATGAGTTCATCGGGCGAGTTGCACTTGAGTAGATTGTCGAGTTTCTTACGCGAGGTAATGGCACGTCTGTTGAGCCGAGATCGCGTCGACGAGGCCCTTGCTACGCGCCCGAACCATGACACGCCAGCATCGAAAGACATATAAGCTGGACCTAGTATTGTCCTCTCCGCGTCCAGACTTCACGTGTTCTGAAGGCGTTGGTCTGTCATGGCTGAGCTGATTGGCGAGCTTGAGGAAAAGCGAGCGCGGCACAATGCCGACGCGGAGAAGCACAAAAGGCTCAGGGACGAGCTCAACGACAAGACGAAGGAGTGGGCCGAGCGGAGGGACGAGCTAAATTCCCAGGTCCGAAAGCTCATAGAGGACGCAAACGTCAAGCGGGAGAACAGAGACAAGCTCAACTCCGAGGTCAGGGAAGCGAAGGCTCAGAGAGACGAGTGGAACAGGAAGTTCAACGACCTGAGCGAGAAGGCCATCAACCTCAGACGCGAGAAGATGCCCAAGAGCGGCCTCTCGATCAGGAAGTACAAGGCGGAGCTGCGTGCTCTAGAGAAGAAGCACATGACCTCCGTGCTTAGCGCCGAGAAAGAGAAGGCGCTTATGAAGGAGATGTCGCAGCTCGACGCCAAAATCAAGGAGATGGAGAAGGAGATCGAGCAGTTCTCGGAGGTAAAAACGGCGGAAAAGGATGCTAGGGAGGCAAAGGACAATGCCGAGAACTTCCACAGGAAGGTTTCCGACCTCGCCGAGAAGGCGCAGATCGAGCACGACGCGATGCTGAAGCTCTACGAGGAGGCTGACAAGCTCAGGAAAGAGGCCGATGCGGCCCAGGAGAAGTTCATCGAGACAAAGCTATCGGCCGACGATGAACATCGGGAACACATAGAGCACATAAGACAGGTCCACGACTTCGACAAGATAATCGCGGGCATCAGGGACAAGGGCCGCAAAGCCCGGCAAGAGAAGGACGAGACCTCCGCGAAAAAGGAGGCCGAGGAGATCTTCGAGAAGTTCCGGAGCGGGGAGAAGCTGAGCACCGAGGACATTATGATCCTCCAGAAGTCGGGGTACATGTGACCTGCATAGGCAGCACCGGAAGCACAGGTGTGCGCCAGTATCGTCCGACGCCGCTCCTCTTTATAAACTGGACGAGCGCGGAGCCTCGTCGCTGGAGCGAGCTAGCATATTTAAGCCGCTCTTCGAAATATTCATATACTCTACAGTCAATATATCACCCGGGAAATTTTGGGCTAGTTGTTAGAGTGCATCCCATCCCTTCTGACAAGGCTAGCCCTTCCCTTCCCTTTTTTTGTAACAGTGAGCGCATCTGCACAACCTATTTATCCGAAACGTCCGCTTAGGCGGGAGTGCGAGCATCATGGTGTTGGAAGGCCTTGGCCAGTCCTTGAGAAACGCTATCAAGAAGATAGCCAACGCATCCCATGTCGATCAGAAGCTCGTCAAGGAAGTGGTCAAGGACATACAGCGGGCGTTGCTGCAGGCGGATGTAAACGTCAAGCTAGTCCTGCAGATGACCAAGGAGCTCGAGGAGCGCGCGCTGACGGAGAAGCCTCCTGCGGGGATGAGTTCCAGGGAACATGTCATCCGGATCGTTTATGAGGAACTCGTCAAGATCATAGGCAAGCCCAAGGAGATACCGGCAAAACCCCAACGGATTCTGATGGTAGGTTTATATGGTCAGGGCAAGACCACGACCGCGGGGAAACTCGCCAAGGATCTTCACAAGCGGGGCATGAAGGTCGCACTAGTCGCCGCTGATGTACACAGACCGGCAGCGTACGACCAACTGTCACAGATAGGCAAGAAGATCAACGTGCCCGTTTTCGGCGAGCCCAAGGAGAAGAACGCGGTCAAGATCGCGAAACGCGCCATGAAGGAGTTCGAGGGCTACGACGTCCTGATATTCGACACGTCGGGAAGGCACTCTCTTGAGAAGGACCTTATTGAGGAGATCAGAGATGTCGCGAATGCCGTGGATGCCGAGAACAAGCTCTTGGTCCTGGACGCTCAGACCGGGCAACAGGCCGGGCCGCAGGCCAAGGCGTTCCACGACGCTGTTGGGCTCACAGGCGTCATACTTACCAAGCTCGACGGCACCGCCAAAGGCGGGGGCGCGTTGAGCGCCGTCGCTGAGACGGGCGCGCCAATTTCGTACATCGGTGTTGGGGAACATCTCGAGGACTTGGAGAAGTTCGACCCTGATCGGTTCATAAGCAGGCTGCTAGGGATGGGAGACATCAAGTCGCTCATTGAGTCCGCATCCGAGGTCATGGACGAGGAGAAGGCCGAGGAGCTGACCAAGAAGATGATGTCCGGCAAGTTCACGCTCAAGGAGATGTACGAGCAGATGGAGATGCTCCAGGGGATGGGGCCTCTCAAAAAGCTCGCCTCGATGCTCCCGGGTCTAGGGGACAGAATCGGGGAGCAGGACATGGAGAAGACCCAGGAGAGGCTCGCGAGGTGGCGGGTAATAATGGACTCCATGACCGATTACGAGCTGGGGAACCCGAGGGAGATCAAGTCCTCGAGGGTCTCGAGGATAGCTAGGGGCAGCGGCACCTCCCCTAGGGATGTCCGAGAGCTCCTGAAACAGTACAACATGTCGAGGAAGGCGATGAAGGGCTTCATGGGCAACAGGAAGATGCGCAGGCAGCTCATGAAGCAGCTGAAAGGCTCTGGCTTTGCGCAGGAAGAGTGAGATTGTGAGAAGATACATCGTCATGGGCCACAGGGCCATAACATCCGCCGATTTCAAGCTGGACGACCTGTGCGGGTCGACCGGCAGGCTGGACATCCTCCTCCGGTGCGTCAACTCCGCGTTCTTCTTGTCCCATGGCATCCGCCGGGATGTCGAGATCGTGTTGATGCTCCTTGGGGAGCCTAACCCACCCAAGACCATCCGGATCAACGGCTCCGAGGTGAAGTACCTCAACCCGGACGAACGGAGCACTGCTGCGCTGATCAGGAACGCCCTGCTCCAGAAAGGGGAGGGCGAGAGGAAATGCTCTCCTGGAATCTACGTGTCAGAGCGCAGCTACGGCGATGTGCTCTCCAATGTGTCAAAGGAGTCGAAGATGTACTATCTGAGGGAGGATGGGGAGGACATGAGGACGGCGACTCTCGCACCGGACCCTACATTCGTCCTGGGGGATGACCAGGACCTCAC
>JBASRQ010000079.1:0-2381 GCA_049273895.1 Thermoplasmata archaeon
TGTCGAGCGTGGCCATCGTGAGGCCAGCCCCGTTCGCGATGACTCCAATGTTGCCCTCAAGTTGGACGAACGCAATGTCGAGCTTCCTGGCCTTTTCCTCGAGTGGCGTGAGGTCCTCAGTGAGCGAATCGTACTCTCTGTGCCTGAAGAGCGCATCGGAATCAATCGTGACCTTCGCATCGCCCGCAATCAACTTACCATCCTTCGTTATAACCAGCGGGTTGATCTCCGCGAGCTCTGCATCTTCCTTCATCACCAGCTCGCTCATCCGCTGGCACACGTTCGCCACTTGTGATGCCAGCTCCTTGTCCAAGCCCATGAACGCGGCAACTTTTCTTCCGACGTACGGAGAATACCCGATCAGCGGGTCTATCGGCTGTATGAGTATCCTGTCTTCGGGGACGCTCTCGATATCCATGCCGCCATCCGGTGAAGCCATCACTGTGAGGCTCCTCCTGCTCCTGTCTACTGTTATTCCGAGATAGAGCTCCTTTGCGATATCCAGACGCCTCTCCACCAGGACTTCCTTCGTCACGTATCCCTTGATGTTCATTCCAATGATTGCAGAAGCTGCCTTCCGAGCCTCATCTGCACTCTCGGCGGGCTTTATTCCACCCGCCTTTCCCCTGCCCCCGATCAATACCTGCGCTTTGACCATCACCGGACCAGAGATTGACTTGATCTGGTCAGGCGAGGAAACGACGAACCCCTCAGGCACCGGTATGCCGTACTTCTTAAGGACTTCCTTGGCCTTGTGCTCGAACAGTTTCATCCGCGAATCGCCTTCTCGGAGTAACCCTGAATCTGCCTATTTATGTATTGTCGGTTCCGTTGCATTATCGGGTGGTGACTCTCAGGTCGCCCCAACAACGCCACTCGTTCCATTCGGCTCCGACCGTGCGGCCATCGCTGGCTCGTATAGGATCATCATCACGTCATGCTGGAACGCGCCGGGGTTGAACCGTAAACCCCCTGCCATCCCCTTCGAGATGGCTGTTTGCAGCAGGTTGATGCTGGCGTTGATGTGCCTGTCGAGGCGCCAGCCACACTCACATACGAACTCTGCGCCCGTTCGGGAATCTTGTATCCTCCCACATATCGGGCACGTTCTGCTGCTGTTTCTTGGGTCTACCTTGACCACTGGAATGCCTTTCCACTGCGCCTTGTACTCGATGATCTGATGGAGCTTTCGCCTGGGCCACATGCTGAGGCGCCGATTCAACTCCTTGCTCCTTTTCGTCCTCATCCCCTTCAGGTCCTCGAGAACAATGGCAGATCTCTGTTCCTCGGCGAATGAAAGGATAGCACTCGCCACTTGGTGGAGCCTGTAGTCGACTCGGCGGTGCTCCCTCGTTCCCTCTCTCCTGCAGAGGTTTCTCGAAGTACGCCTGTCGTGAGCCTTCTTCTTCTGAAGCCTCTTGCGCCTGTCGTGATGCCGCCGCTGGATCATTGCGATGTCGGGGAACTCGGCCTTGACGACCTTTGTATTGTCGCTCTTTGCGAACACGCCGTCAAGACTGCGCTCGTTCGTGTCCAGGGAAATCACGGAGTCAGGAGCATATGGCTCGGGCGCACCCTTCCTGAATGCCACTATGACTCGGTCGGGAAGAACTGTCAGCGATCCGAGGGAGAGGGACATGTCATTCAGATACCTCCGGTGATACTGGCTGACGATGAGGCTCAACCTGACATGGAGGCCAGCCCTGATCGGAAGGTCTATGATTCCGGACTTGCGATCGAGCTTGTACGCCTGGTTCTCCGCTTTCATCATCAGATGCTTGACATAGGGAATTCTGCACGCCACGCTTTTGCGGACGCGCCTGCGGTGGTTCTTGAGGATGCCGCCAGCCACTCCGAACGCTGATACCAGATGCTGGGCGTGCATCTTCGGGTGCTCTTGGCGAAAATCCTTGTACGCGATCCTGACCAGGGCGTTCCTCGATGTCACTCGTGCCTGAAGGCCAGCTCGGATCGCGTTGTTGACTGCCAATCTGAAGTCTTCGAGGAGGAACTACGCCTCGGTTGGAAGGTCCAACTCCAGATAGAAGGCGACTCCCTTAACCAGCATCTCGTCCTTTACGGTAACCAGTATACTACACTTTTCCGACTACGTGTAGCTCCTTGAAATCGACATCCGTGTCCTGCAGCTGCTTCAACACACGAATTCCTACAGAACCCTGGATAGAAAGGCTTATCCTACAGCCATCCAATCTCACATTCCGATGGAGCAGGACATAAAGACCGAGACGCTAATCATAATGTCCGTCCTCATTTTTGCGGTCTTGGGCATTGTCGGTTTCGTCATTCCCTTCGAGGACACGAACACGAAGCTTTTCTTCGTCGGCGTCGTCGCAGCCCTGACCTCTATCAACGTCGTTGGC
>JBASRQ010000080.1:0-2081 GCA_049273895.1 Thermoplasmata archaeon
ACAGGTTCACCCAGGACACGAAGTTCGAATGCCCTTTCTGCGGTGAGCTGGTGGAACGCGGGGCGAAGTCGTGCCCGGTCTGCCATGTCGACTACCTCGAATTCAGAGAGAGGGCCGAGGCCCGAGGTGGGGACGACTCTATCGACTCCCTCCTCACGGAGATAATAAGGCTCGAGGCCGCATCCGTCAAGACAGAGGACAAGAAGCTCAGCTGTCCAAACTGCTCCTGGCTGACAGACGGCTCTGAGGAGAAGTGCCCGAAGTGCGGCAGAAGCTTCTTGGAGGACGTAAGCTACCAGTGCCCGGTTTGCGGCTCGACGATCCACGCCGAGGCGGACAAGTGCCCCGAATGCGGGACGCTGCTCGCTGGAGAGGCCGAGACTGAGCAGAAGAGGGCGTTCGAGCACGAAGAGGTGTCGACCGCCCTGGACGAGCTCCTCACCCACGCAGAGAAGGAGACCAAGGCCACGGAGGACAAGCCGATGGCCGAGCAAGATCGACCAGTCACCGAGAGAGCCCCATCAATATTCGAAAGGATCGGCACGGCAGTTGGGAAGGAACCGAGGCCACAGAAGCCGGAACCTGAATCTGAACCCGTTCTCGAGGTGAAACCTGAACCTGTGCCGACGCCGTTGCCGGAACCAATGCCGGAGCCCGAACCGTTGAGAGAAGAACTGGCAGCACAGGCGGAGGCAGAACCTGAGGGTGGACCCGATGTTGGAGCTGGGACGCCGGTCGACGAGCGGGAGAAGGCCGCATCAGACGAGACAGCTCCAAAACCGAAGAAGCCCAGAACGAGAAAGCTGAAGGGGAAACCCAAGAACGAGTGAGGGCGTCACCGAGAGGATTATCTCCGGGCCGACGCTTCTTGTATGCGATGATATTCATAGACGCGCGCGAAGGTCTTTCGGGGGACATGCTGCTGGCTGCAATGCTCGGCCTCCTCGACGAACCCGAGAGGACGAGCACTGTGGGCCTTCTGAAGAAGTCGTCTGCGAAGCGCGGAATAGAGTTCCGATTCATGGAGATCGAGGAAGAAGGCCAGAAGGGGTTCGGCATCGCGTATGTCCAACCAGAACCCTCATCATATGGCGTGTCGCGCGACGAGTGCTACGCTCGGCTCGATCTGATAGAAAGGGAGATCGACTCCGGCTCCCCGATCGGCAAGAGAATCCTTGACAGCATCTTCGAAGCGGAGGCCGAAGCGCATGCCATGCCTCTCGCAGAAGTCCACCTCCACGAGATTGGACGGACACAGGCCTTGATGAACATGGCTGGCATTGGCCTCGTCTCGGCCAGGCTCTCGAAAGGCGGTGATGAAGAGTTCGTCTCTTCCACGATCGCCACGGGCATGGGGGTGACGGTCGTGAGCCACGGCGCGATACGAATCCCGTCCCCGGCGTCCACCATCCTGCTGAGGGGACTCAAGCACGAACCTGGCGGGTCCCCCGGTGAGAGGGCGACCCCCACTGGAATCGCAGCTGTCAAAACGCTCTCCCGCAGGCAGGCCGAGCCGCCACATGAATTCTCCAAGAAGAGTGTCGGATTTGGCACCAGACGCTTTGCGGGAAGGCTCGGAAGGACCACGCTGCTTCGTGTCTGAGCAGACCTCATCCAAAAGGCACAAGTTATATGCGGGCAGGGGCACTCGGTAACAGCGTTAACGATGAGATGGTCGTCTGCTGGGACGACTTCAGGAGAGTCTGAACTTGGTTGAAAAAGGCGACCGAATCCCCCAACCCGCCAAAACCTTGGATTGCATCGGCCTGTATTGTCCTGAGCCGGTGTACCGAACTCGCGAGGAGATTTCCTCGATCCCGATAGGACAAATCCTGGAGGTCCTGGCAGACGACCCAGCTTCTGAATCCGACATAAGGAGCTGGGCGAAACACGCGGGGCAGGAACTGCTCTCGGTTGAGAGAGTCGCCGGCCACTTCAGGTTTCTAGTGAAGAGAATGACATAGGAGAGAGAACAATGGCGAAGAAGATACTGTATGTTCAGACATCGGGGACGGACACCCCGGAGAGATTGTATGCGCCGTTCATACTAGCGACGACGGCGAGAGCAATGGGCATCGACG
>JBASRQ010000085.1:0-2681 GCA_049273895.1 Thermoplasmata archaeon
TTGGAGAGCGCGATCGTCTATGCATCTCAGCACGGAGTCGTCACGGTCGCTGCATCTGGCAACAGCGGCTCGAGCTATGTGAGCTATCCGGGGGCCTATGCGAGCGTCATCGCTGTCGGCGCGATAGACAGCACGCTTAGGCGCGCCACGTTCAGCAACTTCGGGGAAGGCCTCGACGTTGTGGCTCCTGGGGTCATGATATACTCGACCCAGGGAGGGGGCGGTTATCAGTATCTCTCTGGAACATCTACTGCCGCTCCGTATGTCGCCGGAGTCGCTGCGCTAATGCTGTCCGTCAATCCGGCGCTCACGCCGGTTGATATCGGCAGCGTCATCAACGCGACTGCCACGGACATATCGCGCGCCGGCTACGACACCTCCACCGGATGGGGCATAGTCGACGCGTTCCAGGCCGTGAACCAGATAGCAAACCCGACCGTCACGATCACCAAGCATCCGTCGTATGCCGGGCTGAACTCGACAATATCGATATCATGGCTAGTGAGCGGAGGAAGTCCGGGCAACATCCAAAGGACCTACGTCAGGTGGGGAGAATCCGCGACTGCATTGACGCACTCGAGCGCGGAGTTCACCGGGAACACCTGGGCCAGATTCACCGTCGACAACGTTCAAGCACCTGATTACAATTCCACTCTCTACATCCAGGCGGTTGCGGTCGTCGACGGGACACAGTATCAATCAGACCTCCTCCAGCTACCGGTGCACGAAGCTCCGCCGAACGGCCTGTTCTCTCAGTTCCTGAAGGACGTTCACGACTTCGTATTCAATCGGCTCGGCATCTACAACTTCCTTCTCGTGGTCGCAATCTTGATCGCGATCCCGGGCCTGGCCATCGCCCTCAGGCCGAAGAGAAGGCGGGCGCCTGTGGGAGCAGCTGCTCAGCCAACGGTTCATCATTATGAGGCTCTGCAATCCACTCATTACCTCCCGCCTCCTCCCCCTCCGCCGCCCAGGTTTGAGGCCTACATAGACATCCTCAGCCAAGACGTCATGCCAGCCGTGACGAAGGTCGTCGAGGGCACGAAAGTGGTCTGGGTGAACCGCCAGTGGGCTCCGCCCCCTGGCATCGCCATACGAAGCGGGGAGCTGGATCAGACGGGCGAGCACCCGGATGGCATGTTCCAGAGCGGCCTGATGATCGCGCCAGGGGATTACTGGAGCGCGACCTTCCACAAGGCGGGCACCTACGAGTACTACCTCACTGGCATCTGGAAGACGGCCAAGGTAATTGTCGAGCCATACCGTTCCGCGGAGTCGTACAACCCCGCGGCCTCGTAGGTCGTCTGGCACTTCTTCAACCCTTTCTCGGAATGGCCTAGGAAATCGTCGGCCGCAGCCAGCGCAAGCGTAATCAGGTCGATGGGCATGCAGTGCTTCGGCTTCTCCTTGACTATCGGGGCAAACACCTCGACCGATGCTGTGAATGAATCTTCGCTCTTCCCGCTGATGACGAAAGTCTCGTCACTGCTCGATTTGACAGCGTATCCTTGGGCTCCTCGCGAGACATTCATCGACCTTGCGGCTGCCCATGTCGAGTTCGACGGATAGAACAACTCGCTCGACTCCGTTGTGCCTGTCGTGCTGTAGGATCCTGCCGCAAGAAGCGCGCCGGACCCGAGGCGCGTCAACGAGAAGCTCGCTCTCGCGGTGGTCATGTTCCCTGTGCTTTTCCACGAGTTCGTCGCGGGGTCATAGACCTCGGATGACTTGATCGGAGCTCCATCAACGAGCCCACCGGCTGCAAGGATCTTGCCATCAGCAAGAACCGCAACGCCCGCGTAGAATCGCTTCGCATTCATGCTAGCGACGTCGGACCAAGTGTTCTTCGCAGGATCGTACATCTCGCTCGTGGCATCCGCGTTTCCGCCGATGGCGAGGACGGAACCGCTTGAGAGCATTTGCAGCGACAATGACACCCTTGGAGCGCTCATCCCTCCGGCCGGTGACCACGTTCTTTGATCCTGGTCGTATGTCTCTGCCTGGAACCAGATCCCCCTCACCCAGTCAGTTCCACCAGTGACCAACACCTTCCCATTGCCCAGCAGAACTGCAGCATGTCCAGATCTCTCGAAACTCATGCTCGTGGGTAAAGCCAGGGACGTGAAGGATGTCGCGTTCAGGATCTCTGCGCTCGCCGTCGCGCCTCTCCCCGTGTAGCCCCCAGCAATCAGCACCGTCCCGTCCTCGAGAAGAGTCGCGGTGTGCCCCACCCTCTTCTCGGTCATCCTGGGCCCGAGCTTCCAGGTCTCCGACGCTAAATCGAATATCTCCGTGCTGTCGGCTGGCCCGGTCGCCGTCAGACCACCAGTCACAAGGATGTTTCCGTCGGCTAGAACAACGACCGCAGGAGCGGATCTCGCGATCAGAAGAGATGGTGCTTCTTTCCATTCGTATTTCTTGGTGTCACACGATTTGTGACACAGCTGTGACGCCAACTCGGATTCGATGGCTGCGAAGCTCCCGCCACAAAGGATTGCCGCTGAAGCGAAAATGGCTGTCGCTGCTGCGAAGTACTTCCATGCGCTTCTGCTAACAGCCCGCATCCGTCCCCCCGAGGGAGAGTCTTCTAACGTCCCCACTCATCGTGCGCTGCCAAATTACCTCATTGTAAGCGAACGCCCTACATCCCGATGGGCGAAGAGCGCACCCTGGCCAAGTCC
>JBASRQ010000087.1:0-2269 GCA_049273895.1 Thermoplasmata archaeon
TCCCTGAGATGGTCGGTTCGCCGCACAAACATCTCTTCAACTTGGCCGGAGGGTAGAGCTTCTCGAGTGCTGGCAGGATATCATCATAGCTTCTGACAATGGAATGCCTTGTGCCAGGGTACTTGTCCTCGAGCTGGGAGAGGATGGATCTGTAAGCATTCCGCAAAGCCTCCGGCGCGTAGGGGCATTCGAGATCATGGAACTCCAGTTCCCTGACGATTGCATATAGCAGCGTCTCGCTCTCTGGAATAGATCTGAGTGGCTGAATCCGAGGAACTAGACCGGACTGCACTCTCCTGTGAGGCCCAAGGCGGGCTAGCCTCTCCACATCGCCCCTGGAGAAGTTCATCAAGATCGATTGTGCAGTGTCGTCCAGGTTGAGGCCGGTGGCAAGGTGCGTGGCTTTCCATTCCCTGGCTGCGCGGTTCATCGCCGCTCTCCGAAGCACGCCACAGTAGCTGCATGTGGCGAGTTGTCTATCGGATTTCGCTATTCTGTCCATTGTCGTCCCGAAGAGATCCTCGAAGGAGACTACAATGTGCTCGATGCCCAGCTGTTGGCAGTTGTCGGCCACAATCGGAATGCTGGACTCTCTGTAGCCATTGATGCCCTCGTCCACGGTGATCGCACACAGATCCAGATCTCTCCTCTTGCCGAGTATTCTGTGCACAAGGTTCAGTGCGACTGTGCTGTCCTTTCCTCCCGAAACCGCAACAGCCACCCTCTCCACGCCCCTGACATCCATCTGCCATCGGAGCTCGTGCTTCGCCCTCTTCTCGACGAACTCGCAGAAGTGATCGCCGCAGAGGTGTGCCCCGCTGTATCGTATGAAAGTTATCGATTTCCGTCTGCACCTGTCGCAGCTGGTCACGCTGGTCAGATGCCGACACGGCCTATTTATTGCTTCTTTTTGCGTGCTGTGGCATAGGTATTTGTAAGGATAGCGCATTCGAGAGAATGAGACTCGATGCAAGACGTCTGGGTGGAGAAGTACAGGCCAAAGAAGCTCTCCGATGTCATGGGACAGAAGAGCATTGTCGAGAGGCTCTCCACCTACACGAAGACGAGAAGCATGCCTCACATGTTGTTCGCTGGCCCCGCGGGTTCCGGGAAGACGACCTGTGCGATCGCCCTCGCACGCGAGCTGTACGGCGAGCGATGGCGAGACAGCCTGATTGAGCTGAACGCCTCGGACGAAAGAGGCATTGACGTTGTCCGAGGGAAGGTCAAAGACTTCGCCAGGGCCGCCTCGCTGGGCGGGTCGGATTTCAAGATCATATTCCTCGACGAGGCCGACTCGCTGACATCGGATGCTCAGGCCGCGTTGAGGCGCACGATGGAGCGTTACACACAGACGTGCAGGTTCATACTCTCCTGCAACTACTCGTCGAAGATAATCGAGCCGATACAGTCACGATGTGCAGTCTTCAGGTTCAGACCCCTAGGCGAGGCCGATGTCAAGTCGTATCTGAAGCGGATTGCCAATGCTGAGCGTGTGGACATCACAGAAGACGGGCTGCTGGCCATCTGCGGCCTCGCCGCCGGTGATCTGAGAAAGGCGACGAACATCCTTCAGGTTGCAGCATCTCTTGGGAAGCGCGTCGATCAGGATTCGGTCTTCGAGTCGACCGAGAACATCAGGCCTTCCGAGATCCAAGAACTGCTGACGACCGCTCTCAGCGGCAACTTCACAGCAGCCAGATCGAGACTGGACGAGCTCGTGGTGAGGCATGGCCTCTCCGGTGAGGATATCATCGCCGGTATTCACAGAGCGGTGTTCGAGCTTGGAGTGGGCGAGGATGCCAAGATCCGGCTGATCGATCGTGTCGGTGAGGCGGAGTTCAGGATGGTATCCGGCGCCAGCGAGAGAATCCAACTCGAGGCCCTCCTTGCGCACTTCGCGCACGAGGGCAAGAAGCTGAAGTGACGCACTGGTGCACAACAGTTATATACGGTATGTCTGTTTGAGGCGCAAGAGGGCCGGCGATGGCAAGGTTTCCAGAGGCCGAGGCGCGCAACCTGGTCAAGAAGATTTGCATGAACTGCAATGCTCGGAACGCCATTAGGGCGACGCGTTGCAGGAAATGCGGCTACAAGGGCCTCAGGATAAAGACGAGAGAGACGAAGAAAACTTAGTCCGGCCGGACAAATAGCATTCTCCCATTCTTTTTAGATTCAGCGACAATGCTCACAGATTCGCAGAACAGAAAAAAGGGGTGGAGGGGACTCCACCGCAGTTGGGCATCACCCTTTGGTTACACCTCTCCTC
>JBASRQ010000097.1:0-1642 GCA_049273895.1 Thermoplasmata archaeon
CCTCATCCTGCGTGAGGCAGGAGGCGAGGTCGTCGATCTCGAGGGCAACAAGCTCGATATGGAATTCGACCTGCAGGACAGGAAGAACTTCCTGGCCTACGGAGACCCAAGGATAAAGGAGATGGTATTACGAGGATAGGAATCACCGGCACTCCCGAACTGAAGAACTTCAAGCCCGTGGCGAAGAAGGTATTCGAGGCGCTCAAGGGAGTCGATTATGTAGTGGAGACTCACACTGCGGAAGCGCTCGGGCTCAAAGGAGTTCCGCTCGCCAAGATGAAGGTGGATGCTCTGATAACGGTCGGTGGCGACGGCACCATCCTGCGAACGCTGCAGGGATGCGACGCGCCGGTCATGGGCGTGAACGCGGGAGTGCTCGGCTTCCTGACGGAGATCCAGGCGGATGAGGTCAAGACGGCGATCAAGAGGCTTTTGAAGGGCGACTACCGCATCGACGAGAGGCTGAAGCTCAAGACGATACTGAACGGAAAGAGGCTCGAGGACGCGACGAACGAAGCTGTAGTGCACACGGCCCACATCGCGAAGATGAGGCACTTCGCGATCTCGGTCGACGGGACGCAGGCCACGGAGATACGCGCAGATGGCCTGATAGTCGCAACGCCCACCGGTTCCACGAGCTACGCCATGAGCGTCGGCTCGTCCATCATCGACCCCAGGGTCGATGCGTTCGTCATAGCGCCGATCGCGCCGTTCAGGCTTGCCGCGCGACCTCTGGTCGTGTCCGCGAAGAGCAGGATATCCGTCAGCATCCTGGAGCCAAAGGAGTGCACGATGGTGATAGATGGCCAGTGCGAGTTCAAGATCAGGGGAGACGAGACGCTGGTCTTCACGGCCTCGGAGAAGAGGGCCAAGTTCATCAGCTTCAAGGACGACTTCTACAGGAACCTGGAGGAGAAGCTCATAGCCTCCGCTCCCTTCGCAGCGCACAGACACTGACCCGGAGAAGATCATCACGATGAACGTCGGCAAGAACGAGCCTCTGAGGATCGACTATCCAAAGCACTGGTTCGTCATCATGACGATAGTCTTCGAGGCGGTCGCCGCGTGGCTCTTCTACACGGCCTACACGAACGCTCCCGGACTCTGGAGGGACGCGTGGATCATCATAAGCCCGGTCGTCGGCATCGTCGCAGCGCTCTTACTGGTGCCGCCCATGTTCACGCACCATCTTGCGGGCGCGAAGGGCGTACGCATCAGGATGGGATGGCTGATCAACACCACGATCCCATACGCCTGGATCATGGAGGTGAAGCAGACATCCGTCCCCAGGGGAGGCCTCAGAGTCGGCGTGGGGGTTAGATACTTCCCGATCAGCAAGGCCTTGTTCGTCACATCGTCGTTCTCGAGCCTGGTGAAGCTGAAGCTCGACGGCGAGCACGAGCTGGGGGGCTTCATCAGGAAGCGGCACGTCGAGGAGATCGTGCTGAGCGTCAGCTACTCGCCCGCCTTGATCGAGGCGGTCAGGGCGAGGGCGGGCTTGACAAAGGGTGTCTAGATTGCCGCTGTTCGATTTCTGGAAGGACGACAGAGCGAATATCCACAGCATCAAGAAGCGGACTCTGAAGATGATCTTGGAGGCGTCGAAGTCGCAGGTCCCCGAGGAATTCGGGGCGCTTTTGAG
>JBASRQ010000100.1:0-8846 GCA_049273895.1 Thermoplasmata archaeon
ATGTCCGAGATAGTCAGGCCCACGCGTGACGGTATCCACGGCAGAGAATTCATCTCAACGAGCGTCGACATCGGCAGAAAGCCCGCTTGGCTTGAGTTCGGGAAGAACGGCAATGTCCTCACCGAAATCCCGCCTACCGTCGAGTTGCCCATACCTGTGATAGTGGACGTAACGAGGCTGAGGTCGGTGAGCGATGATATGATGACCGGCTTCGCCCGCGCTGCAAAGCATCTGAACACTCTCATCATGGCTTCTGCGGGTTCTCAGCCTTCGCAGGCGTCCGCGGAGCTCAACGGTCATTACGTCCCGGTGTTCCCGGAAGGCGCGGATGTTCGCACCATCGAGATACCCAAAGGGGTCCAGATGGTCGAACTGCAATACGGATCCGGATGGAGAGGGGACGCGAATCTGTTCAGGTCGAGATTCCCCGGTGTTGTCCTCTCCTTTAGGATGGAGTCCGGCAGAGGCATCGAGCAAAGGATTCTCGAGCTTGTCCAGGCCAAAGTCGACGCCGCCCATGTCCTCTACGACGAGGAGAGCGCGGAGCTCGACAGGAACGATCTCAGGCACGCGAAGGACAGCCTGCGTGCTATCCACAGAGCGATGGTCGCAAAGGCGATTCGTGACCAGATAACTCTCATCGCTGGAGGAGGGATTGCCGCTGCGGAGCATGTTCCGAAGAGCATCATCTGCGGCGCCGACGTCGTCGCGCTCGAGAAGGCGCTGGTCATAGCTCTCGAGTGCAGAGACTGCGTCAGTTGCTCGAAGGGTTCGTGCCCCATAAGCTTGCAAAGCGCGCCCGCGGAATGGGTAGAAGGGCGGGTGACCAACATGATCGGCGCTTGGAGGGACCAGCTCCTCGAGGTTCTGGGGGCCATGGGCCTCAGGGAAGTCCGAAGGCTAAGGGGAGAGTTTGGCAGGGCGATCTTCTATGAGGACGTCGAGCGAGAAGCGTTCTCGGAGATAGAAGGAGGCGAGACGAATGGCTGAGGCCGAGAAGGTCTGCCCTAAGGATATCCCGGAGGCAGCCCTCATCCCCTCCGAGCATCTCAAGTTCGTCAACCGATTCACTGTGAAGAGGGCAGACACTTGCATCTCGTGCGGGACGTGCGCAAGTCTGTGCCCCTACGGAGTTCACAAGAGGATCGAGGGCCACGCAAAGATCCTCCCGCCAGACGATAGGAAGTGCATTGGACCGTCTTGCGAGGTCAACTACTTCTTCTGCGTTGCGAACTGCCCAACGAACTCGCTGTCAGTGAGCACAAGCGAGACCTTCTTCAGCCTCGGCGACCCGCGTTGGACCTCTGAGATGATACTTGCCACTTGGGCCATGGCTGAGACCGGGAGGCCACTTCCGCTCGATCATCCCGGAAACATCGGAGCTTCTGAGGGCGGGTTTGACAGATTGCAGTTCAAGCTCCCCGAACCGAAGGGGGGTTTCGAACCAGCGGAGATATGCACAGCTATCGACCTCAACAGGCGTGATTCTGGAGCGATGATCAGGATACCCATTCCGATCTACGGCGGGGGAATGTCATTCGGCTCCGTGAGCGTCTACACGATGGTCGCTAGGGCGAAGGCTGCCAAGAAGTGGAGCACATTCACCTGCACGGGAGAGGGAGGCTATCCAGACGCGCTGATCCCGTACAAGGACCATGTCATCACACAGATCGCCACGGGCCTGTTCGGCGTCCGCGAGGAGACCATCCAGCGTACTAGGATTGTCGAGTTCAAGTATGCCCAGGGGGCGAAGCCTGGCCTCGGGGGCCATCTGCTCCACGACAAGAACACACCTGAAGTCGCGAGGATGCGAGAGGCCGTGCCGTATACGAGCCTTTTCTCACCGTTCCCGTTCCACAGTGTCTACTCGGTCGAGGACCACAAGAAGCATCTGGACTGGGCTCACACGATAAACCCGGCTGCACTTCTCGCAGTGAAGGTATCGACGCCGAACGATGTCGAGATGGTGTCGGTCGGAAGCTACTACGCTGGAGCGCACATCGTCCACCTCGACGGCGGCTATGGGGGCACGGGCGCTGCTCCTGAGATCGCCAAGAAGAACATCGCGATGCCGATAGAGTATGCTATCCCGAAGGTCCACAAATTCCTCGTCAACGAGGGTATCCGAGACCAGATCACGCTGCTGGCCAGCGGAGGCCTCAGGACCGCGATGGACGTCGCCAAGGCGATCGCCCTGGGAGCAGATGGTGCGATCATCGGGACCGCGGACCTCGTTGCCCTCGGGTGCGTTAGATGTGGCAACTGTGAGAGCGGCCGAGGCTGTCCTCGCGGCATCGCGACTACAGACCCCATCCTGGACAAGCTGACAGACGCCGACTGGGGCGCCGAAAGGATCTCCAATCTCTACAGCGCATGGAGGCTACAGTGGTGCGAACTCCTTTCCAGGTTCGAGATGTCCGATATCGCAGAGTTGCGCGGGCGAACGGACTTGCTGAGGAACTCAGGTAACCCGGCGAAGGAGGTGGGCAGGTGACCGAAGAGACCAGGGCCTTGCTCGAATCACGGGAATGGATGACCTCGTTCAGGACAAACACATCGGCCCACTCTCAGGAGGCTGAGGGCGGCTGCGGCGTTGTCGGGATAGCCAGTTCCGTTCCTCTCGCGGGGAAGCACATCCTCGGTCCGCTGGTGCAGATGCACAACAGGGGAAATGGGAAGGGCGGAGGTATCGCAGCGGTCGGCCTCTCACCAGAGCAGATGGGCGTGCCGAAGAGGGTTCTTGAAGAGGACTACCTTGTCCAGGTCGCCTATCTCAAGCCCGCGATACGCCAAGCCCTTGAGGATGAGTTCATCAAGCCGAACTACAGGATAGAGAGGAAGTACAAGGTCGAGATTAGCACCGACAAGCCGTTCCTCTCATCACTGGAGATCACTCCGCCTGAGGTCTGGAGGTACTTCTGCAGGGCGAAGAAGGAGGCTCTCGACAACTTCGTCAAGAAGCACAAGCTCGAAAGTCTCGAACCGCGCAAGGCGGAGGACGAGTTCGTCTATCAGACAAGCTTCAGCATCAACAAGAAGTACTACGCGACATCCGACATGTCCGCCTTCGTCATGTCTCACGGAAGGAACATGATTGTGATGAAGATCGTCGGATATGCCGAGGACGTCATCAGGTACTACAAGCTGGAGGATTTGAAAGCGTATGTGTGGATCGGGCACCAGAGATATCCGACCAAGGGAAGGGTCTGGCATCCTGGAGGCGCGCACCCGTTCGTGGGCCTTGACGAGGCCCTTGTGCACAACGGCGACTTCGCCAACTACTACTCCGTTTCCGAGTACCTCGCGCAGAGAAACGTCGTCCCCCTGTTCCTCACGGACACGGAGGTCTCGGTCCTCCTGTTCGACGTCCTGAACAGGGCATACGGCTATCCTCTCGAGTACATCATAGAAGCCTTTGCCCCGACGACCGAGCGCGACTTCACGCTGCTGCCCGAGGAGAAGCAGAAGGTCTACAGGGCGATCCAGGCGACGCACATCCATGGTTCCCCAGACGGCCCGTGGTTCTTCATAATCGGCAGGAACTGTTTCTACGAGAACAAGTTCCAGCTCATGGGCATCACGGACACCTCGATGTTGAGGCCGCAGGTCTTCGCCCTGGTCGATGGTGGCATTCAGCTCGGCCTCATCGCATCCGAGAAACAGGCGATCGATGCCGCTCTCAAGAGCGTCTCCTCAGAATTCCCGTCCGTCCCTGGATATGCCGACGTGTACTGGAACGCGAGAGGCGGCAGCCACACGGACGGCGGAGCGTTCATCTTCAGCCTGTACCCCGAGAAGGTCACTGCGGATGGCATGCGGCTCATATGCACGAATAAGTTCGGAACGCCGGTCACGAGCCCGTCGATGGATTGGATCAGGGAGGACGACCTGGCGCTCGCCGAGCCGTTGCCAAGTGTGCCAAACGGGAGCGACCTTGCGAAGGAACTGATGGCGAAGAAGAACCCGAGAAGCGCGCTGGATCTCCTCGTCAGCAAGTTCGGTGAGCTCTCGGGCTCGGAACTCAACGACATCTTCTCCCTTATCGTCCAGCACGCGGCGAAGAGTGATTCGACCATGGACGACGGGATCGAGCTGCTCACCGCGATCATGGACAGCAGGTACTCGTCTGGCAAGTTTAGGCGGAGCAGGATCAACAAGAAGGCGAACGAGGCTGTCGAGAAGATCCTCAGATCGGCCAGGAGGATCGAGCAGAGCGGCCACTCACTCTATTCTCTAATCGACCTCAATAACATGGAGAAGCTCGGTGAAGCTATCTCGCCATACGACAATCTCGTGATTGACTGCGCTGGTTTCCCCATGGAAGGCGATGGCGGAGTCTCCTTCATGATCAAGAGAGCAAGGGACCTCGGATGGAACCGCGCAGTCGTCGTCGGCGTTCACGGGCAGAGATTCATCGGTGCCGGTCTCGGGCCGAGGACCAGAGGATTCAAAGTAGATGTGTTTGGCAGCCCAGGCGACTACCTCGGTTCAGGACTGGACGGAGCAGAGGTCGTCGTTCATGCGAACGGTCAGGACCAGCTGGGACAGATTCTCAGCGAGGGCAAGCTGGTCGTCCACGGTGACGTCGGGCAGACTTTCCTGTACGGCGCGAAAGGCGGCGAGGCGTACGTTCTTGGCAACGCGGCTGGCAGGCCTTTGATCAACGCTGTCGGAAAGCCCAAGGTCGTGATAAACGGAACATGCCTAGATTACCTGGCAGAATCGTTCATGGCGGGCAACCCGCTCTACGGCGGAGGATTCGTAGTACTGAACGGGCTGACTTTCGACGGCAAAGGAAGACCAGTCGATCTGCCCGCTCCCTATCCGGGCGGGAATTTGTTCTCGCTTGCCTCTGGAGGCGCTATCTATGTTCGAGACCCGAAGAAGCTCGTCGGGGAGGAGCAATTGAACGGCGGCAGGATATCCAGACTTACGAGAGCCGATTGGAACCTGATCCTGCCGCACCTGGAAGAGAACGAGCGACTCTTCGGAATCTCGGTGGAGGATTTCCTGCTGAAGGTCGACGGCGTGAGCAGACCGCCAGAAGAGATCTACAGGAAGATCGAGGCCGTGCCCCTGGTCACTCTTGCAGGCACGGTTCAGATGCAGGAGACAGGCGACTAGCGCGACAATTGTGCCTATTCGAATCGGCTCATTTCCAAACGGCTTCGGCGTTTTTAGAAATGTTTCCGAAATCGAACCTTGAACGTCCATCTCCATCGGAGAAAACTGCCCTAGATGAGTGTGTTCACGGCAAGCTTAAATACGAACGTTTTAATCACGCGACCGATAGGCATCAGAGCCTCGTTCCAAGCCCTCGGGCCGCGCTTTCTGGCCGAGGGCGGGAAGAGTGTTCAAATGTACGAGATAGTGAAGTCGGAGAAGCTCACTCCGGATGTCATACGACTGGAGATTCGCGCGCCCCAAATCGCAAAGAAGGCGAAAGCGGGGCAGTTCGTCATGGTAACACCGACTGAGCACGGGGAAAGGATCCCGCTCACAATGGCGGACTTCTCACCGGACAATGGAACGGTCACGATAGCAGCGCTGGAGGTCGGCAAGACGACCAAGGAGCTCGGCAAGATGAAGGCCGGGGACAAGATATTCAGCCTGGTCGGCCCGCTCGGGCTCCCCACTCACCTGAAGCAATATGGGAACGTTGTCAGCATCGGCGGCGGCATAGGCCTCGCCCTGATGTACCCGGTCGTGCGCGCTATCAAGCAATCCGACAACCACACAATCAACATCATCGGCGCAAGGAACGAGAAGCTGCTGATGTACGAGAAGGAGATCCAGTCCGTCAGCGATGAATTCTTCGTCTGCACCGACGACGGCTCCAAGGGCCACCATGGGTTTGTGAGCGACATCCTGAAGAAGCTCATTGCCGAGAACAAGAAGATCGACCTCGTCTACGCGGTCGGTCCGATAATCATGATGAAGGTCATCGCGAACATAACGAAGCCGTACAACATCCCGACAGTCGTCAGCCTCAACCCAATCATGGTCGACGGGACCGGCATGTGCGGCTCGTGCAGGGTGATCATCGCGGGCGAGACCAAGTTCGGGTGCGTCGACGGGCCCGAGTTCGACGGCCACAAGGTCGACTTCGACAACCTCACTGCCAGGAACAAGAGGTACATCCCCGAGGAGCAGATCGCGCTGAGGAGATTCCAGGAGGCGAAGTAGATGGCCGAGGAAGAGAAGAAGCCCAAGAAGATCGTCCCCAAGAAGTACCCGATGCCCGAGCAGGACCCGAAGGAGCGCGTACACAACTTCAACGAGGTGCCGCTTGGTCAGGATGCCCAGGTGGCGATAGCAGAGGCGCAAAGGTGCCTCCAATGCAAGCGCGGGCCGAACAGGAAGGTCTGCATGGACGGCTGCCCGGTCGAGATCGACATCCCGGTCTTTATCAAAAAGGTCCAAGAGGGGAACTTCGAAGAAGCCATGAGGATCATCAGAGAGAAGCAGAACTTGCCAGCGGTCTGCGGCAGAGTCTGCCCGTACGAGAACCAGTGCGAGGGCTTCTGCATCGTCGGCAAGAAGAATGAGCCCGTCGGAATCGGCAGGCTCGAGAGATACCTTGCGGACTGGGAGAGGAAGCAGGGCAAGACGGGCATGATCGAGGTCCCTCCGCCGACAGGGAAGAAGATCGCAGTCGTGGGGGGCGGTCCAGCGGGCCTCACGGTCGCGGGAGACCTCGCCAGACTGGGCCACAAGGTGACCATCTTCGAGGCGCTGCAGTACTGCGGCGGCGTGCTGATCTACGGCATCCCGGAGTTCAGGCTTCCGAAGGAGATCGTGAGGGCAGAGGTCGACTACATCAGGAGGATGGGAGTCGAGATCTTCAACGACTTCGTCGTCGGCAAGCTCGAGACCGTGGATGAGATGCTGAAGGACTACGACGCGGTCTTCGTGGGTACTGGTGCTGGTCTTCCCGACTGGACTGGCCTCCAGGGGGAGAACCTGAACGGCATCCTGTCTGCCAACGAATTCCTCACACGGGTCAATCTGATGAAGGGCTACAAGTTCCCGGAGTACGACACCCCAATACGCGTGGGCGAGCGCGTGGTCACCATCGGCGGCGGCAACGTCGCAATGGACTGCGCTAGGACTTCGCTCAGGCTGGGCTGCAAGGAATCGGTCATCCTCTACAGGAGATCGGACGCAGAGCTGCCGGCCAGACGCGAGGAGATCCACCACGCCAAGGAGGAGGGCGTCAGGTTCGAGCTGCTCGCAGCCCCGCTCGAGTTCATCGGAGACGAGTGCGGCAACGTGAAGCAGGTCAGGGCCATCCGCATGCAGCTCGGTGAGCCGGACGCGTCGGGAAGGAGGAGGCCGATCAAGATCCCCGGCTCAGAGTTCCTGATCGATGCTCAGACAGTCCTGATTGCCATTGGCCAGAGCCCGAATCCGCTGGTCCCGATGACGACGCCCGACCTCAAGACGACCAAGGAGGGCACGATAGCTGTCGACCCCGAGGGCAGGACCTCGAAGAAGGGAGTTTTCGCAGGCGGAGACATCGCGTCAGGTGCAGCGACCGTCATCCTTGCAATGGGAGATGGAAAGCGCGCCGCGAAGGCCATGCATAAGTACCTCACTGAGGACCCGTCTTGGCCGTCACCTGAGGTGTTCGAGAAGCTCTCTTGCGAGATCTAGGACGGCACTCTCCGACCAGAGCAAACCTCTTGATCGTCTGATTCTCATAATTGGATAAAAGTGCAATTCATACAGCCTGAACTTGCAATTTGAACAATTTATACAGGCTTCTGTTTCAGGGGTAGAGTCATGTGGAATGTGCTCCCGACTCCCTTCTTGCTCTCGAACCACATCTCCCCGCCATGCCTCTTGACGATCTCCCTGCTCGTGTAGAGGCCTATGCCCACTCTTCCGTCCGCCCTTACCAGACCAGCGTCCGCAAGGAAGAACCTGTCGAAGAGCTTATCGTGGTCCTCTTCGGCTATGCCTATCCCAGTGTCCCTCACCCAGATGTGCACCTTCCCGCCCAGGATGTCCGCTCCGATCGTGATCTTGCCGCCAGGGTCAGTGTACTTCACCGCGTTGCTGACGAGGTTCTCGATGACGTCGTGTATCCTGAGCCGGTCGGCCTTGACGACCGGCAGCTCGGTCCCGAAGAGCACGTTGACTGCGTGTTTCTTGCCCTTGATCTCGCGGTCCAGGTCTGCGACGACCTCCCTTGTGACCATGGCCACATTGATGGACTCGAAATCGAGTGCCAGGGTCTTCTTCTGCAGCCTTGACATCTCGAGCATCGCGGAGATCAGCGCGTTTATCCTGTTGACTTGTTCGAGGATGCTGCTGAACTTGTCCTTCATCTTCGGCGTGACGTCTCCATACATGCCCGCCGAGGCCATTTCCAGGTATCCGAGGATGGTGGTCAGGGGAGTCCTAAGCTCGTGCGAAATGGTGTCTACCAGGCTATCCTTCATCTTGTCTAGGTCCTTCATCTCCTCGAACGCCATCTGGAGCTGCTCGAAGTTCTGTCGCAGCTCTTCCCTGAGCCTCGCGTTCTCAAGCGCGATTGCCGCGTGCGCTGCGAAAGGCTCCGCGACTGCGCATTCGACCCCGGTGAACTTCCTGCTCTTGTCTCTGTAGAGCTCCAGCACTCCCTCGACTCCACGGTTCCCCTTGAGCGGTATTGCCATCAGGGTCTGGCGGACCTCGATGTCCTCGATTCCAGGGATGTCTTCCACTCTGGGATCGTCCATCGAGTCCTCGACGATGTCGACCTTGCCCTTCCGAGCTACCTCACCCGCAAGACCCGAGATCGGGCCTATGTCCGCCATGACCTCGTCCGCGTAGGGACCAGTGGCGTGGACTGGGATGAG
>JBASRQ010000109.1:0-3721 GCA_049273895.1 Thermoplasmata archaeon
CTCGAAGGACTCGGTGACGATTTCTATCGCGAAGGGATGAGCGGCGTGGATGCGATTAGAGATATCGAATGCGAGGTCGTGATCGAGACGACGCCCACAGATCTCAGCAAGGGCGAACCTGGTCTCAGCCATCTGAAGGCGGCGATGGGAGAAGGCCGCCATGTGATCTGCACCAACAAAGGGCCACTCGCGATTGCCATGCCAGCACTCATCGAACTCGCAGGCCATAATCACGTGATTTTCAAGTTCAGCGGGACGGTCGGCGGGGGGACGCCCATACTCGACTTCGCGAAAAAGTGCCTCGAAGGCAGCAAAATCAGGTCGATAAGCGGCATCTTGAACGGCACCTCCAACTACATACTCAGCAGGATGGCAACCGAAGGAATCGCCATGAAGGACGCCCTCGCAGCGGCCCAGAAGCTCGGATATGCTGAGGCCGACCCGTCATACGACATCGGCGGTTTCGACACCGCCTGCAAGCTGGTTATAGTTTCGAACTACGTGCTCGGCACGAGCATCTCTCTGAAGGACGTCAGGACAAAGGGCATATCGGAAGTGACCCAAAGGGACATCGAAGCCGCAAAGTCCAGAGGCAACGCGATCAAGCTGATTGGAAGGATGGAGAGACATGCCAGAGTGGGACCTCAGGAGGTCCCGACCACACACCCTCTCAATGTCAGCGGCACATTCAACGCGATATCCTTTGACACACACCCAGCAGGCGAGATAACGCTGGTGGGAAAGGGAGCAGGCGGGATGGAAACGGCCAGCTCTGTTCTCAGAGATCTCATCGAGATACGGAGGACTTTTGCCCGATAGGTATTTTTGTCGGGCTTCGATTCCTGTAGGTCCAAACATGAAAATCGTGATGAAGTTCGGGGGCATCGGAGTCGCAGACGGCGACAAGCTCAGAAAAGTGGGAACGATCATAAGGAAGTATCACAAAGACGACCACAGGCTCGTCGTCGTGACCTCCGCGATGTACGGTGTAACCGACTCGCTTTCGGAAATCGCGACAAGAGCTAGCAAAGGGGAGAAGAAGGCAGTCCATGATTTCATAGATGCCATTCTCTCGAAGCACACGAAAGCTGCAGAGGCGGCGATAATGGATGAGCAGGTTCTCCGCAGAACCATGGATGTGGTGAACGGCCGCGCAGATGAGCTGAAGAACATTCTTCTCGGCATCGCACACATAGGCGAGCTGACCCCACGATCGAAGGACTTCGTTGTAGGCTATGGCGAGAAGCTCTCGACTCCGCTTCTTGAAGGAGTCGTCGAGGACCTCGGAATGAAATCGAAAGCTCTGACTGGAGGAGAGACTGGAATAGTCACTGATGATCGATTTGGAGACGCATCTCCGCTGATGAATGTGACGATTCATCAGGTGAAACAGATCCTTGACCCCCTGCTGGAAGAGGGCATCATTCCTGTCGTCAGCGGATTCATCGCCTCCACGCAGGACGGTGTTCAGACGACACTGGGAAGAGGCGGCTCGGATTACACTGCGTCCATCATCGGCGCTGCGATCAGGGCGGACGAGGTCTGGGTCTGGAAGGATGTCGATGGGCTGATGACTGCGAATCCCAAGATAGTCAAATCAGCCAAGATGATCCAGGCGATTTCATTCGCTGAAGCGATGGAGCTCGCGCATTTCGGGGCAGAGGTGGTACACCCAAAGGCGCTCGAATGTGCAGCGAGGTATCAGATGCCCTTCAGGGTCAAGAGCCTGCACGATCCAGACGCTGAGGGCACCGTGATCGAAAGCGAGGTCAAGATCAAGGCTGGAGACGTCGTCAAAGCAATCACCAACATCAACGATGTCAGTCTGATCACCGTGAGCGGCGCAAGCATGGTGGGGACGCCGAGACTCGCTGCAAAGGTTCTTCAGATCTTGACTGATGAAGAGATAGACGTCCTGATGATTTCGCAGAGCTCGTCCGAAGAGAGCATCACGCTCGCCATCCCGAAGGCAAGCGGGCAGAAGGCACAAAACGCCCTCGAACTGTCGCTTCTGGGTTCCAGACAGGTCAGAGAGGTCTCGATGGAAGACGGCCTCAGCATAGTGGCTGTCGTGGGCGCAGGCATGAAGGGAACCCCTGGAGTGGCAGCGCGCGTCTTCGGCACGATGGCAAACAAGGGTGTGAACATCCGCGCAATCGCCCAGGGTTCATCGGAACTCAACATCTCATTCATCATCAGGAAAATCGATGCGAAGAAGGCAGTTGAGGAACTACACAGCGACTTCAAGCTTGGTGATTGACCATGCCCACTAGTCGTGTCGATGCCCCGCTGAGGAGCGACTCTCTGAGGAAAGGAATGTCGAGGGCCCCAGCAAGAGGTCTTCTAAGGGCCCTGGGGATGGATGATGCAGACATGGAAAAGCCGCTGATCGCAGTCGCGAACTCCTTCAACACGATCGTGCCCGGACACATGCATTTGAACAGGTTGGTAGAAGAAGTGAAGAAGGGAATCGACGAAGCAGGCGGCGTCACATTCGAATTCGGTGTCCCCGGGATCTGCGACGGTATCGCGATGGGGTTGGACGGAATGAGATACTCTCTTCCGTCCAGGGAGATAATCGCAGATGGGATTGAGGCGATGGTCGAAGCGCACGTCGCGGACGGATGGGTCGGGGTTACGAACTGCGACAAGATCACCCCTGGTATGCTGATGGCCTGCGGTCGAGTGAACTTACCATCATTGATGCTGACTGGTGGACCTATGATGCCTGGGGTCTACAAAGACAGGAAGCTGGATGTCATCTCCATTTTCGAGGCCGTTGGGGAGCTCAACGCAGGTAAGATCACTGAGAACGATTTCGCAGAGATCGAGAGGAGAGCTTGCCCAGGACCTGGTTCTTGCGCGGGTCTGTTCACCGCGAACACTATGGCGTGCCTAACTGAGGCCCTCGGGCTCAGTCTGTCCGGTTGTGCCACCTCCCACGCGATATCGACCAAGAAGCTCGAGTTAGCAAGGAAGACAGGCGCACTCGTCGTGGATCTCGTGAAGAAGGACCGCAAGCCCCGGGATTTCATCACGAGAGATAGTTTCGAGAACGCAATCAGGGTTGACAACGCAATTGGCGGGTCGACCAACACCTGTTTGCACCTGATAGCGATCGCCAAGGAATTCGGCATCTCCATTGAGCTCGACCTTTTTGACAAGCTGTCCAGGGACACGAAACATATCGTCGCAATCAAGCCAGTAGGCGAACACTTCATGATTGATCTGGAGAGAGCGGGAGGAATACCAGCCGTACTGTCTCGACTATCTCCGAAACTGAAGGATTCAGGCACCGTTGAGGCAAGATCGGTCAAGGACATTGCACGCTCGTCTCCTGTCAAGGACCACGATGTGATCAGGGACCTAGACCACGCCTATCACGAAGAGGGCGGCACAGCTGTGCTCTGGGGGAACCTCGCGGAAGAGGGATGCGTGGTCAAGCAATCTGCTGTTGGCGAAGCACTGAGAAAATTCGAGGGACCAGCTAGAGTGTTCGATTCAGAGAAGCTTGCAACTGAGGCAATGCTCGCAGGCAAGATTCAGCCTGGTGACGCGATAGTTGTTAAATACCAGGGTCCAAAAGGGGCGCCTGGCATGCCAGAGATGCTTGGTCTGACCGCGATACTCGCCGGCATCGGGCTCGGGGAGTCCGTGGCCCTAGTCACTGATGGGCGATTCTCAGGAGGCACAAGAGGGCTGGCGGTAGGCCACGTTTCCC
>JBASRQ010000110.1:0-1818 GCA_049273895.1 Thermoplasmata archaeon
TCAAACGGACCAACGTGGTCGAATTTGGCAAGTATTCTTTGGAGGAACTCCGGGACATTGTGAAGTCGAGAACCATGCTTGCACTGCACGACGGAGCGATCGAAGACGATTCGATCAACCTGATAGCGGAGGTATCGTCAGAATGGGGAGATGCGAGATTCGCAATCGAGATACTCGAGAAGGCGGGCATGCTCGCTGACGAGGAAAGTGCGGGCAAGATCTCGGTAGAGCATGTGAGAGGGGCGAAGGCGGAGGCGTACAGCTCGATCACGGAGTCGAAACTCGCCGGACTAGACAAGCATCAGAAACTTGCACTTCTTGCAATAGCACGGACTTCTCGGGGCAAGGCCTATATAACCACCGGTGAGGCGGAGTCCGCCTACAAGGTTGCATGCGAGGAGTACGGCGAGAAGGCCAGGGCTCACACGGCCTTCTGGGGTCTGATGAAGGATCTGGACATGTTGGGCGTTGTCAGCGCCAAGAAGAGCGGGCCCGGAATATCTGGCAAGACCACCGTCATCACGCTCCTTGATATACCTGCAAAAGTACTCGAGCAAAGGATGCGTCAGATGCTCAACAAAGTGCATTGAAGATTCTGCGAATGGTACGTGTAACCTTAGTCAGAACCTATAAATACGGCCGCCCCCGTCTAAGCCTTCGAAGGGAGGGTCAGCGCATCACAGACGAAGACAAGCCAACCCTCGAGGAAGTGCGCGTCCAGGAAGGTCTTTGCTATGTTGTCAGGGAGCGCAAGCCATTCCTCGCATACAAGCTCTTCGAGTCCAGCCTGACGGAAAGCGTGCCGGGACTGTGCGTTACAAGGCAGTTCCCTGAGAAGGTCAGGGAGGCGTTCGACCTGAAGGACACAAGGATCCTGTGGCTCAGCCACACGCCCGGAGTGGACCACCACAACCCGACAAGCATCGGCACACTTGCAACAGTCATATCTTCTTTCGTCGAGCGATACAAGAGATGCGTTGTGCTGATCGACGGCCTCGAGTACCTCGTGATCAACAACGGCTTCCAGCAGGTGTTGAGGTTCGTTGAGCACATCAACGAGCAGGTCATGCAGAGCCGTTCGACCATTCTGATTCCGATCAGCCCGAACGCGTTCAGCGAGAAGGAACTCGCGTTGCTCGAGAGGAACGTGGAGGTCATCGAGCAGCCTGCGATGAGCGTGAGCCTCGAAAAAGACTTCACGACGCTGATAGACCAGTACCGCTGAAGATTCTTCGCTGCAAAGTCGTTTTTCCAGTTTGTCAACTGAATCGTTACGTCGAATAAGCTTTTGGACAGAAGAGCCGATGCGGTCCTCCATGCACAAGACCCCTTTGCATGACCTTCATGTCGCCTTGGGCGCGAAGATGGTCTGGTTCGCAGGGTGGGACATGCCCATTCAGTACTCCACGATCATAGACGAGCACATGACCGTGAGGAGGAGGTCAGGAGCTTTCGACGTCTCCCACATGGGGGACTTCATCATCAGAGGGAAACACGCTGGCCTCATCATGGACACCATCTGCACGAACGAGGTTCAGTGCCAGCCTGCTGGAAGGTGCGTGTACGCGCACATACTCGACGACCAAGGCAGAATTCTCGACGACACGATTGTGACGACACTGGGCGAGGACGAGTTCTTCATGGTGCCGAACGCCGCAACCACCCAGAAGATGAGGAAGTGGGTCGAGGGGCATCTGCACGGGCAGGAGTTCCATGACGAGTCGACGGACCTCGCGTGCATCGCGGTTCAGGGGCCCACGGCCAAGGATGTAATCGCGCAGCTCACATCAGCCAACCTCGATTCACTGAAGTTCTTCT
>JBASRQ010000127.1:0-28030 GCA_049273895.1 Thermoplasmata archaeon
ATCGGGCCGCGCTTGCACATCTCCTTGGCCTTCTCGAGGTTGCGCTCAGTCACGTGTATCGGCACTGTGAGCTCTCTCGCGGCCTCCACCGGCACTCCGACCTCGTTGATCGAGAGCATGGGGTCGGGAGAGATGACCGTTCTCGCGGAGAAGTTCACGCGCTTGCCAGACAGATTCGACCTGAACCTGCCCTCCTTGCCCTTCAACCTCTGGACGAGAGTCTTCAGCGGCCTGCCGGACCTGTGCCTCGCAGGCGGGATGCCGGAGGTCTGGTTGTCGAAGTATGTCGTGACATGGTACTGCAGCAGCTCCCAGAGGTCCTCGACTATCAGCTGCGGAGCGCCTGCGTCTCTGTTCTCTCTCAGCCTCTGGTTGATCCTCAGGACATCGACTAGCTTGTGGGTGACATCGTCTTCCGACCTGTCGCCCGAATCAAGAGTGATGGAAGGCCTCACAGTGACCGGTGGGACCGGCAGAGCTGTGAGCACCATCCATTCTGGTCTCGAAACCGTCGGGTCGATCCCGAGCGATATGAGATCCTCGTCCGGCACTCTCTCGAGCCGCTCCCTGACCTCCTTCGGAGTGAGCTTATGCCCCTCCTCTCTGAATGTGGTGGGCTTGTCGAGCGTTATCTTCAGCTGGACAGTGCTGCAGTGCGGACAGGTCGTCCTCGAGGCAGCATCCCTGGCAGTCTCCTTGGAGACAGCGCCAGTGTCGAGCTCGCCGGCGCCCAGCTCCTCCATGCGGTCCCTCTGCTTCCTGTACTCCTCGGCCTGCTCGCCCGTGAGCAGCAGCCTGCCGCAGGACCTGCATGTGGACTGAAGCAGCTTCTTGATCTCCTTTACGTAGCCGACATGTATCACCGGCATCGCGAGGTCTATGTGGCCGAAGTGGCCCGGGCACTCATCCACCTTCTTGCCGCAGGTCTTGCACCTCAGGCCGGGCTCGATGACGCCCAGATGCGGGTCCATCAGGCCCATGTCTATCGGGAAGCCGTCATCGTCGTACGTGTCCGCGGTGATGATCTTCGTCGCGCTCATCTTCCGTATCTCGTCAGGCGATAGATGAGCGAACTTGATCGCCGCGATGCGCTTCGTCACGCCGGTAACGTTCATTTCAAGTCCTCCAGTTGCAGGCGCATGGCGACCCCAAGCGAGAGCAGCTCGTCGAGCAGGAGCTTGAAGGCATACGAGGTCTGCACCTGGTATATCTTCGAGTTGTTTCCGCAGACCGGGCACCTCAACGTTCCACGCCTGTCGAGGATGGCGATGTGGCCGCAGCTCGGGTTGCCGCAAACGTACTGCAGCGTGCCGTCCGACTCGTCCAGCAGCCTGTCCTTGATGACCATGGCGGCGCCGTGTCCTATTAGACAGTCCCTCTCCATCTCTCCGAACCTCAGACCGCCCTGTCTCGACCTGCCCTCGGTCGGCTGTCTGGTGAGTATCTGGACAGGCCCTCTGCTTCTGACATGCAGTTTGCCAGAGACCATGTGGTGCAGCTTTTGATAGTAGATGACGCCGATGAATATCTCGGCCTCAATCTTCCTGCCAGTGATGCCGTCGTACATGACCTCCTTACCGTTGTGCTTGAAGCCGTTCTTGACCAGCGCGTCCCTGATAGCCTCTTCCCTCTCGCCGCTGAACGGAGTGCCGTCGATGTATCTGCCTTCCATCGAGCCGACCTTGCCACCGATCATCTCGAGGACATGAGCGACGGTCATTCTAGACGGGACTGCGTGCGGGTTGATCAACAGATCGGGGACCAGGCCGTCCTCTGTGAACGGCATGTCCTCCTGCGGGACCAGGAGTCCGATGACTCCCTTCTGCCCGTGCCTGGACGCGAACTTGTCGCCCAGCTCAGGGATCCTCTCGTCCCTGACCTTCACCTTGACCAGTCTCGAACCGTTCTCCGACTCTGTCAGCATGACGTTGTCGACCCAGCCGCTCTCGCCGGGCCTGACTGTGACCGAGGTCTCTCTCCTCTTCTGGGGCGTGAGGAAGTCCGCCTCCTCTTCCAAGAATCTCGGTGGGGATGTCTTGCCGATGAGCACGTCCCCGCCCTGGACCGTTGTCTCCGGGCTGATGAGCCCGTCCTCGCCCAAGTTGCTGTACGACAGATCCGCGCGAGCGCCTCTGACATCCGGGCTCGGGATCTCGAAGTGGTCCTCTTGCCCTCCGGGATATCTGCGCTCCTCAGACCTGTAGGTCCTCATGAATGTGGACCTGCCGAGTCCGCGGTCGACGGAAGACCTGTTCATGATCACCGCATCTTCCATGTTGTATCCGCCGTAGGACAGTATCGCGACGACGAAGTTCTGGCCGGCCGGCCTCTGGTTGAAGTACACGAAGTCCATGGCCTTGGTCGTGACCAATGGCTTCTCTGGATAATGCAGCAGATGGCTCCTGGTGTCCGGCCTGACCCTGTAGTTGGATGAGCTCAGACCGAGCGATTGCTTCGCCATGCCGGAACCCATTGTGACTCTCGGGCTCGAGTTGTGCTCCGGGTACGGAACGAGGCCCGAGCAAACGCCCAGGATGACCATCGGGTCAATCTCGAGGTGCGTGTGCAGGTCGTTCAGCAAGGACTCGACATGCATCACGCCGCCGCAAGACTTGCATTCAAGCGTGACCTTGCCCTCGTCTCCGGGGTTTCTCCACTCAACATCGATCTCCGACAGGAACTTGCCGCAGTGCTCGCACTTCTGAGGAGTCTTGTACGCGAAGACAGCGATGTATGTGTCCTCCTCCTCTTCCGCGTCGATCCATTCGACCACGCCTTCGCGGATGATGTCGGACCATCTGGTCTTGGCAGCACGCATGTCGTCGACATGCTTGTGCGTGAGCAGCGTCTTGCCGTGGCGAACGACCAGCAACGGCCTCCTCAGCCTGCCCTCGTCGCAGTTGATTATGATCTCGTTCATGTTGTCGTCGAAGCGGATGTTCACCTCGTGCGACAGCAGGCCGGAGCGCCTTCTCTGGCGTATCTCCTCGACGAGCTCCTTGGGCTTCTCGTGGAGTCCGATCAGGTCCCCGTTGACGTAGACCCTCGTCTCCGTGGTCTGCTGCTCCCCGACCTCCTTCACTCCGAGGTCCTTCAGCAGCCAGATGACTTCCTTCTCGTCGTAGCCCTCCGAAACGTCAATGATGAGCGCGCAGTTCTTGACCAGGCCGCAGTTCTGACCTTCGGGGGTCTCGTTCGGGCACAGCCTGCCCCATTGCGTCGGGTGCAGGTCTCTCGCCTCGAAGTGCGGCTGGCTCCTCGTGAGCGGAGATGTGACTCTCCTCAGGTGCGAGAGCGCGCTCATGTTGGAGGTTCTGTCCAGCAACTGCGAGACGCCGGCCCTGCCGCCGACCCAGTTGCCCGTCGCGAAAGCGTGCAACAGCCTATGGGTTAGCAGGTCGGGCCTGATCGCCGAGGAGATCTTGAGGCCTTTCTTGCGCGTGTAGCCCCTCTCCAGCTGGTACTTCAGGTCTTTGATGAGGTTCGTGAAGGCGACTCTGAACAGATCCTCCATCAGGTCTCCTGCGAGCTTCAGCCTCTTGTTAGCGTAGTGGTCCTTGTCATCTTCCTTCCTGTGGCCTAGCTCAAGTTCTAGAATCGTTCTCGCGACTCTGCCAAGGAATATGGCCTTCTTCAGCCTGACATCGGACGTGTCACCCAGGTGCGGCAGCAGCGAGCGGTCGATTATGCTCTCGACCTTCTTCGCCCTGTACTCCTTGGCCTGGCCGGTCGCGAACTTCCGCTCCAGGAACAGTATGGCATCTTCAGTCGTGTAGATCCCGTTAGGCGGGTACAACTTCTTGTTCTGGCATTCCTCGATGTTAGCGTAAACGATGTTAGCCATCTGGGGGTCCGAGACGATGGCCTTGAAGATCTGCTCGTCGCTCTCCATCCCGAGTGCTTTCATCAAGACGATGAGTGGAATCTGGCCCGATGCCGCGGGGACGGACACAACGAGCATGCCGTCTTTCTTTTTCTCCATCAGCGTGAGCGCGCGGTAACCTTCCCTTTGCGAGAAGACCTTCGCGACATGCAGGCTGGTGCCGTAGCGCTCGTTCAGCTCGACCATGACCCTGTTCGGGGCGAGGTCCTCGAGCGATATAAGCGCCCTCTCGGTGCCGCCGATGATGAAGTATCCACCCGGGTCGCACAGGTCCTCGCCCTGGTCGACCAGGAACTTGGTCAGCTCCTCCTGGGTCGGCTCGCGGTCCATCTCTATGTTGTCCTTGTGAAGGTTGCACTTCTTGGACATGATCATCACGGGCAGGTCGCCGATGTGGACCTTCTCCGGCTCCCTCTCGATGCCGTCCTCGACAACTGTGAATTCGAGATAGATCGGCGCAGAGTAGTTCAGATTCCTCAACCGAGCCTCCATCGGGTAGAGGTCGTGCGTGGCCCCGTTGGCCTCCTTGATCACGGGCCTTCCGACCGTGATCGTGGGACGGGCGTTCCCATTGATCTGGCCGGTCTTCTCGTCCCTCTTGCGGCCGATGTGGATTTCGATGATCTTGCCCTCAGTCCTGTCCGGGTCGAGCCTGATGATGCCCCTGTCGGTCTCATCTGGCGACGATCGCACGTTGTCGACGATCTTCTGCATCCTGCTGTTCGGATGGTCTATGGTCGGCAGGAAGTCGTTGTAGGATGCAATGTGATGGTTCACAATGCTCCTTTCTCTGAAATAGGTTTCAACCAGTTCTCTCAAGGGCCTACCCCCTTATCACCAAACGATACGCAACGGACACACCGCTGGTCGCGCTGCGCCTTACGATCTTGACTACCATTCCCTCCTCGACAGGACCCGCGATGGCGTCGAGCGCGCGTATGCACGGGTCCGCGAGTCTCATCTTCGGAAGCTGATCCTTCGTGAGCTTCAACTCCTTCAGGATCCTCTCGGCCTCCTTCTCCGGCAGGAGATGATGCTCGGGAACGAGCTCATGCTCCAGGACGTTAAATTCCTCGGCCATCTGGATTCACCCCGCAAGACCAGGGTCGGCTCTCGGAAGTCGTTTCATCCCCACCATCTCCCCCGTCTCGCCCTCAAAAACGCCTGGCGGGCCCGCGGGGATTTCCGAGACTAGTCTGTTAGGCATAGTCATTCGAACCCCGGGCCACCTGCTTAAAAGGCAGATGCTCTTTCTAGGGAGTCCTATACATAAGAAATGCATGAGATTCCTACCTAGCTGAGCTACGGGCCCTGGGCGGCGTGGATACCCTTGGCTGCGTTAGCAGGCCGTGTAGTCACTTCGCCTATATAATGGTTTCTTGAAATTCAAGCTTTTTGGTCGCGCCCTGTTTTTTTCGTATTTATCTAAGGCATCCTAAATTAATCTGCCATCGATAATAACGGATTTTGGGGCAATCATTATGAACCTTCCGATTGCAGGAGCGTGACACGTAGAGCGACTGCACTTCTCATAACAAGCCGATCTGAGTCAGCTGGCATCATTTATTGAGCGCCTGCATGAACTCGCGCGCGAACTGCTTAGTCTGCTCCACCCCTGTGTCGACCAACGGGCCTTTTGAATCCTTGACCTCAACATAGAGGACCTTGTCGACCACGTTGAGTCCGCGAGCCTTGGCCATATCCCTGAGCTTTGGAGCTGCCCCGAGTGCCCACTTCTCCGCGCCTTTCTTCTGCTTCTCATTGGCGCCCTCCTTTGGAAGGAGCGCTATGGTAGTGAACACTGCCATAGGCTTGTTCCTCCACGCTTCGAGGTCTAGCTTCTTCACGAAGCGCTTGGTCCGTCCAGTCACCCTGCCCATCCTGTTCGGAGACCCCACGAAAAGAAAATCCCCTTGGGGAGGCGATGGATAGTCCTCCCTCACGCTTCTCAGCTCGCCTTCGTGGCCTTCAGCCTTGATCTGCTCGAGTATCGTCTCCGCCACTTTCTTTGTGTTTCCGAAGTAACTGTCGTATGCAACTACTCCCTTCAAATCGCATTCCCCCTTTGAGGTTCGGCGGCATCACCGTAAGGCGGTATCTATTTTGCTCAACGGCACGGACCTCCATCGTCGCACTATTATCATTATATACGCGGAGTCGTTACCTCAGCGCTGAGGTCGAACAGACTTGATGGGCCAGGAGAAAATCTGCACATCATGCGGCGTCCGCTTGGTCAGGAAGACAGAGACGACTTTCCTCTGTCCGAGCTGCGGAAAGGCCACGATCGGCAGGTGCATGAACTGCAGGGACCAAAGCGTTCACTACAAGTGCCCTGAGTGCGGGTTCGTAGGACCTTGAGGTGTTTTTCGTGGGAGAAGTCGGATTGCAGTACAGGATTCTACCTGAAGGGCTGGAAGTAGACCTCAAGAAGCTCGAAGAGGACATCAAGAAGGCCTTGCCGGAAGGCGCAAGGCTAAGAGCTGCGGAACAGAGGCCACTGGCTTTCGGCCTGAAGGCGCTGCACATCCTGATTGTGATGGACGACAAGAAGGGCGGGGCGGAGCAGGTTGAGGCTGCCATAACTGGAGTAGCAGGTGTTCAGAGCGTTGAGATTGTAGAGATGGGACTGCTCTGAGTAGAGCCAGACTTCGAGAATAGATGAATGGGTTTTGAAAAGAGGTTTCTTGGACCAGCGGAGCGGCTCACGCCTTCGGCCTTGGCCTGATGAACCCGGTCTTCATCAGCATCTTGGTCTGCTTCCGTGCGCGCCCGATAATCACTTCTGCCTTCTCGTAGAACTCCTTATAGCTGAGCTTCACGCGCGCCAGCCCCTCGTTCACTGCTGCAGTCGCCACAGCCGCAGCCTCCCTCGGGAAGACCTCCCACTCGTCCATGGTCGGCACGATGTAGTTCTCGTTGAGTCCGTTGTCCTCTGCGGTCTTCGCGAGCTCCATGACCGCCGCTACGCACATTGTGTCCGAGATGGTCTTCGCCTTCGCGTCGAGTGTCCCCCTGAATATCCCGGGGAAGCCGAGCGAGTTGTTGACCTGGTTCGGGAAGTCTGACCTACCGGTGGCGACGATCTTCGCGCCCGCGTCAAGCGCCTCCCAGGGCCAGATCTCGGGTATGGGGTTCGCCGTTGCGAACACTATCGAGTCGTTGGCCATGCCTTTGATCCACTCGGGCTTTATCGTGCCAGGTCCCGGCTTCGATGCTGCGACGACAATGTCGGCGCCCTTCATCGCCACATCGGGCCCGCCTACGATCTGCTCCTTGTTAGAGTGCTCGCACATGAACAGCTTCTCTTTGTACTCGGCTCTGACTTCATCGCATCTGCTGAGGTTCAACGTTCCCTTGGAGTCACACATGACCATGTTCTCCCACTTGAAGCCCGCCAGGTTCATGATTCTCGATATGGCGATGTTCGCTGCGCCCGCTCCAAGGAACATTGCCTTCATTTCTGAGGGCTTCTTGCCGACAACCTTCGCAGCGTTCACTGCGCCCGCCGCGACGATCGTCCCCGTGCCCTGCTGGTCGTCGTGCCAGACGGGGATCTCGCACTCCGCCCTCAGTCTCTCGAGCACGTAGAAACACTTCGGCTGAGAGATGTCCTCAAGGTTGACGCCACCCAATGATGGCTGAAGTATCTTGACAGTCTCGATGATCTTGTCCGGATCCTTCGTTCCCAGGCAGAGCGGGAATGCATCCACGCCTCCGAGGTACTTGAACAGAAGCGACTTGCCCTCCATGACGGGCATTCCAGCTTCAGGTCCGATGTCGCCAAGACCTAGCACTCTCGTGCCGTCCGATATCACGCCGACGGTGTTCCACCTGTTGGTGTGCACGTATGACAGGTCCTTGTCCTTGTTAATCGCCTTGCACGGCTCTGCGACACCTGGCGTGTACCAGACCGCGAAGGCGTTGAAGTCCCATATAGCGCACTTGGGCACGATCTCTATCTTCCCCTCGTAGAACGGGTGATAGATCATCGCGAGCCTGGCGGGCTCGTACGCCTTCTTCAGAGCCGCTTCCACCGATATCTTCTCCAGTGGCTTCCCAAAGACCTTCTTCTTGGCCGGAGCCTTCTTCACGGTTTTCTTCGCGGCCTTCTTCTTGGCTGGCTTGGATTTCTTTGCCATTCGAATCTACCCCTTGTATTTCGTTCGATTTCGAAAGTCGTCAATCGGATTTCTCAAATCCAACAAGCGGAGAAGGATTCCGTCGATTAATACCTTATGAAACTAAAAGAAACAAATCGGATAGGAACGACGACTGACTGACCCCACTCAAACGTCGAGAAAAGAACATAATATCAAGCCAAAACGCTTCTCGACGGCGATGAGGGCGTTAGTACTTGATGGATACACGGACGAACCCGCATGCCTAGGTGTGCCTCCGTTCATCTCCCCATACGCAAGGCTGGCCTTCGGGGCCCTGACAAGCGCAGGGGCCGAGGTGAGCTACGCAGTCATTGACCAATGGCGATCCAAGGAACTGAGCCTCGCACGCCACGACCTTTTGGCTGTGATCAGGAACATCGCCGTCCCGGGAAAGTACCTGAGAGGGATGCCAGCGAGCGACAGAGAACTCCTGGAGATCGCGGGCTCTTTCAGAGGACTCAAGACCGCGAGTCTCGGGATGGGCTCGAGGAGTGCGCCGCATGCATTGAAGGAGGGGTTCGACCAGCTGGCCTCTGGGGACTTCGATGCTTCTCTCTACGATCTCGCAACCAAGAACGAATTCATCCAGCGGAGAAGGACTCACGAGGAATGGAATTCATGGCTTGTGAAGGGTGCGCGCGCATGCTTGCATCATCCTGACAGAGGAGGACCTCTCATTGCTGAAATCCAGATGTATCGCGGCTGTGTCAGGTACATAACGGGCGGCTGCAAATTCTGCATCGAACCGCTCTTCGGCGATGTTCAGTTCCGCAAGCAGTCAGACATTCTCGAAGAGATCGCAGCTCTCGCCGCAGCAGGAGTCCGTAACTTCAGGCTCGGCGCGCAGTCATGTGTCTACTGCTACATGTCGAAGGAGACTGGCAAGTCAGAGACTCCCACACCTAATCCAGATGCTATCTCAAAGCTTCTCAAAGGCGTCAGAGAGACCGCGAAGCCTGAGGTCCTCCATCTGGACAACGCCAACCCGGCGGTGATAGCTGAGCATCCCGAGGAATCGCGAGAGGTCACGAAAGCGATTGCGGAGTACTGCACGAGCGGCAATGTGCTTGCCTTCGGTCTCGAATCCGCGGATCCGAAGGTGGCGAAAGCGAACAACCTGAATGCCACTGCGGAAGAGACCATGGAGGCGATCAGACTTGTGAACGATATCGGAGCGACGAAAGGGTCGACCGGGCTTCCGCTCGTACTCCCAGGGATCAATTTCGTCTGTGGTCTCGACGGAGAGACGAAGGAGACATATCGACTCGACCTCGAGTTCCTTAGAGAAGTTGTGGATCAGGGGCTGATGCTCAGAAGGATCAACATTAGACAGGTCATCCCCTCGAGGACCGATTTTCCTGGTGTAAGATCCAAGGCGGAATTCACGAAGTTCAAGAGAGCGGTGAGGGAGGAGATTGACGCACCGCTTCTGCAGAGACTGGTTCCGGACAGAACCATCCTCAGATCCGTCTATGCCGAGGTCAGGGAAGGAGGTAGGACCTTCGGAAGGCAGGTCGGGACATATCCCTTGCTCGTGTCTATCCCGTACGCTGTCGATATCGGCAGAAGAATCGACATAGCTGTCACTGGGCGGGGCTTTAGGAGCGTCTCTGGAGTTGTGCACCCGACAGGCGCGAACTCCGCATCGCTCTCCGCTCTCGAGGCGATCCCAGGAATCGGGAAGAAGCGGGCGATGAACATCGTCAGGAGGAGACCGTTCTCGAGTGAGGAGGATCTCTGGAAACTGTTTGATGAACCGAAGGCCCTGGCATCAGCGCAGTTTCACCTGACCTGCGAAAATGTAGTAAAGAAGCAGTAGACAGTTACTTGTACGAACCCCTTGATTTGAGAGGGAGGAGAGGAGAGCGCTTGGAAGTCGCAACGGCTGCGAAATATCCGTTTCTGAAGGAGTCGGCCAAGTTACTGAGGGAGACAGGCGTCTCGCTCGACCAGCTCGTCTCCAGCGTCGCGTATGAGCGCGCGCGCTATCAAGGAAGAGAGCGCGTGATGGAAGTGCTCGACGACGGCTCAATCGACGACCACCCAATCGCCTCGAAGATCGATGCGACTGTCGAACTGCTCAGCTACCCAGTCGCGAGGATGATCGTCTCTGCTGTCGCTGACTCGGCTTTTGTGAGGAGATACGCGATAGCCGAGGCGAAGAAGGCGAATGAGAGGCTGCGGAACGAGAGCGCGGATTTCGTGATGAAGGTGGCGGATGAGTTGGGCCTCAATGTCTCAGCCGATGACGGCGGATTCTCGGTCGACTTCACCGATTTCCTTAGATTCTCGGCGACCATGAGGAGCAAGTCCTGGAAGCTCGTGAACCAGAGGATCAAAGATGGCAACGTGCTCATCAACAAGTACAGGCTCGTTAGGATAATCGAGCAGATACTCACAGAGAAGATCTCTTCCGAACTGCCCCTCGAGGTCAACGACGACATTCTCAAGAGATTCTCGCGCGAGATGGACGAGATCCAGCAGGTTCTTGAGCGGAAGAAGAGAGAGCATCGCGCCGAGGGTATGGGAAGGCTGAGCTTCGTGAGGTTCCCGCCCTGCATGAAGAAGCTCCTAGAGATGATTCGCGCAGGTGAGAACGTTCCACATTCAGGCAGGTTCGCGCTCGTGGCCTTCCTGCACAGGCTTGGCATGGAGTCGGACGAAATCCTGGAAACCTTCTCAACGGCTCCGGACTTCGACGAGAGAAAGAGCAGATATCAGGTCGACCACATCACAGGGGAAATCTCGGGAACCGAGTACACTCCTCCGGAATGCAGCACGATGAAGAGCTACGGGATCTGCTTCGACCCGGACGCGCTCTGCGTCCGGATCAGACACCCGCTGAGCTACTACAGGATAAAGGGAAAGGCCTTCCGGTCAGGGAAGTGATTTCCAGATCATGTGTGCGCGCTGCAGAGCGGTTATATTCCCCGCGATCCCGAAGACTATCATCAGCCATGCTATGAGCGAGTAGCCCAGGACATCATTCACATCAAACCATGAGGGATTGGCAGCTACGAATCCGAACTGGACCAGAGAGAAGACGGTCAACACCGCGAGACGGTCGGCCCGTCCCAGAATCCCCTTGTACTCGCGCCCGAGCCCCAGCGCTTGGGCCTGCGTCCCCATATAACTCGTGAGCATGACGCCAATCAGAGCGAAGAGCGCGAAGGACACGGGACACCAAGGGCTCATGCCGATTGCTCCGAGGATGATGGCATCAGAGTATCTATCTATCACGTGGTCGACGAAGTCACCCCTCTTCGAAGCTTTCGAGGATATCCTGGCGACCCTTCCGTCCAAAGCATCCAGAAAACCGCTGACCAAAACCATGATCGCCGCGAAGAGCAGCCCACTGGTCCACCCAACGAAGTAGAACATAGCAGCCATGATCGCGCATATCAGCGATGCGAGAGAGATGTGGTTCGGGTTGACATTGCTGAGACGCTCCGCCGCTGGAGAGAGTATCCTGTCTGCCTCTCCACGATAGTTGTCTAGAACCAGCTCAGAACCTCCTCGCTCCAGTCAACATTGCCTGCACGATATTTGTTCCTTTCTCCCGCGATGATGTTCTCGATGGCCCGGGCCACATCTCTGGGCTTTTTGTTGGTCGTGTTGATCTCACAGACCTCAGGGACGTTCTCGAGGGCTTCAATAAGGACAACGTCGACGGCCTCAGCCTCAACGTTCTCTCGAATCTTCTTCTCGTCCCAGCCTTTTTTTCTGAGGCGTTTCTCGAGAACGGTCGGAGAACAGCGAAGAACGATTGCGACGTCTGCTTTCAGCAGGTGCGAGAAATGCCCTTCGAGGACAATGTCGCCATCTAGTCTCGACAAAGCCCTCGCCAGTTTCGTGACATCGACTTCTTTCGTCTTGCGCTTCCGGTCGTAGCCGGATGCAGCATCGAACTTGTCGACGAGATCATTCACATGCACGACTGGCATGCTCTCTATAAGCGAGCATGCGCTTGTTTTGCCCACCCCAGGAGTGCCGGTGACGGCGATCCTCATGCAGCAAGGGATACCAAGTTGCGCGGATATCAAGCTTCAGAAGAAACGGCGGTCGAGTCAGAGAAGTCCGCGGATGCTCTGTGCGAGGACCGTTCTCATTCCGCTTTCGAAAATCCTTCTTTCGACCGCCTTCGCGATTCCGAGTGAGGCGCGCTTGTCCACAGGAAAATCAATCCCGCAGTCGATGTCCATCAAAACGAGATATTCGGGAGGCGCAAGTCCGACTCGACTTGGTTTCTGGCGAGCATCAGGTCCGATCGAATCAACGGCCAATCTGCCAGAGCTGCCTTCGTTAATCATCCAGACAATTCGCCTCACCATGTTCCAGAGGAAGCTCTCGGCCTTGAAATCGACCGCGAAGAACATGCCCACATCGGAGATATCGATGGAGTCTATCTTCCGCATCGGGTTTCTCCTGTCCTTGCGCGCATAGCCTGAGAAGTCGTGGACGCCGACAAACCGAGCTGCGATTTGCCTCATCGACAGGGCATCCTGATCGGACTTGGCGAGGTAGTACCTGTACCATCGCTGTCTGGCAGCTCTAGGGTTGAAAGCATCAGGCACATCGACCGCCGAATATGCCCACACATCCTCAACCTCCGAGTTGACAGCTGAGCAGAGCGCCTTCGTGGCGAAAGACGTCCGGAAGGAGATGATATTACCCAAAGCGCTCACACCGCGATCTGTGCGGCTCGAACTCCTGTAACCGCACTCGCGCGGGGATCTTATGGCGCCGACCTTAGTAAGCGCATTGACGAGGGCCCCCTCGACTGTCACTTTGTCCGGTTGTCGCTGAAATCCGTAGAACGCAGACCCGTCGTATGCGAACTTCAGCGCGACCCTGTGCTCCTGGTCCACGCCAGCGTTATCTGCTACAGGATTAAATACCTACGGCATATGTGCTGGAACTGTGCCACAGTTCAGAGTCGTTCTGATCGAACCGTTGAACGATGGCAATATCGGAGCGATAGCTCGTTCGATGAAGAACTTCGGGCTCGAAGAGCTCGTGCTCGTGAGGCCTTGTGCGGTCGGTGAGGAGGCCGTCAAGAGAGCGATGCACGGGATTGATATTCTGAGCAACGCAGAGACGGTGTTCACGGATGAAGAGGCACTGAAGGGGATCGACTTCATGGCGGCGACTTCTGGCGTGGACACGATCAACGAGAAGAACTTCTCACGCATCTCCATGCCGCCGAAGGAATTCGCCGAGAAGGTTCGGGGGACAGAGGGTAAGATAGCCCTGCTTTTCGGCCGCGAGGACTTCGGCCTTGATAAACAACTGATTAAGAAGTGCGACTTTCTCGTGACTATTCCCGCCAGCCCGAATTACTCGATCCTGAACATCAGCCATGCAGCCGCGATCCTGTTCTATGAGATCTTCTCAGCGGGGGTAGTCCGTTGGGAGCCGAGAAAGGCTGGAGAGATCGAGAAGGAGAAACTCTACGAGTACTTCTCGATGCTTCTTGATGCGATCGACTACCCTCCGCACAAGAAGGAGAAGACGAAGGTCATGTTCAGACGGATGGTCGGGCGAGCAGTTCCATCGACCTGGGAGTTCCACACACTCATGGGAGTAATCGACGGCGCAGTGAAGAGGTCGACCGCAGGCGAAATGCCCAAGAAGAGACGAGATGTGAAAAAGGGGTAGCGTCCGTCGAAGTTGCGGTGACGGACGCATTTTGTTTGTTGTGTGGGGGAGGATATGTTCATCATATCATGTCAATGCCAGCGTAGCCCGTGGATTGGCATTGGCCAATCTCCTCGATCCCAAGGGACTTACGCGGAGCCACCATGGACGTGATTCCGGTCACGATCCCGATGAGCTTGATGTTGCTTCCGAAATCCTGATCGATCCTTGCGCCGAGTTTCACGTTCGCGCGGTCGCCAAGCTCGCTCGTGACTCCGTTGAACACCTGGTAGGCCTTCTTCAGGGAGAGGGAGGGGCCGCCCGTGATGTGTATCAGGGCGCCCGAAGCTCCCTCAATGTCGACATCGAGCAAGGGGTTGTTGAGCGCTTCCAGCACCACCTTTTCAGGATCTTCGCTCTCGCCGTACAGGACGGTCGATGCTCCGCCATGAATCATCATGGTCCGGAAGTCCGCGAAGTCCAAGTTGATCATGCTCGTTTGGCAGATCGTTTCGGTGATCCCTGAGATCACCTCAGATATGAGCTGGTCCATCACCATGAAGGCCTGCTCGACGGGCAGTTTCGGCACTATCTCTAGCAATCTGTTGTTGTCTAGGATTATCGTGCTATGAGCCCGTTCTTTCAGTTTCGCGATGCCCATGAGCGCTGTTCTCAACCTGCTCTTCTCGATGTCGAATGGTAGTGTGACGAGGGCGACCACGATCGCTCCGTGCTTCTTGGCGGTCTCGGCGACGACAGGGGCCGTTCCGGTGCCCGTTCCGCCGCCCATGCCAGCAGTGATGAAGACGATATCGTAATCCCTGACGAGCGCATCGATCTTGTCGATGTCTGCGCAGGCCATCTTCTCGCCGAGCACAGGGTCTCCGCCCGTCCCGTAGCCGTTGGCCATGTGCTCGCCGATCAGTAGACGCTTATCTGCATTGATTCTCGCGAGGTGAAAGCTGTCCGAGTTGATGGCGATCGTGTCAACGCCCTCGAGATCCAGACGACCGAGTCGATGGACGCTGTTGGATCCGCCGCCTCCGCAGCCGATAATGCATATCTTCGGAGCCAGATGCGCTTCGAAATCGCATCCACTCTCGAGGGCTTCCTGGACCAGCTTGTCAAGCGTGCAGACCACCCTCCCTCGAGCGCGTTAGCTCATGCATGTATGCGTGTGCGACCATCATCCCATCCCTGCGCCTTTGTTTAGAGCGTCACCTTTCCAGTTCTTCCATCGCTTTGGACACTCGCTTGCGTATGTATTCGCGCACTGCGTTCCTGATGGCGTCGTCCACAGAAACGGAGTCGCCCTCCTGGACCAGTTGCTTCAGGTTGACGACATTTCCCTTCGGAAGTTCGACGGTGATCTTCTCGATGTACTCGGGCGTGAACTCGCCCTCGACGAACTTGTCAATCGCGGCACGGATCGCATCAGAGATCGTCGAGAACTTGCCCTGGTCGACGAGAGCCTGCAGTGCTTGAATCCTCTCGTTGGGCAACCTGATTGTGACTCGCTCTGATTCGACCATCTGGCCGCCTTCTGCCGTCCGACGATATTCGGTGTTTCGTCAGACAAATGTCAGTATGAACTCCTGAGTATTTATAATTTTCTTGAACGAGCCAGCACGGAAGAAACGACGATGTGTGTGATGTCTGGCTCATCGTTCGCTTCTGGTTCAGAAAGGAATAACTCAATCCCACTACATGCTGCAGAGCGTGCCTAGAAGCGCGGAACCTGGCTATCGAGAAGAGCTTGTCAAACTCGCAGTGCAGCACGGAGCTGATCTTGTCGGCGTAGCCGATCTGCTGAGGCTGAAAGGGATCTTCACATTTCCTCCCGACCTGCCCACCAATTGGAGGTGTGGCGTTTCGATCGCGGTGAGCCTGGACAAGTATGGATCATATGAGGACTCGACGGAGGAAGTCTATGCCTTTCCGCTTCTGACCAGAATTGCTACGAGAGTCCGGGATTTCATTGAACAAGAGGGATTCAAGGCGCGTGCCATTGCGGCAGATGAGCGAATCGAGGAGAAGCCGCCACTCCGATGGAAGGGCGAGATATCGCACAAGGCGGTTGCGAAAGCCGCTGGTCTCGGATGGATTGGAAAATCATTGCTGTTGATCACACCGGAGTTCGGTCCCAGAGTTTGTCTCACAACCGTTCTCACAGACATGCCCCTTGCGACCGGTTCGCCTTTGGAGAACGCGTGCAGCAAATGCACGAGATGCATCGCCGCATGTCCTGCAAAGGCACTTCGCGAGAGGATTTTCGAAGACCACCCAGAGTTGCTAGAAGAAGTTCTTGACGTTGACTCTTGCGACACACACGTGGAGAACCGGCCCACGGGAGTTGATCTGTGTTTCGAATGCGAGCTCGCATGTCCCAAGGGCAGGCGCTAAGTATCTTCCGGGGAAGCAAGTGACGGCGCGCAGCAGCTTGCGTCGGCAATCCGCGAACACGGGTCCAGTCTTCGCCGGCGAAGAACCTCGGAGGACTTCTCCTGGGTCATGTGCCTCAGGAATATCGGCAACAACAGAAGCCAGCACGTCCTAGATTGTACACTAGAAACGTCGCTTTTCCAGGAAATGTATTTAAATACCCATTTAAATACGGTCGGAGCCGGTGGTGCTTTTAATGGCAGTCATCAAGATAGAGAATGTTGTCGCCTCAACATCTCTGGGTGGGGAGTTGGACCTGCAGGCGATCGCGCTAGCGCTTGACGGTGCGGAATACGAGCCCGAGCAGTTCCCTGGTCTGATATACAGGCTCAAGGAACCGAAGACGGCGACGCTTCTTTTCAGGAGTGGGAAGGTCGTCTGCACGGGCGCGAAGAGCCTCGAGCAGGTGAAGACCGCGATAAGCAAGGTCGCGAAGCAGATCGAGGCCGCGGGCATCGTGATCAAGGTCGAGCCGAAGATAGAGGTACAAAACATCGTTGCGTCGAGCGACCTGGGCGCTCAGATCAACCTCAACGCGATCGCGATCAGCCTCGGACTCGAGAAGGTCGAGTACGAGCCCGAGCAGTTCCCTGGATTGGTCTACAGGATTGACAACCCGAAGGTCGTCGTCCTCCTTTTCGGCAGCGGCAAGCTCGTCTGCACGGGCGCGCGAAAGCCCGAGGACGTCGAGGCCGCCGTGGACAAAATCACCGAGGAGCTCAAGGCAGCGGGTCTGCTGAAGTGAGCCGGGCACAAGCATGGCAGTTCCCATTCTGGACAACCACCTGCATCTTGAGCCGTTCAGGGGAGCAAACGTCGATTCGGTGAGAGACTTCGAGAGGCACGGAGGAACTCACATCATCATCTCCCATCTTCCGTACGAAGAGGTCCATGTCAGGTCCGCAGAGGATTTTCGAAAGAGCTTCGACCTCACCATCGCGGTCAAGGAAAGAGTGAACAAAGAGACGGGCGTGAAGGCGTACGCGACCGTGGGACCGTACCCAGTCGAGCTCATGGTCCTGGAGAAGATCCATGGTCTAGGGAAGGCCATTGAGATCATGATGGAGGGGGTGGACATCGCTGCGGAATACGTTCGCGATGGCAAGGCACTCGCAATAGGCGAGGTCGGACGGCCACATTTCCCCGTCTCGACGGAGCTCTGGGTCGCATCAAACGAGATACTGCAATATGCGATGGTGCTCGCGAAAGAAACGGGATGCGCGATCGTGCTGCACACCGAGCACGCGACGCCCGAGTCCATGAAGCAGCTGGCCGAGATGGCCGACAGGGCGGGACTGGAGAGAGGGAAGGTCGTCAAGCACTACGCTCCGCCACTCATAAGGCCCATCGAGAACTTCGGGCTGATGCCCTCGGTCCTTGCAGGGAAGGACGCAATCAAGGAGGCTCTCGGAAAAGGGACGAGGTTCCTCATGGAGACAGACTTCCTGGACGATCCCAGGAGACCTGGGGCCGTGTTGGCAATATCCACAGTCCCCAAGAGGACAAATGCATTCCTACAACAGGGCCTGATGACGGAAGAGCAAGCGCGTGTGATTCACCACGACAATCCGCTGATGACCTACGGGGACGCGTTCGGTCAATAGCGGATCATGAAGTCCTCGAACTCGCCCTTCGCTTCTGAGAACTCCACGTCCTTTCTATCTACCTTGGCGTGAGGTTGTTTGGATGCGCACCAATCGATCGCTTGGTGGACCTTCGCGTTCTCGCCCTCGAACACCGCTTCGACCCGGCCGTCATGCGTGTTTCTGACCCAGCCAGTCAGCCTGAGAGCGTCTGCGCATTTCTTTGTGTTCGCGCGGAAGAACACGCCCTGCACGAGGCCCTCGAAGAACACATGAGCCCGGACTTTCACGCCCTCCAATCGACTTGGGAGGAGAAGAAAATTCCCTCAAGTCACGCTCGGAGTGCCTCTACCAAATCATTTTATACTCACATTGCGATATTTAATATGCACGCGAACGCGCGTGAGGGATGCACTTCCAGCATACGGAAGAGCGCCCGCCCGACGTTCCCCGAAGGTGACCCGAAATGATGAGATCCCTAGTCGAAGACGCACTTGCCCGCGAAGAAACCCAAGGAGCCAGCATGGCTCAAGCCGCAGCGCTCGGCGCAGACCAGCGTGTCGATGCCGAGCTCGAACAGATACTGAGGGGCTTGAAGACCAACATCAAGATAATCGGTGTTGGCGGCGGCGGATCGAACACGGTCGCAAGGATCTACGACGAGGGAATAGTAGGCGCTGAGCTCTATGCAGCCAACACAGACGCGCAGCACCTGTTGACACTCCACGCACCGCACAAGATACTGCTCGGACGAAGAGTCACGAGAGGCCTTGGCGCTGGTGCTCTTCCGCAGATCGGTGAGGAGGCAGCCAGAGAGGCCGAGGAGGAGCTGAAGAAGATCCTCATCGACACCCACATATGCTTCGTGACATGCGGCCTCGGCGGCGGAACCGGCACGGGCGGGGCTGCTGTCGTTGCAAGACAGGCCAAGGAGATGGGGGCGCTGACGATCGCGGTCGCCACACTGCCCTTCCGAGGCGAGGGCAAGATGAGGATGGAGAACGCGGAGTGGGGGCTAGAGAGGCTCAGGGACGCAGCGGACACAGTGGTTGTCATCCCGAACGATAAGCTGCTCGAGGTCGTCCCGAGGCTGTCGCTCAACGCGGCGTTCAAGGTCGCCGACGAAGTCCTGATGAGATCGATCAAGGGCCTCACAGAGGTAATCACAAGACCGGGACTGGTCAACCTGGACTTCAACGATATCAAGACCATTATGAAGGGAGCTGGTGTCGCAATGATAGGCCTGGGCGAATCCGACGCTCCCGGAGAAGAGAGGATTCAGGAAGCAATTGATCAGGCACTCAACTCCCCGCTGCTCGAAGTGGACATCAGTGAGGCCAACGGCGTGCTCGTCGATGTCATCGGCGGCACCGACATGACGATATCGGAGGCGGAGAAAGCTGCCGAAGAAGTCCAGAGCAGAGTCGGCGCCAATGCAAGGATAATATGGGGCGCGGCAATCGACCCGGCGATGGACAAGACCGTGAGGGTCATGATCGTCGCAACCGGCGTGAAGTCGAAGCAGATTCTGGGCAAGCCCGGCCAAGAGAAGAGATACAAAGGAGTTGGCGAGGTCGACCTGGTCCGCTGAAGACGCTGGATGGCCCTCCGAAACGTTTAATAGAGCTAATCAGCTACGGTGCTTTCAGCCCGTGAGCTGGGCTCAGGGCCGTGCTTTGTCACATCAAGTATGAACATTTCGGAGGCTCGACATGAAGTCCCTGGTCGATAGCATCATCTCCGCTGCCGAGCAAGAGCAGCAGAAGAAATCGCCCGAATCCTTCCGGGCCCTCACCGCAGAGGATGAGGAGCTGACGAGGATACTTGAGGGTCTGAAGACCAACATCAAGATCATCGGCTGCGGGGGTGGAGGGTCGAACACCATCAACAGGCTCGCAGAGGCTGGCATAGTCGGCGCGGAACTGTACGCCGCGAACACCGACGCTCAGCACCTGCTCATGACGAGGGCTCCTCACAAGCTCCTGCTGGGCAGAAGAACAACGAGAGGCCTTGGCGCCGGAGCCTTGCCTCAGGTAGGCGAGGAGGCGGCAAGGGAAGCCGAGGAGGAGATCCGTGCAGCTCTGAAGGACGCGGACATCGTGTTCGTCACATGCGGTCTCGGCGGCGGGACTGGCACTGGCGCTGCGCCTTTCGCGGCCCAGATCGCGAAGGAGATGGGCTCGCTCACAGTCGCAATATGCACATGGCCGTTTGCCGCAGAGGGAGCTGTCAGAGCGGAGAACGCCGAGTGGGGCCTCGAGAGGCTGCGGACCATCGCGGACACGGTTATCGTGATTCCGAACGACCGCCTGCTGGAGATCGTCCCGAAGCTCTCGGTAAACGCCGCATTCAAGGTGGCGGATGAGGTCCTGATGCGGTCGATCAAAGGCATCACTGAGGTCGTCACCAAGCCAGGTCTGGTGAACCTGGACTTCAACGATATCAAGACGATCATGAAGTCCGGCGGAGTCGCGATGATCGGTCTAGGCGAGTCCGATGACGACGACGCGGCGATCGTGGCCGTCAACGAGGCGATAAGCTCACCGCTGATCGAGATGGACATCCACGAGGCAACGGCCGCGCTGGTCAACGTGACGGGCGGGCCGAGCATGACCGTGACAGAGGCGGAACAGGTGGCCGAGGTCATTCAATCGAAGATCAGCTCCGGCGCGAGGATCATTTGGGGCGCGGCGATCGACGAGACCTTGGAGAACACAATCAGGGTTATGGTTGTGATAACGGGGGTCAAGTCAAAGCACATCCTGGGTCCTTCCAAGGAGAGGAAGGCAAAAGACTTGGGACTAGACTTTATAAAGTAGTTACTGTACTGGGAATTGAAGGCAATGCCCGAGATAAAAGAGATAGTGGACAAGTCCTGGGATCTTCAGCGGAAGATCGAGGAGAAGACGAAGCACGTGGGCAAGGGCAAGTACGGCCGCGTGATCAAAATGGCCAGGAAGCCCACAGGAGACGAGTACCTCAAGGTCACACAGATCACATCGATCGGGCTGCTGATGATAGGTGGCCTGGGATTTCTGATCTATTGGATATTCGAATACGGCTCGAAACTCCTGATAAACGCGTTCAAGTGATTCCGGGCACGAGATGAAACACGAGGGATTTGATTGGGACTTTTCGACATAGAGCCGAAGAAGAAAGAGGAACCAAAGAAGGAGACGCACGCTCCAGAGGTGGGAGCGAAGGTTCTGCAGTTCGTGGTCCAAGGCGAGACGAAGCGAATGATGGCGTCCGGAGATGCATCGGAATTCGAGATGACTCTCAAGCTTCCGGATGACGGCCAGGCGCATGAAGTCGTGGTAAAGGTTGACACGCTCTTCTCAGCGACCGAGGAGGGTTCGCCCGAGTGGTTCGTGAAGCTCTACGACGCAGTGGGCGTCGTTTGGGAGAACACGCCGTCGGCCGACCAGACGAACGAGCGCCTCTTCGAGATCATGCCTGGACAGGAGAAATCATTCACGCTCAAGATCACATCGCCGACGGGCGCGAGATATGGCGACAAGATCACGGTGCTGGTGAACGCGAGCCTCAAGGACAACCCGAGCATGAACGATGTCGCGACCTTGCAGGCCACAGCGAGACAATCGATGCTCGCGGTGAAGACATCGATAGGCCACGAGAAGGCGGTCGCGGACTCGCTTGCTAGCAGGGCGAAGCCGAAGCCGTCGGGAGTGTTCGCAATACTGTCTCCTGCGACGATCAGAGGTTACGTCTTTGTCGAGGCGATGAACACCGATAGCCTCAGGGACCTCGTCAAGGGCGTCCGGAGGACACGCGGTATCGTGAAGGGCGAGACGAGCTTCGCGGAGATCGAGCACTTCCTCACGCCGAAACCAATCGTTTCAGGCATAGTAGAGGGCGACATAGTCGAGCTCATCGCTGGCCCGTTCAAGGGAGAGAAGGCACGCGTCCAGCAGATCGACGAGAACAAAGAGGAAATCACGGTCGAGCTGTTTGAGGCGATGGTGCCGATACCCGTCACGATCCGTGGCGATCACGTAAGGGTTCTTGAGAAGGAGAGATGAACACAATGGCAGAGAAACTCGATGTCCTGGTCGACGGGGGAAAGGCGACGCCGGGCCCGCCGCTCGGACCCGCACTGGGCCCGATGGGCGTGAACGTTATCCAGGTTGTGAACGCGATAAACGAGAAGACGAAGGCGTTCATGGGAATGAAGGTCCCTGTCACGTTGATAGTGGACTCCAAGACCAAGGCCTTCGAGATCAAAGTCGGCACACCGCCCGTCTCGGCCCTCATTCTGAAGGAGATCAAGATCGAGAAGGGCAGCGGAAGCCCGAAGGCCACGAAGGTCGGCAATCTCACAGTCGAGCAGGTCCAGAAGATCGCTGAGATGAAGAAGGATTCGATGCTAGGAAAGGACAAGAAATCCCGATTCAAGGAGGTTGTCGGCACTTGCGTCTCGATGGGCGTGACGGTCGACGGCAAAGACCCGAAGCAGGTCATGAAGGATGTCGAAGCCGGCGGGTACAGGGGATTGTTTTAGGTAATCTGCGCTGACCTGAAGATTGAATTGCTTCCTAGGTCGCCGGCTGGACGCCTCGAGCCAGCTTCAACTTAGCAGCTTCACATGCGATCGTTATTGGGTCGACCGTTGGAGCAGCGGGAGGACAGTATGCGGTCTCCAACTTCGATAGGTCGTTGACCGTCATTCCTGCTTGGATTGCAACAGCGAAAGCGTTGATCCTCATGTGCACTCGCTCCTCGCCTACAATCTGCGCACCCAGTATCTTCCCCGTTTGGGGATGAGCTAGCACCTTGACGTAGATCTCTTTCCTGCCGGGGTAGTAGTCCGGCAGCGTGAACGACCTTACCTTTCCCACAAGCGGCTTGATCCCGACCGCCTCTAACTGAGGAGTCGTTGGTCCGACGGCCGCGACTTGACATCCGAACGGTTCTGTCGCTCTTGTCAGCAAGAATCCCTTCGGCAGGCGATCTTGTCCGCCCGCCGCATTGACCCCAGCCACCATTGCCATCTTGACTGCGATGGTCCCGAGACCACTCACATCTGGCTTGCCAGTCACGAGGTCTGGATACTCCGTACAATCGCCGACAGCATAGATGTTCTTTTCGCAGGTCTCGCATCTGTCGTCGACGACGATCTGTTTCGTCATACCGACGGTGCACCCGACCTGCTTCGCAAGCTCTGTCTCGCCGCGCTGGCCCGTCGCCACGACAATCAAATCCGCATAGAACTCTCGCTCCTCTCCTGTCTTACGATCCTTGGCGACGACTCCGTTGGCCTTGTCATCTCCGAGAAGCTCGGTCACCTGATACTCGGTGAACATCTTGACGCCGTGCTTCGCGACAGCCTCATTCATAATCTGCGCCATGTCGTCGTCGACCATCGCAAGTATGCAGTTCGAAAGATACTCGATGATAGTGACCTTGCAACCCCGGACCATCAGGGCCTCGGCGACCTCGAGCCCCACTAGTCCGGCGCCGATGACCACCGCGCGCTTGCCCTTGGTTCCCAGCGATTGTATGCCGCGAGCGTCCTCGATAGTCCTGAGGACGAAGACGCCTTGCTTCAGTTCGCCAGGCTTGCCCCCTTCCTTGGCAACTCCCTTGATGGGAGGGACTGATGCCCGTGCGCCCGTGGCCAATATCAGAGCGTCGTATGGGAGCTCGAGCTTCTTGTCAGGGCATTTGACATGGACGACCCTCTTCGCCTTGTCAACGGACTCGGCTGTGCTAGCGAGGAGGCAGGCTATCCTGTTCTTCTTTAGCCGTTCCTCCGGCGCCTCGATAAGGTTTGTGAGCTCTGGTATGATACCTGAAATGCCGTAGGGAAGACCGCATCTGGAATACTGCGGGTACGGCTCGCGCTCGACGATTGTTATCTCAGCTGTTCTGTCTGTCTTCCTGGCGAACTGCGCTGCAGTTGCGCCTCCGCAGCCACCCCCGACGATCACGATCCTCCGAACCGTAAGCTCACTCTCCACGCGAACCTTCGAATGACATCATCACCGTTAAATTGTTTCCACGTGTGGGTTATGGAACAATTCGGGTGGTGAAGCCGACGGGAGACGGGAACGTCGGCTTCAAGGAGCTACATGTAGTCGGAGAAGGGTAATATACTAGCTATCGTCAAGGACAGGATGCTGGTGAAGGGGGTCGTCTTCTATCTGGAGTCGGACCTTCCATCCGAAGCGAAGTTCCTCCTCGAAGACTTCAGATTGGCAGTCAACAATGCGGTCAGGGCAGGCCTTCAAGCCCGGGTCAGCTCGAGGAACGCTCTGGTTAAGATTGCTTACAAGGATTTTCGTCAAGAACACCCGAGGATGTACGCTAAGCACCTGGTATCAGCGTTCGAAGTGGCTGGTGGCGTCCTCAAGAACCACCGCAGGCGCGTTCGGAAAGGCTTCGCGTGCAGGATCCCCTACGTCAAGCGTCTGATGATGAAAACGGAGAACCAGGCGTACAAGCTAGATCGGAAGTTCGGAATCATCGACCTTCCGATAAGGGCGGGCTGCCATGTCGAATTGAAGCTCATCGTCAGCCACTATCATCGGAAGTATCTGGATGACACGTCCCTCTCTCTCGGATCACTAACCGTTCTTCTTAATCGAGTGATGATTGCATTCAGGAAGGATGCGCCCAAACCATATACTCCCGACTCCGTGATCTCCCTGGACACGAACGAGCGGAGTCTTGACGGGGCGTTCGCAAAGGGCGACAATATCAAGGCCGTCAAAGCAGAATTCCCAGAAGTCGCCGTCATCCAGCAGCGGCATCACGACAGGCGCAAGAGGCTACAAAAGAAGAAGGCGCACGACAGACGTACTTCGAGAAACCTCTGCAGGAGAGAGGGAACGAGGGAGCACCATAGAATCGACTACAGGATACACCAGCTGGCGAATTCGGTTCTGAAGTTCGCAGAGGAACACAGATCTGCAATCGTTCTCGAGGACCTGAAGGGAATGAGGCCGACGAAGAGCAAGGAACTGAATCGGCGTCTGAGCATGTGGCCCAGGCGAAAGCTTCACCAGATCATCGAGTACAAGGCACAATGGAAGGGCATCCCTGTGATCAAGGTCGATCCAAGAAACAGCAGCAGAACGTGCCCGATATGTGGGAGGATACAGGATTCCCGAATGGGCGCAGAGTTCAAATGCGATTGTGGCTGGCACCTCGACAGGCACATAAATGCCAGCATAAACCTGCTGCAAACAGCCATCTCGAACGGGATGGCAGGGGGTTTACGGTTCAACCCCGGCGCGTTCCAGCATGACGTGATGATGATCCTATACGAGCCAGCGATGGCAGCACGGTCGGAGCAGAATGGAACGAGTTACACGGGTGCAGTGGCTTGACCAGCATCAGCTACCATCTGATGATGCAACAGAACCCCACGTCTGCCTCTCAGCATCACTTGCGGAACACATCAAATGGCGTAGCCAGATGACAGAAACGAGACCACAAAAGGCTTATTAACCCCTTCTGCATTGGCACCACTCCCTAGGCATGTAGGAGAGCCACAAGCTCGCCAGCACTACATCGGAGGGGTCTTAAGTGGTAGACCAACACCTCATCGACATCATGAAGAAGCTTCAAGCCGAGTCGAAGCAGAGGAAGTTTTTGGAATCGGTTGAACTCGCAGTCAACTTGAAGGACATCGACCTGACAAACCCGAAGAACAGGCTTCAGGAGGAGATCATCCTCCCGAACGGACGTGGCAAGCAGATCAGGGTCGGCATCTTCGGAAGCTCTGAGATGGCGGTGAAAGCAAAGGGCATCGCTGACGTGATCGTGCAGCCCGAGGAGCTCGAAGCCCTCGCATCCGACAAGTCAAAGGCGAAGAAGTTCGCCGGAACCGCAGACTACTATCTTGCAGAGGCGCCGCTCATGCCTACGATCGGCAAGCGCCTCGGTGTCGTCCTCGCTCCGAGAGGCAAGATGCCGAAGCCGATACCGCCCGGCTCGGACCCGAAGGCGGCGATCGAGAAGCTCAGGAGCAGCGTTACGGCCAGGACAAGAGACAGGAAGACATTCCACCTACCCATCGGAACCAAAGACATGCCCGCGGAGAAGCTGGCGGAGAATCTGGACGCAGTCCTGAAGAGGCTCATGATCAAGCTTGAGCGGGGCAAGCAGAACATTCAGTCGGCCTATGTCAAGACGACCATGGGTCCGTCATTCAGGGTGATGTGAGATGGCGCACGTGGCAGGCTGGAAGAAGGACGCCGTTACGGATCTCACCAAGAGGATCACTAAGAGTAAGGTCATCGGCATAATCGACGTTCACGGAGTGCCCGCACCGGCCTTCCAGACCATGAGGACGAACCTGAGGGGAAAGGCCGAGATCACAATGCTCAAGAACACCCTTCTGAAGATCGCGCTCCAGCAGGCTGCGAAGGACAAGAAGGGCCTGGACAAGCTCGCATCGAGCGTGGACGGGCAGTGCGCGATCGTCACATCGGATCTCAACCCGTTCAGATTGTTCAGGCAGCTGGACGCGACTAAGACCAAGATGCCCGCGAAGGGCGGCGAGGTCGCCCCGGACGACATCGAGATCAAGGCCGGGGAAACGCCGTTCAAGCCAGGACCTGTGGTAGGAGAGCTGCAGAAGGCGGGCCTGCCTGCCGCCATAGAGCAGGGCAAGGTCGTCATCAAGAAGGACAAGCTGCTCGTGAAGAAGGGCGACCGGATCCCGAGAGAAGTCGCGCTCGTGCTCTCGAAGCTCGAAATCTATCCTCTCACAGTTGGCCTCGACCTGAACGCGGCCTACGAGGACGGCATGGTCTACAAGAAGGACGTGCTGGCGGTAGACGACACGATGGTCATGAACCAGGTCAAGGCGGCCGCTGCAGGCGCGATGAATCTCGCGGTCTTCATCTCATACCCGACAAAGCAGTCCATCAGACCGATGCTCGCAAACGCCCACTACAAAGCACTCAACCTGGCGGTGAACGCAGAGATCGCGAACAAGGAGACTATCAAGATGATGCTCGCCAAGGCGAACGCCCAGATGCTCTCGCTAGCATCCAAGGTGCCGGCCGCACTCGACGATGACCTCAAAGGCGTCTTGAGCAATGTGCCGAAGCCGCCGGAGGACAGGGGCAGCGAGGGCAAGGAAGCGAAGAAAGAGGAGAAGAAGGAAGAGAAGAAGGTCTCCGAGGACGAGGCGGCGGCCGGCCTGGGAGCACTGTTCGGATAATCTATCGAAGGAGGCAGAAGAATGGAATATGTGTACAGCGCGATGGTCCTGCACGCGGCGAAGAAGCCCGTGACGGAAGAGGGCTTGACCAGTGTCTTGAAGGCAGCCGGCGTCAGCGTGGACGCAGCCCGCGTCAAGGCGCTCATAGCTGCCCTCGAGGGCGTGAACATAGACGAGGCCATTGCCACCGCAGTGGCAGCGCCAGTTGCAGCCGCGCCGGCCTCAGGACCTGCGGAGAAGAAGGACGAGAAGAAGAAGGAAGAGAAGAAAGAGGAGAAAGGAGTCTCAGAGGCAGAGGCAGCAGCCGGTCTCAGCGCGCTCTTCGGGTAGACTCCGGCCCTCTTTTTTCAAACCTCTTTCAAGTATCTCCTTTGGAAAACAAGAGAATAACACAAAGACTAAGCCAGTGTTGAATTGGAACGCAGCTCGATGCACGAGCTTCAGCCCTGTTCCAGCATCCGGTTGACTTCCTTCTCGAACATCGACGCTAGCTCTTGCCCGATCTCCTTCCTCAGCTTCGGAGGCACCAGCTCTATCCCTATCTTCGCGCCGACCTTGCCCACCTTTAGCAGCGCATAGGCCTCGTGCACCTTGGCTTCCATGAGCTCCTGCACCGCGAGCCTGAGCTCCTGCTTCAGCTCAGGGTTCGCATCCAGCTTCTCCCTTATGGTCTTCTTGACCTCGTCCTTCACGAGGTCCTGGACGGCCTCTATTAGGAGCGTTTCAGAGCTCAGCATGGATCTGGTGCTCTTCACTACCGAGCTGATGACGTCTTCGTCCGCCATTCTCTCTCCGGCCCGTCGAAGTCGTTGAGAGCTTAAATCGTTTGTCCTCTCAGGAGGAGTTTCGCTGACCGCACGCGAATCTTTTAAAAGACAATGTGCCGATAGCCACATAGAATCCAGAAGCTGAAGCAGATGTGGGACACCGTGGGCAAGAGCGTTTTCAAGGACCAGCGGACACTGTCTTTCGACTACGTTCCTCAGAAGCTGGTCCACAGAGAAGCGCAGATGAAGAAGCTGGCCATGCTGTACAAGCCAGTAGTCGAATCTAACCTCTCGCAAAATGCTGTTCTCACAGGCAGCGTGGGAACCGGCAAGACGGCCACTGCCAAGCGATTCTGCATGGA